>NZ_JBSGEQ010000047.1:0-54136 GCF_053602975.1 Nocardia sp. NPDC004278
CCGCAGGCCTGGACGGCGATTCGGATCTGCCCTGGGCCTGGGGCGGGAGTCTCGGTCTCGTCGAGCCGCACGACGTCGAGTGGGGAGCCGTATTCAATCCAGATGCTCAACCGGGCCTCTGCCTTACCCATGACGGGATGGCGTGCGCTGACCGATGACGAGATAGTCGAATTGGCTACCGGCTTGCGGTCGTTGGACTGGTCGTGGCAGCTGCGGGATGTGCCTGCGATAGCGGCAAGGTTCGACTGGAAGGTGTTGATGACCCGAGGGGATTGGGTCATGCTCGACTGCGGTTTCGGGCTGAGCAGCGGTTCGGTAAACGGCCGCGACGGGGTAGCCGAGTACATCAAGTTGATGGTGACCGACGCCGCGAGCGAGGACGCGAGCGGCCGAGCAATGGTGCATGATGCGTTCGTCAGGATGAACGAGGCCATAACCGGCGCCCTCGGCGAACCAACCTCCCGTATGCCGGGGGAAGCCGCAGAAATCCGTTGGGCTTTCCCGGCAACAACATTGCGCCTGAACAATCTGAATCTCGCACATACTGTCCAGCTGACGTATCAGACGAACGCCTCGCTGGCGGCTCTCGACAGATCCATCGAATTCGAACGGCAGGGCCTGACATGATGGATTGGACGGAATTCACCGAGCGACTGGCCGAGCAGTTGGCTGTACTGCCCGCAGGCGCGATCGTAAAGATCGTAGAGGCGGGGCTCCCTCCGGGCCACCGGCGGTTCGCGCAGTTCGCGCAGACCGATAGCGAGCTACTGGCCGAATTGGTAGGCGATGAGTTCCTCGATCCCTCCGCACGGCCCGACGAAACAGGACACCGCTTGATCACCGAGACAGGCTGGCAGGAACCCGATTCCGACCACGGCCCCTACTGGTGGATCGAACTGCCATGGCCGGTCACTTCAGCCATCTACCGCCAGTTGGCGGCAATGGTGGTGACCGGACTCCGTGACGCATTCCGAATCACCGCCCCGGGGTCCTTGACCTACACCGCATGGAACAAGAACGCGGACGAACGCGACCTCCACCTGCCACTGCTCGGGCTGGCACGTCAGGATTGATCGGTTGTCATCCGAGCTTCGGGACAAGGAGGCCATGACATTGGCACTGTACGCAGAAATCGAGAAAATTGAGGAAGACGAGGAACGAGTTCGCTACCGGTACACCGATATTCAGGGCAGTCAGTACACGTTGGTCCTGAACAAGGCCACATTGGTAATCGCGTCGGAGGACAGCGCCGACGATATGCTCTATCGGGCCGTCGCGAGAAAGATCGCAACGGCGTGGCTGGACAGCGGCACATCGCCCGATCGCCTCGTAGTGCAGTCGTGAAGGCAACGTCGGGAGGCCTCGAATGAAACTGATGCGGCGGTTTCGCCTGGTCACAACTGGTCGGCTCGATCAAGCCCAACTGGAGGAACTTCGGGCGGTCATCGGGCTTGCCCCCTCGGGTGCTGCGAACGATGCAGTGGGCAGCGAATTGGGGTGCCGAGTCCGGAACCACCCGCGATATCCGTCAATTCGTGCATCCACCATCACGCTGCTGCGCACCGGCGCCGATGAATGGTCCATCATCGTTGATGCCCTCCCCTTTTTCGATATCTCGACATCGATCGGGCTGGTCGAAGTCGGCTGCCGCGCAGCAGGACTGACTGTCATCGGTCGGCATCTGTCAGCCGACGCAACGGTAAGCGACACTGCGCCCAGCGCTGCCTCATTGGAGGAGGCACGCAAAATTCTGGAAGAATCCAGGACACGAATGTGGGATTCGACCCTCACATTCGGCACACCACCCCCCGAAACACCGCGAGCCCGTATCACTTCCGAAGACGACCTGACGTTCGATTATGCGGCGGCCACCGAATTACTGTCGACGGGCCACGCAGTCCGCCCCGCGTCGAAACCCCTCTTCGTCGCCGACCACATACCCGTCGCCCAGCCCACGCCGCGACCAACCGGATGGCACGCATTGTCCGACAACGAGATCGTCGATCTCGCCGAGAAACTGCGCACCCTGGTCTGGTCATGGCGAATGGACGATCTGCTGCGCTTGGTGATCGTATTCGGTTGGCAAGAACCCCAGATCCACTCGACGGACCGGGTCCAATTCGCCGCCGCACTCGGCCCGGACACCGTCGACATCATCGGCTTCGATGGCGACGCGGTACGCGTCGAAGTTACCGTCAGCACCCAGGCAGCTGATACGCCGGACAGCCGCGACAACACAGTGGCGGCTTATGCCCGAATGGCGAACGTATTGACCGAATCCCTCGGCGAGCCGACCGCTCACCTCAACGACAGGGTTTCCGAAATCCGCTGGGCCGGTCCTCGAACAACCCTGCGGCTGATCGATTTCCACCACACGGTTCGGCTACAGCTGGTAACCAACGACTGGCTCAGCGCCTCGACCAAGAAGATTGACAACGCCCGTCAACCAGCGAGCTGGGATTGGCGGATCAGGCCAGGTCGCGTGAAGGCGACTTACGATAGGGCGGGTTATGACGAGGTGGCGAGCGCTGGACGACACTGAGATTGTCGCGTTGGCGCTTCGATTGCGGTCGCTGCATTGGTCGTGGCGTTTGGCTGACGTACCGAAACTGGCCGCAGAATTCGGATGGCATGTCGAGCGGATCGGCCCCCATTCGGTAAGCGTTGACGTTGGATTCGGGCTGGATAGCGGTGGAGTCGACGGCTGGGACGGACAAGCCCACCACATCGTGCAGTCGGTGACCGACAGCGACTCCGATGAGGCCGACAGCGTGTGGGATGCATTCGTGCGGATGACGCATGCGCTTACTGGTGCCCTCGGTGCACCAACCACACAGATCCCGGGTGAATACCCCCAGGTGCGGTGGGCCGGGCCGCAGCAGACGCTCATGCTGAGAGCGCTTCCGAACGTGGTGAACCTGGAGCTGGTGCCCAACGAGCAGTTGGCTCTCGATGACGAGGGAGACGTGCTTGCCGAGGCAGAACGGTCATGATCGGCTGGGACGAGTTCACCGATAGGTTGGCCGACCAGTTAGCCGTGTTGCCTGCTGGTGCGGTTGTGTCCATCAGGGAGCGTGTACCGAACCCGGATCGGCGCCGATATGCGCAGTTCTATCAGACCGATACCGAGCTGTGCGCCGAACTACCCGGCCCCGGCATGCTCGACCCCCAGGTGCGAGCCGATGCCGCGGGCCTTCAGCACATCACCGACCTGGGCTGGCAGCCGCCTGCCGGGCGCGACAGCTACAACTGGTCATACAACGTATCGTGGCCCGCACCACGGGCCGGCTATCACAGGCTGGCGACGATGATCACCTCCGGTCTGCGGGATGCGTTCGCAATCGCAACACCGGCGCAGTTGACATATAAGGCGTGGAACGAGAACGAGGGCAACGCCGACCTCGCCCTTCCCCTCCTGGGACTGGAACCGACCCCCAACGAGGCGGCATTGGCGACAGATCGAGAGCGGGCGGCGAGCGTGATCGCTTTGACCAGCAGGCCCTTACGCCGCTGATGGTGCCCAGGATGTCGCGCTCAGACGCCGCCTTCGTCGCGGGAACTGTAGCTGCGCTCGGCGATCTGGACGAAGCTGCGGATCAGCGGGTTGTGAGCGGTTTTCAGCCACGCGACGACGAGATGGCTCGGCGGGCGAGCGGAGAATGGGACGGTGACCAGGCCGGAGGGCAGCGGCTGGTCGATCGGGGCGAGCGCCGACGTTCCGTTCCATATGACCGCTTGCAGGCATTCCTGGATCGTCCGCATCGCCGGTGCTGCGTCGTCGTGCGCGCCGCAGGTCCAGTAGGCGGTCCATGCCGGGTCTGCGCCGGATGGCAACCGGACCCATCGGCGGCCGGCCAGGTCGACCGGCGACACCGAAGTGCGATGGGCGAGCGGGTCGTCGTCACGCATCACGACGCCGACAGGTACCGAGCGCAGGATGCGCATGCTGATTCCGTTGTCGTCGAAGGGGGTTCGAGTGAGCGCCACGTCGACGAGCCCGGCGTGCAGCCCGACGGTCGGTTCACCGAGATCGGCTTCGTGAACGCGAACATCGACGTGCGGATGGCGTGCCCGGAACAACGCCACCAGCCGACCGTCGACGTGCGCTGCGGTATCCGCCAGTGTCCCGATGGTGAGCGTCGCCGACCCCGCGCTGGCGGTCACCCGGTCGCGGATCCGGTCGGCTCGCTTCAGCAGCGCACTCGCCTCGTCGTACATCGTTGCTCCGGCCGGAGTCAGGACGACGCCCTTCGGGGTGCGCTCGAGCAGGATGACGCCGAATTCGTCCTCCAGCTCCCGGATGGCCCGGCTCAGCGGCGGCTGCGTCATGTGTAGGCGGTTCGCCGCCCGGCCGATATTGCGCTCCTCCGCCACCGCTACGAAGTACCGGAGCAAACGAAGGTCCACCGCAACACGATACCTACGCGGTATGGCGGATGCGGAGATGGTCTTGGACAGCCGGCCCGGTCACGGAGAACTGTTGAAAGCGTAGAGCCGACAAGGAGATCCACGCTCATGACCAACCGCACTCTCACCATCGGATGCTTCCGATACGACACCACCCGGGCGCTTTTCGACGAGAGCGCCAGTGTGGACGGCAGCGCTGTCACAATGGAAACCGCGGCCACCCTGCCGGAGATCTTCGAACGGCTGATCCGCGGAAACGAGTTCGACATCGCCGAACTCGGGCTCACGTTCTACCTGCGCCTGCTCGAAACAGGATTGCCGTACGTGGCGCTGCCGATCTTCCCGAACCGGGTGTTCCGGCACTCGTGCATCTTCGTCAACACCCACAGTGGCATCACCCACCCTGCCGCTCTGACCGGACGGACCATCGGGGAATTCGGCACCTACGGCCAGGACTCCGGCGTGTGGGCCAAAGGGATCCTCACCGACGAGTACGGATTCGAGCCCGAACAGAACCGCTGGGTGATCGGCGGCCTCGAATCTCCCGCACCCCCTTTTGATTTCATCCCGCACCCGCACCCGGCCGATCTCGAGGTGACCGCCACACCCGAGGGAACGACACTGAGCGCCATGCTGGATGCGGGCGAAATCGACGCCCTGTTCTCGGCGAATGTTCCACAGTGCGTGCTCGACGGATCTCCGAACGTCGCCCGGCTGTTCCCCGACTTCGAGCCACTGGAACGCGACTATCACCGGCGAACCGCGATCTTCCCGATCATGCACACCATCGTCGTGCGCAGGGATCTGCTGCATGCGCGCCCCGGCCTCGCGCAGGACGTCTACCGGGTCTTCTGCCAGGCGAAAGACGCTGCCGCTGAATACTATCGCCGCAACCGCAGACTGTACGAGGTCCAAACCATGGTGCCGTGGATGAACGCACTGATCGAACGCAACGGCGAACAGTTCGGCGACAACTGGTGGCCCTACGGCATCGCAGCCAACCGCACCGCCCTCGACACCTACCTGCGCTACCACTTCGAACAAGGCTTGTCGTCTCGACGGTGGAGGATCGAGGACGTCTTCGCCCCGGAGTTGCTCGACAGCTGAGAGTTCTCCCGGTCATGTGGCATCGAATGCAAAGCAGCTTTCCTGCTCCAGGTGGCCTGGGTCTTAGCGTGCCCAGTCCGGTGTCCATATGTCATCGCTGGATGTCGTTCGGTATCTGGTCTGGAGGTAGTCGAGGAAGTTTGCGAGGACGGGGTGGGAATTGTCTGCTCGCCAGATCACCGAGAGTGGGTAGACGGGGGTCGGGTCGACAACGGGGATTCGGCGCAGGTCGTAGCTTTCCGGCCAGAGGTATCGGGAGCCTTCGCCGGCGAAGGTGGCGAGTTGGGTCGAGTCGGCGAGTTCGGCGAGGAGCGCTTCGATGCCGAACATCGGGCCGATCGTGTCGATGGTGAGTCCGAACGCGGTCGCGAGATCGCTGTAGTAGCCGATCGGCTCCGGATCGGACATGCCCGGCATCCAGATGGGGTGGTCGGTCAGTTCGGCCAGCGTCACGGATTTCGCGTTCGCCAATGGGTGCTTCGGGCCGACCAGGAGTTCGTGTCGGTCGTCGATGACACGCGATGAGCGGAGTCCGGTCGGGACTTTGCGGGCGGAGTCGCGTAGGGATCTGAAGGTGGCGTCGAGGGTACCGGCGCTGATCTCGGCGAGCGCCGCTGTGGCGTCGGCGTTGGGCAGGGCGACGACATCGAGCTCGATATCGGGGTGCTGCTGGTAGAAGGCGTGCAGGACATTGGACGGTGCGATCCTGCGGCTGACCACGTCGATCCGCAGCGCCCTGCGCCCCGGTGTCACGGCCGCGATGGCGCGTTCGGCGGCACGGAGCACTTCGCGGGCATGGGATAGCAGTGCTTGTCCGTCGACGGTGAGCCGGACGCCCCTGGCGGTCCGCGCGAAGAGCTGTACGCCCAGCTCTCGCTCCAGGCTCGCTACTCGTTTCGAGGCCCCCTGCTGGGTGATGCGCAAATCGTCGGCAGCGGCTTGGAACTGGCCCGTCTCGGCAACAGCGACGAAGGTGCGAACCGCATCGAGATCCATGGGGGAGAACCTAATCGCACAACGATGAGTTGTGGCACGCCGCTCGATCTGTTGTTGGTGTCGGCGTCCTGCAACCGGCTTCAATCCCCGTGGCAACAGAGCGTTGTCCCATGAGGTGTGAAGCGGAGTGAGCGAGTGCCGAATATCGGGCGGAGGACGAGACTGGGCCGGGCGTTCGGATGGTTGTGGGCCGCCTACGCGGTCAGCGCCTACGGAACCGGGCTCGGGTTCGGGGCATTCTCGGTCGTTGCCATTACGGTTCTGAACGCGAGCGCGGCAGAAGTGGCGGCCTTGTCGTCGTCCGGGCTGGCGCTCGGGGCGCTGCTGGCGGTCCCGCTCGGGCCGTGGATGGAGTTCCGCGCCAAGCGGCCGGTCATGATCGCCATGGACGTGATCCGCTTCGCGGCATTGGCATCGGTACCGCTCGCCTACTGGCTCGGTGTGTTGTCGTTTGCGCAGCTCTTGCTGGTCTCCATGGTCGCCGCGACAGCGAAGATCGCGTTCACGGCCGCCAGCGGCGCCTACCTCAAGACCATCGTCCCCGCCGACGGACTGCTGGTGGCCACCAGTCGTTTCGAGTCGACCACCTGGTCGGCCACGGTCATCGGACCACCCTTGGGTGGCGCCGCAATCGGGCTCTTGGGTCCGGTGACCACCGTTGTCATCGATGCGGTGAGCTACCTCCTCTCAGCGCTCGGCATCACCGCGATCACCGAACCCGAGCAGCCGCCGAAGCCGCAGCACACGCGAACACGCCGGTGGAGCGATATCGCCGAGGGGTGGCGCTACATCCTCACCCACGACACGCTGCGTCGATTCTTCTTCAACACCATGCTGGTCAACGGGCTGATCATGGCCACGGAGCCGCTGTTATCGGTGCTGATGCTGTCCCACTTGGGATTCCCGGTCTGGGAGTACGGGCTCGCGTTCGCCGTACCGTGCATCGGTGGCCTGATCGGGTCACGACTCGCCCGCCGCATCGCTGCCCGCCTCGGCGAACAGACGGTGCTGCGCGTCTTCGGCGCGCTACGCGCCTGCTGGCCCCTCGGGCTGGCGTTCATCCGGCCCGGCCTCGCTGGGCTCGTGATCGTGATGGTCACCGAACTCGGCCTGATCATCTGCGCCAGCATTTTCAACGCCGTCTTCGCCGCCCACCGGTTGAACACCACCGCCACCGACCGCCACGCCCGGGTACTCACCGCCTGGTCGATCACCACCAGCACCAGCATCGCCGCAATCACCGTGCTGTGGGGCCTGCTCGCACAACTCACCAGCCCGCGCACAGCAATTGCGCTGGCCGGGATTCTGCTCCTCGCCACACCTTTCCTGCTGCCGCGCCATGTCGAGACCTCCGAACCGGCCAGCGCGATTCCGACTCACGAAGAGCCGGTCTCCTCCAGTGACAGGGCATGACCACGAAACGATCTACGACCAGCGGATCCGGGTCATCAAGTGGGCATGATCGATACCGGACAGATCGAACTGATTCGTATGGAACAGCCGTCCGCCGAACTACCGCCGCCTGTGAGATCGACTCGAATCGTGGCTGCGGGAACGCGGCGTCGACACCATCGCAGTCGTCGGGTACCTGACCCATCACTGCAATAACGCGCTGATCACGCACGCGCACCACGCCGGATTCGCCACCGAACATCTCAGCGACGCGACCGGCACCGTACCGCTGACGAATGCCGCTGGTCAGGCCACCGCGGCGGAGATCCACCGCGTCCTCAATGTCGTGATGCACTCCCAGTTCGCCGCCGTCAGCACCACCGATCAGTGGATCGATAGTCGTCGGCAACGCAACCGCAACACCGATCGGAAATCTGTTCGATTCCTACAACAGTTCTTTCGCCTCGGCGGCGCCGCGGTAACGAATACGTCCCGGTCACCGACACACCTCGTGACATATGGCCTGTCGGGGGGCCTGTCCGCCCATTTGTCGGATTTTGGATTGGGGAACTGGACATGGCTCTTCGGGAGTTCATCGCGCGCCATCGGCTGGCTTCGGCCGTTGTCGCGCCCGCCACGCTCGGGGTGGTGGCGATCGTCGCCGCCTCCTGGGCGCTGACATCGACGTCGCAAACCGTGGATACACAGCTCAGGGCCTCGGTGACGGAGTGCCACGACATGGTGACCATTTCGGTGGCCGGACGCCGTGACACTCCGGTCGAAGGCACCACGAAGCTGCTGGTCGGCGCCAATGGCGAGGAATTGCCCGCCGCGCTGTCGGATGACTATCACAGTCAGTGGGTCGACCCCGTCGTCAACGCACCCGCCGATAATGTCGATCCCGGCTCATATGCCGCGGTATACATCGCGTATCCGGCGAATATGGCCACCTACGAGGACGCCGTCAATGCCGGTGTCGCGAATACCGAACAGGTGATGCGGGAGATCAGCCAGGCCTGCCCGGACACCAAGTTCTCCATCGTCGGCTACAGCGAGGGCGCCGATGTCGTGCGCCGCGTCGCCATGACGGTCGGACATCAGACGCCCGACCAGAACGGTGGCTACGCAGTCGTCGATCCGGCCGATGTCGTCGGTGTCGTCATCCTTGCCGATGCCGGACGCTCGGCGGGCGACGGGCCGTTCCCGGGTGCGAAGGATCCGTACAGCAATCCCGACGGCTTCGACCAGAAGTATCAGAGCGGCACCAAAGCGGTTGCCGGTCAGGGTGCATTGCCCGGCACCAGCGGCGACTTCGGGGCGCTGAACGGCAAGATCGCGTCGTTCTGCTCCGATGGCGATCTCACCTGCTCGGCACCGCAGAATATTTCGCTGCTGCAGTTGGTGGTCAATGTGGGTCGCCAGTTGAATGTCGACGCACTCGAACGTGATGGGCTCACCCCGGCGACCGGGCAGGACGTCGCGGTTGTCCTCGGCCGGATCGCGCTGGCGGCCTTCGCCGATATTCAGTCGCAGCCGAACTGGATGCAGAGCAACGAAACCTTCCTCCAGGTGCTGCTGCGGGTTTCCGATCCCGAGTACAAGCCGGGTCAGACGCCCAAGCCCACCACGCAAGCGACGGCGATCGCGACCAACGACATGTCGCCACTGGCCTATCTGCCGCAGAAGGTGTTCAACGAGATCGTCGGTCTCATCGTGACGAACCAGAACACCATCCCCGTGATCATGAGCGACCCGTACCAGCTCACACTCGGGCCGAACGCGACCGGTCACCACTTCGACTACTGGCGCGACGCCGCCGACGGCAAGCCGCTGACCTCCGCCGAGTACGCGGCCGCCTGGCTCACCCATCTGGCGCAGCAGGCGCAGGCGGGTAAGACGGTCGATACCAGCGCAAAGCCGACGCCAGCGGATCTCGCCGCCGCATACCAGGCGGCGACCTCCACGACCAAGACCAGCGAACCGACCAAGACCACGACCACGTCGCCGACGACCACGACCAGCACCTCGCCCGCGAAGTCCCCCGCGGCCAGCGCACAGCCGACGACCACGACACCGCCCACCACCACGACGTCGAGTGCGCCGACCACCCCGCAGGTGACGACAACACCACCGGCTCCGACCTCGGTCACCACCCCCGCCCAGACGACAAAGCCGACCACCACCGAACCGACCACCACGACCACGACCACGCAATCCGCGACACCGACCACCACCGCTACGCGCTAGCAGTCACCGCAGGTTTTCGATACGGGCCGTGGAGTTCGGCTCGGGTGGCCCGTCTCGCTCGCCAGAAGACTGGCGAGCGGGCCGCCTATCCGATCCGGATGACGCTCTTGCCTCGGTGATATCGAAGCGGACCGAACCAGCGATGGCGAATGTCGCTGCGGCGCAGCGGGTTTCAGCGGTCAAAGGGATCGGATGGACGGCGTTCGGCTCGGTTGGCCCGTCTCGCTCGCCAGAAGACTGGCGAGCGGGCCGCCTATCCGATCCGGACGACGCTCTTGCCTCGGTACTGCCGTCGCTGAGATTCGCGGCGGCGGTACCGAGGGCGGATTTGCCGCGGTGATATCGATGCGGACCGAACCGTCGATGTCGAATGTCGCTGCGCTGCAGCGGGTTTCAGCGGCCGAGGGATCGGATGGCTCGGTTGAGGTCCGCGTGGAGGCCGTCGACGGCGGCGCGGGCGTCGGCGATGGCCTCGCGGCGGGCGGCGAGAGCGGTTGGGGTGTAGTTCTTCGCCGCGGCCTTGCGCTCCAGTTCGGTGGCGGATCGGTCGAGTCGGCGGTGGGCCGCGGTGACGCGATCAGCAGCCGCGGTGAGGGCGGGGACGACCTTATCGGTGCGGCCCGCGACAGTGCTGAGATCGCCGCCGGATACGCCGAGGCCCGCGCGGACCGCTCGGACCGGCAGTACCAGTTGACGGTGCAGGATTTCGGCGGTGTTGGTTTCCATGTCGAACCTCTCGGTGATCGTTGCTTGCCGCGTCCTTCGTGGCATGGGCGCAACAGTGCCGACCGCCGCTGACACCGCGCTGACACCGCGGCCGATTCGCTAACTGCGCAGGCGGTCGACCACGGGGAGGCCCAGGTCGGTGCGGAGGTTCTCGACGCGGGCGGCGATATCGCCACGAATGGGGCGGACCTCGTCCTCCAGCCCGTCGAATGCCCGCCGAGCGAACATTCCGTTAACCGGCTCGAACCAACTACGGAGCGGAGTACAGTCCCTGCGCCAGAACCGGCCATGAGGTGTGCAGATCCTCCTGCCAGTAGCCCCAGGAATGGGTGCCGCTGTCCCGGTAGACGAAGGTGGCGGGGATCCCGAGCTGGTCGAGCCGGTTCTGCAGATTGTGCGTCGACCAGTTGACCCCGGCCTCGATCGCCGCGCCGACCGCGACCGTCTGCGCATTGTCCTCGGGCTTCTCCAGCCGGAATTTACCGCCCGGCTGGTCGTAGACACCGGGTATGCCATTTCCGGTGGAAACGAAAAGGTTTGGTCCGCGCAGCTTTTCGGCATTGCGGATGGGATCGTTCGCGGCCCAGAGCGGACTATCGGACGGACCCCACATATTTCGCGTATCGCCACCGCCGTAGGTCTCCACGGTCACTTTGACCATGCGCTGACCGATCGGGTCACTGGTCTGGGCGATCCCGCTGTAGACCGCGACGCTGCGGTAGAGGCCGGGCTTGGCGATTTGGAAATTGAGCACCGAGGTGCCCGCCATCGACAGTCCCGCAATGGCATTGACACCATTGGTGCCGAGCGCGGTATCGATCAGCGGCGGCAGTTCCTCGGTGAAAAAGGTCACCCATTTATTGGTGCCGAGCACCGGATCCGGCGCGATCCAATCCGCGTAGAAGCTCCAGTGCCCGCCGATGACATTGACCACATTGACGTTCTTGTCCGACAGGAACTCCATTGCGTCGGTATTGCGCTTCCACGTCGCATCGTCCTGTCCGCCGCCAGCACCGTTCAGCAGATAGAGCGTCGGGCGCGGCACCGAGGTGTCGGTCGGTCGCAGCACATCGACCGGGATCGTCGAATTCATTGCGGCGGAATGGATGTAGAGCCGAACGTTGCGGGCGTCCTTGGCCTCGACCTTCTCGATGAACGAACCATCGGGCGACTGCACCGATGACGGCAGCACAATGGCGGGCTGCGTCGATCCCGTTCCGGAGCCCGTATTCGGCTCCGCATGCGCGGGAATCGCACCGAGACCGAGCAATACCGCAATCGCCGCCAGCATTACGCGTTTCGTTGGACGGTTCAACACCCATTCCTTCGTTCGGGCCCGGACCCGAATACCCATCGGCCCGGCCAGTTGATCGAGAACCGGACCGGCCTCGTTACGACAACCTGTCGTCGGACGGCCGAAACTGGTGCGCGGCTGGCTGATTGAATCCGATGCCGCGGGCTGCCGTCGAGCCCCCGATTCCACTGGCTCGACCAGCAAAACTTGCCCTCGAATCATGGGATGAACCCATATATGCTCCGGTGCGAGAAAACGATCGGAGGTGCCACGATGACCAGGCGTGGCTGGGTGCTGTTCTTGGCAATGGGCGTCATCTGGGGCGTGCCCTACGCGATGATCCGGATCGCCGTCGAGGATTTCGACCCGATCGCGGTGGCCTTCGGCCGGACCTTCCTCGGCGCGCTGATCCTGCTGCCGATTGCGCTCTACACCAAGGCGCTGGCACCGGTATTCCGCCGCTGGCGTCCGCTGCTGCTGTACACCCTGGTCGAGATCACCGGCCCGTGGCTGCTCATCGGCTTCGCCGAGACCACATTGAACAGTTCGACGGTCGGCCTGCTGATCGCCGCGGTACCGCTGATCGCGGTGGTCATCGTGACCAAACTCGGGCACGACCGCTTCGACGCGCGCCGCACCGTCGGCCTGATCGTCGGCTTCGCCGGGGTGGCGGCGCTGGTCGGCTTCGATATCGACCTGACCCAGCCCGCAGCCATCGGCGCGATCGGGCTGACCACCATCGGATATGCCGTCGGCCCGATCATTATCAATCGCGCACTCGCCGACCTGCCGCCGCTCGGCGTGGTCACCGGATCACTGATCCTCGCGGCGGTGATCTACGCACCGTTCGCGGCATGGCGCTGGCCGGCACACTTCACCGCCGATGCGTCGTGGTCGGTGCTCGGCCTCGCCGTCATCTGCACGGCCGCGGCGTTCCTGGTCTTCTTCGCGCTGATCAGCGAGGTCGGCCCGGCCCGCGCCACCGTCATCACCTATATCAATCCGGCAGTCGCCATCCTGCTCGGGGTGACCCTGCTGGACGAACCGCTGACCATCGGCATGGGCATCGGCTTCCCGCTGGTCATTCTCGGCTCGATACTCGGCACCGCGCGCGCCCGCGCCGCCGAACAGCCGGTTTCGACGCCGGTGCCGCAATCGCCGAGTCAGGTGTGAGTCCCGCGCTCATTCGGCGCGCATCACCTCGGTCGCGCCCGCACTGAAGGTCAGACCCGCACCGCCGATGATCTTCATCAGCACATCGCGCAGCCGAACCACTTCGGCCGCACCGATTATCGCGTCGAGATGCGCGTCGAATCGCTCGACCACATCGAGTCCGGCCGCCAGCACGGACCGGCCAAGCGGAGTCAGGCGCACCAGCCGTGCGCGCCGATCCGTCGGGTCGGGAGCCACCTCGACATAACCGCGCGATTCCAGGTGCCGCACGAGTTCGCCCATCGCCTGTTTGGTCATGCCCGCCCGCGCGGCCAGGTCGATCAGCCGGGTGCCCTCGGGATCGATTACCTGGAATACCGGCGTGTGCGCGGCGCGCAGGTCGGTGAATCCGGCCGCGGCCAAACCCGCATCCATTTCGGCCGCAAGCGTTCTCGCCGCGGCGCTGAGCAGATTCCCGAGCGGCGGCGGCCGATCGGCCAGCGGATTAGTCAGGCTCTTGACCATTCTTCGACTCCTTCGTACCTTTAGTCAGGAACCTTACTACTTTGGATGGTGCACATGACTGGACAGGCTGTCGTCGGGCTCTCGGCACTGGCCCTGGTGATCGAATCCGGCTGGCTGATGTTCCCGGACGGATCCGTTGGATCGATCACCGCGGTCGTTCTAGTGAGCGTCGCGGTGCTGACCGTGAGCGCGGCCCGATTCGTGGCCATCGATACCGCCGTGCGAATTTTGTTGGGCGCCTTGTTCGCCGGATCGGTCGCGGACCGGTTCGGACTACTCGGCGCGCCGGGCACGAAAGACGTTTCCTGGGGCAGCTATTCGGCGTTCGTCGACTACACCAGAACCTTGGTACCCCAGGCGTTGGACTGGTCCGTACCAACCCTGGCCGCAGTCGCGACGGCGCTGGAAACCCTGATCGCCATCGGTCTGATCCTCGGCATCGCGGCGAAATCCACCGCACGCCTCGCAACCGCGGTGCTGATCGCCTTCGCGGCGGCGATGTGGACATCGGTGGGTTTCGATGAAATGTCTTCCTACGGTGTGCTCGTCGTCGCGGGCGGCACCGCGATACTCGGCACCTGCGATACCGCGCTGCGACTCGACCAACTGCTGCGCCGTCTGCCGTCGCGGCGCCCCGCGGTGGAATGATGGCCGGATGGCACGCACCGATTACGCCGATGTGGCGCAGACCCGCACCGCCTACGACGACCTCGCGGACCAATACGCCGAGTTCGTCATCGGGCACCTCGAGTCCCAGCCGTTCGACCGCGCCATGCTCGGCGTATTCGCGGAACTGGTGCGGGCCAACGGTTCTGGTCGGGTCGCCGACCTCGGATGTGGCGAGGGCCGACTGACCGCGCACCTGGCGGGGCTCGGACTGGATATCTTCGGCATCGACCTGTCACCGCGGCTGATCGCACTGGCGCGAGCGCGACATCCGGAACTGACCTTCGGCGAGGGTGCGCTCGAACACCTCGACCTCGCCGACGGTACCCTCGCGGGCGTCCTCGCGTGGTACTCGTTCATCCATCTACCACCCGAACGGATTCCCGCGGTGTTGACGGAGTTCCATCGGGTACTCGAAAACGGAGGGCACGCGCTGCTCGGCTTCCAAGCCGCCGCTGTCGAGGATGTGGAACCGTACGACCACAAGGTGATTCGCTCCTACCGCTGGTCGCCCGATCGGCTCGCCGCACTGGCCGACCAGGCCGGTTTCACGGCGACCGCCCGGCTGGTACGGGAACCGGATCCCGGCGAGCGGGGTCGCCAGGGCTACTTGCTGCTGGTCAAGGATCACTGATTCGGCGGACGCCGATCCGGACCTTTCAGTAAGGTTGAGGCCACCGCGCAGGGGACTGGCTGCGCGAGCCCTTCCGACATCGTGGTCGATACCGCTTGTTCGAGACCTCCACACCACACCGTCGTCAGGGGGCGACTCACCAATGGAGCTCATTTCTCCGATCGATGCCGTATTTCTGCTGGCCGAATCCCGCGAGCACCCAATGCATGTCGGTTCACTGCAGCTGTTCGAGACGCCGGAAGACGCCGGGCCCGACTACGCCCAGATAATTCACGAGAAGTTGTTGGCGGACACCGAATTCCACCCCACCTTCCGCAAACGACCGGCGAGTTGGCTCGGCGCACCGCAGCTGGCGTGGACGCAGGCCGAAGACATCGAACTCGCCTATCATCTGCGCCGGTCGGCGCTGCCGAGTCCGGGGCGCTTCGACCAATTGCTCGAGCTGGCCTCCGAGCTGCACAGCGCCCTGCTCGACCGGCACCGCCCGCTGTGGGAGATCCACCTGGTGGAGGGGCTGAGCGACGACCGCTTCGCCATCTACTCGAAGATGCACCACGCGCTGATCGACGGTGTCGCCGCGCAGCGGCTGTTGCAGCGCACACTCACCGACGACCCCGCGGCGAACGAAATGCGCGTGCCGTGGAATCTGCCTCGTTCGCGGCGCGCGCCCGAACCGTCCGGATCCCGGTTCGGCGGGATCGCGCGAAATCTCTTGTCGGCGGCCAATTCCGCTCCGGCCGCACTGCGGGCGGCCCGCGCCGCGCTGCTGCAACAGCAGCTGACCATGCCGTTCGATGCGCCGCGCTCGATGTTCAATGTGCCGATCGGCGGCGCCCGGCGCTGCGCGGTGCGGTCCTGGCCGCTGGAACGCGTCAAACAGGTCAAGAAGGCCACCGGCACCACCGTCAATGATGTGGTGCTCACGATGTCGGCCGGTGCGCTGCGCGAGTACCTGATCGAACAGCATGCGCTGCCCGACAAGCCATTGATCGCCATGGTCCCGATCTCGCTGCGGTCCGATGACGATACCGCCGAGACCAGCGGCGTGAAGGTCGGCGCGATCCTGTGCAACCTCGGCACCGATATCGCCGATCCGATCGAACGGCTGCGCGTGGTGAGCGAATCGATGCGCCGCAGCAAAGAGATCTACAACTCGCTCTCGCCGATACAGACGATGGCACTGTCCGGTCTGATGCTCAGCCCGCTGGCCCTGACCTTCCTTCCGGGCATGCTGTCGCTGGCCAATCCGCCGTTCAATATCGTCATCTCCAATGTCCCCGGCCCCAAGGATCCGCAGTACTGGAACGGCGCCCGCCTCGACGCCTCCTACCCGATGTCGATCCCGTTCGACGGACAGGCCGTGAACATCACCCTCACCACCAATGGCGACAACCTGGACTTCGGACTCGTCGGCTGCCGCCGCAGCGTGCCGCGCCTGCGCAGCCTGTTGGACCACCTGGAGAACTCGCTCACCGACCTGGAACAGGCGGCCGTCTGAAACGGCTATCCCTAAAGAAACTAGAACGTGTTACATTCGATTTCAGGCGCCCGCGCCTGCCGACGAAGCCGTCATCGCGTCATGGCGATATCTGCGGTAGGCGGTCGAATCGGCGGCGCGGGCCAGCGACCAAATATGTAACCCGTTCCAGCACTCCTCGGCCGGTCGCTCCGGCTGCGGGGCGAGTAGGGAGACCAGCACGCCATGCGTACCGAAATCTGCGACCGGCTGGGGATCGAATTCCCCATTTTCGCCTTCACCCATTGCCGCGATGTGGCGGCCGCGGTCAGCAATGCCGGTGGTCTCGGCGTGCTCGGTGCGGTCGGCTTCACCGCCGAACAACTGGAGGTCGAACTCGCGTGGCTCGATGAGCATGTGCACGGCGTCTACGGTGTCGACCTCGTCATTCCGTCCAAATACGAGGGCAAGGGCATCGACGATCTGACCCCGGAACAGTTGGAAGCCAAACTGGCGGAACTGGTTCCGCAGGGCCACCGGGATTTCGCCGAGAAGATCCTCAATGACCACAATGTGCCGCACCTGCCCGAAGAGGAGCACCACAACCAGCTGCTCGGCTGGACCGCGACGACCGTCGCACCGCAGATCGAGGTGATCCTGCGCCATCCCAAGGCCAAGCTGGTCGCCAATGCCCTTGGCACCCCGCCGGACGATGTGATCAAGCAGATCCAGGATTCCGGGCGCCTCATCGGCGCGCTCTGCGGGTCGGTCAAGCACGCGCTCAACCACAAGCGGGCCGGGCTGGACTTCGTGGTCATGCAGGGCACCGAAGGCGGCGGCCACTGCGGTGAGATCTCCTCGCTGGTGCTCTGGCCGCAGGTGATCGATGCGATCGGCGATATGCCAGCGCTGGCCGCCGGTGGTGTCGGCAATGGCCGTCAGGTCGCCGCGGCCATGGCAATGGGCGCGGCGGGCGCGTGGACCGGCTCGCTGTGGCTGACCGTCGAGGAGGCGAATGTGCCGCCCGCGCAGATGCAGACCTATATCGATGCCTCCAGCCACGACACCGTGCGGTCGCGATCCTGGACCGGCAAGCCGTGCCGCATGCTCAAGAACGACTGGACCGAGGCCTGGGAGGCGGCGGAGACTCCGGACCCGCTGCCCATGCCGCTGCAGATGATGGTTGCCCTGGACGGCGTCAAGCGCGGACACCGCTACCCGGAAGCGGCCAAGGACGTGAACTTCAACCCGGTCGGCCAGGTCGTCGGCATGATGAACAAGGTGGAGCGCTCCGCCGATGTGATCGCGCGGCTGATCAACGAGTACGTGGAAGCGTGTGACCGCCTGAACAAGCTCAATAGCGAGCTCTAGCAGTCGGATCGGTGCCGTCGCCCCGGCACGCAAGCTGGGGCGACGTACCACCCTCGCCGAAAGGCAATGAGTTTCGATTCATAACGCCGCCCCTATTGCCGCATCCGATCCTGCGGATTCCGCCACCGCTGCGGCAGCACCCCGGGCCGAATCCGATGGGCGCGCAGGTGCAGCCCAGCGATGACATGGCTTGCCGCATCCTGCGGATTCCACGACCGCTGCGGCAGCACCCCGGGCCGAACCCGATGGACGCGCAGGTGCAGCCCAGCGATCGCATGGCGTCCGCCTCCCGCCCGAGCTTCGGGGCGATGGGTGATCAGGTCGCCGAGAAGTCATATCGCACGCCGGTGAGCTGTTCACTGAGCCGCCACAGCCTGCGCGCGGTCCAGCGGCTGTGGGCCATGGGATTGCGCGGAGCCCGCCGTGGATATCCCGCCAGTTCGAATCCCGGTCCCACATAGGAGTTTCCGTGCAGATCCGGCACCGTCGCGGCGTATAGCTGCGGCAGCGCGCCCATCCGGTCGGACTGGGCGATCGCGAACAGGATCGTCTGCGGGATCGCCGCCAAGAGGCCGCCCACCCCCTTCTCACCGTTGCGGGCGTAGAGATGGGTCGCCGATAGACCCGGATGTGCGGCAACGGCGTGCAGGGCGGTCCCGGCCGCCCGGGCCCGGCGATCGAGTTCGGCGGTGAAGAGCAGATTGGCCAGTTTGGACTGGCAGTATGCGGGCCAGCGCAGGTAGAGCCGCTCCCAGTTGGGATCGAGCCAGTTGATCGCGCCACCCCATGCGGCCACCGAGGATACGGTCACCACCCGCGGCCGTTCGGCGCGCAGGAGTGCGGGCAGGATGGCGCCGGTGAAGGCGAAGTGCCCGAGGTGGTTGGTGCCGAATTGGGCATCGAACCCGTCGGCGGTGCGCGAGCGCGGCACCGCCATGATGCCCGCATTATTGATCAGCAGATCGACCCGGTCGATGGTGTCGTTTATCTTTGCCGCGGCCTGTCGGACCGAAGCCAGATCGGCCAGATCCAGCGGCAGCACTTCGGGTTTCGGCCCGGCGGCGATCGCGGTGACGGCATCCAGCGCGGCGCTCGCCTTCACTTGGTTTCGGCAGGCCAGCAGCACATGTGCGCCCTTGGCCGCCAATGCCTCGGCGGTACGCAGGCCGAGACCGCTGTTCGCGCCGGTGACCAGCACGATCCTTCCGGACTGATCCGCGATATCGGCAATGGTCCAGCGGCGCGGCAGGATCGGTATGGATGTCACAGAGCGCTCCCGGTCACTCGCGGAAAGGGCATCGGTTCGCAGCCTAAGCCGCCTCGTCGTTGTGCGCAGTGCACCTCGCCGATGCCTTCCGCGGCAACCGGCGCATCCTCGGATTCGGTGACACGCTCCCGTCAATGGGTGCCCAACAGTTCGGCGAGCATCGTATCGGCGCCCGGTTGTTCACCGAGTCAGTGATCTCACCACATGGCACGCCCGTCATGATGGCGCGCCTGGTCGCGATGCCCCGGCGCGCCATCCTGCCCAGCGGCAAGCTGGCGAGCTTCCCCGAGCATGCCCTACTGCCATCGCATTCCCCTGCCCGCGCGCCATCTACCTTAAAATGTCTCAGACAGCTAACAGCTCAGGTGATCTTGCCCAGCTGCCGCGACACTGCACCCCTCGGGCGGCATCGAGCGCAGTTGGGCCAGCAATGGCTCAGACAGTGGAATCGGAGGAGCCGGGGCGATCAGGCCGTCGCCGCGTGCGCCGCATCCTCATGGCCGTCGGCCGCGGTGTCGAGCAGCTCCTCGAAGCGGGCGATCACCTTCTCGTGATACAGCCCGAACAGATCCTCGAACAGCGCGAGCTGCGCATCGGACGGACCGGAACCGGAGTCCCATACCGCGACCAGCGCACGCCATACCAATACATGCAGATCGGCAGCGCCCGCGAAGAAGGCCTCGACGGCCTCGGGTACGTCGAGCACCATCTCGCCGATGGAGTTCACGATCGCACGCTGCATGCTCAGTCCGAGTGCGGTGAGCAGGCGGCGGACCAGTCCGACCTCGATGGCCAGAATCTGGCGGAAGTCGGGAACCTCCTGTCGGGCAAGCGATTCCAGTTGATCGATCTCGGCCTTGAGTTCGGCCGGGTCGATCTCCTGTTCGCTGCCGGTGTAGGCGAGCAGCGCCTCCATGACGATGCCGCGCTCCACCTCGACGATGTCGCGGAACATCTCGATGGCCACATCCGGCATCGGAATCGAGAAACGGAAGAGGTGCCGATACACATCGATGCCGCCCGCCTCACGGACATCACGGATGGTGAACCCCTTGCCGCGTCGCGCCTCGACGAATCCATACGATTCCAGCCGACCGAGGGTCAGCTGTGCGGTCGCGCGGTTCATATCGAACTCCTCTGCGACCTGCCGGACCGACGGCATCAAATCCCCTGGCTGATACTCCCCCGCGGCAACCCGGCGTGCCAGCTCATCGGCAACGTCGGCGACTACCGTCTGGGATCCCATCGAGATGCCACCTTTCGACTCGGTTCCGAATACGTCCCAGACAGTCTAAGCCCTCCTGTGCGAGACTGCACCTGAGTAACACTGGTCAGCGTGCGGTGTGAGGTGAGTCATGACCATTCAGCGTGGCAGCGGTCGGCCGACCGAGAGTTCGACCACTAGACGCGCACGCCTGTTCGCGGCGAATCCCCACGGCAAACCCCCAGTTCGCACGGCAGTTCGCAATGCCAAACTGGCGGCGATTCCGGTCGCCTTCGCGGGTCGGCAGGCCGCGGGCATCGGCAAGCGCGCGATGGGCAGATCGGCCGATGAGGTCGATCGCGAAATTCAAATGCGTACCGCCCAGCACATTTTCGAGGTACTCGGCGAGCTGAAGGGCTGCGCGACGAAACTCGGTCAGCTGCTCGCCATTTACGAACTCGCACTGCCGCGGGAACTCGCCGAGCCGTACAAGATCGCGCTGAGCCAATTGCAGGATTCCGCGCCCGTGATGCTGCCGCGCTCGGTGCACGCGGCGATGGCCGCCAGTATGGGGGAGAACTGGCGTTGGCACTTCCGGGAATTCGACGATCGACGCGCGGCCGCGGCATCGCTGGGGCAGGTGCACCGCGCGGTCTGGCGCGACGGCACACCCGTCGCGGTGAAGGTGATGTATCCCGGCGGTAAGCAGGCGGTCGCGAACGATCTGGACCAGCTGCGCCGCATGTCCACGCTGGCAACGGTTTTCGTGCCCGGTGCCGACGTCAAGGGAGTGACCGAGGCGATCTGCGCCGGCGTGCTCGACGAACTCGACTACGCCGCCGAGGCCGACCATCAGCGGGCCTTCGCGGCGGCCTATGCCGACGATCCGGATTTCTATATTCCGCGCGTGGTCGAGCAGCGCGGCGATGTGCTCATCACCGAATGGCTCGACGGCACACCGCTGCCGCGCATTGTCGCCGCAGGTACGCGTGCCGAACGTGATCGGGCGGGCATGCAGCTGGTCCGGTTCATGGCCTCCAGCTGGATCCGCAGCGGTCTGCTCTACGGCGATCCGCATCCGGGCAATTTCCGGGTGCTGCCGGACGGGCGACTCGGCATCGTCGACTTCGGGGCATGTACGCCGTGGCCCGCCGAGGGTTTCGAGGAGTGGGCGTTCGACTATTGCGATGCGTTGTTCAACGGCGGGCCAACGGATCTGGAGGCGGCGGCCCGACGGCACGGCTTCTGCGAACCGGGTCGCACACTTGATGCCGAGGACCTGTTCAACATGATGGTGCCGTGCATCGAACCCTTCCAGCACCCGACCTACCGGTTCACCACGCGCTGGCTGCGCAAACAGGTATTGCGCGTGACGAACCCGCGGCTGTCCAACGCGCTGCGGCAGGCGACCATGCCCGCGCACTACACACCGTTCGCGCGCTCGATGCTCACGTTGGTCGGCGCGATCGGCCAGTTGGAGACCGAGGGCTCGTTCCGCGACGAGGTCGGCCGCTGGCATCCGACGCTGCACGAATTGGTCACTCGACCCGCCGAGGAGGGGGCGGCACCGGTCGACTTGGCGGTGGCGCGGCGCAAGCGAGCCGAGCAGGCCGCGCGACATATATCGGTCGGCTGATCCATAACGACGCCCTGACCTGCCCGGACACGCTTCCCAGCAACCTGAGATATGCCGTCTCAGACAGTTAGGTCGTCACTTCTGTAGATGATCATCCGGACGACGAGCGGCCTTGGGCTCAGAGACGACGAGCAGCCATGGGCTCAGATCAGCGCGTCGGCCACTCTCGCCGGTGCGGACCAATGAGTGCGGCCAGCTCGTCGTAACCGGCCGCACCCGAATGTGCGCCGCCACCCGCACTCACGTCGCGCATCCACACCGCGCTGTCGCGCATCCGGACGACGCAGCCATGGCTCAGATCAGCACGCCAACCACTCTCGCCAGCTCGGACCGATGAGTGCGGCCAGCTCGTCGTATCCGGCCCCACCTGGATGCGCACCGTCACCCGCGCGCACCTCACGCATCCACACCGCGCTGTCGCGCAATGGCTGATGGACGGGGACGTAGGGGACTGCGGCGGCCGTACAGATGGCGGCGAAGCGTTCGTCGAGCCCGGCGGTCCTGGCATTGTGCTCGGCGTCATCGATGGGCGGCGGCGCGACCATCAGGACCGGCAGCCCGTATTCGGCCGCCTGCGCGAGCAGTTGGGTCAGGTTGGCCGCCGATCGTTCGGGTGCCACGCGAGGTTGTCCATCGAGCAGCGTGGCGTCGTTGACGCCGAACGAGACGACCAGGCGGGCATTGGATCCGTCGGGCAAGCGGGGCGTGCATTCGGCCTGCCAGCGGTCCAGGATCTCGGTCGAGGTCTGCCTGCGCACGCCGAGGTTGTACGCGGTGAGCGGCTGCCCGGTCGCATAGGTCTCGGCCGCCAGGCGGCCGACCCAGCCCAGGCACTGCGGATCGCCGACACCCGCGACGAAGGAATCACCGATGAAGCACACGCGAAGGTCGTTCCACACCCGGCGATCTTCGCAATCGCCGAACACCGCCTGGGACCAGGTCCGGCTATCGCCCGCCTAGGCGTGGCTGGCGGTGGTACCCGTTAGGATCGCGATGGTCGTTCGGGAGGGATTTGACGTTGACCGGGGTAGCTGAGTCCGCGGTGCCGCAGTGGTTCGCCGAGCTGTTCGCGCATCGGCGCTGGATTCGCCGGATGGAGCCGTTTCCGCATATCTATGCCAGGGATGTGTTCGTGCCGGAGTTCTACCGGCGGCTGGCCGAGGAGTTGGTGCGGGTGCGCCGGGAGCAGCCGGAGGCATTCGGTTCGGTGGCGGCCGATTACGGTGCGGTCGGGGCCCAGTTGGCCGGACTGCGGGACGGGCCGTTGGCGCTGTTCCTGTCCCGGGAATGGCACGATCTGATCGCCCGCGTCGCCGGCGTGGCGACAACCGGTGATGTCGAGGGATCGGTGCACCATCATCCGCCGGGCAGCCCGCGGGGGTGGCCGCACAATGATCTGAATCCGGCCTGGTTCAAGGGTCCGGCGCCCGGTCCCGACCAGGTCACGACGGTGGATCCGGAGGTGGATCTGAAGTCCGGCGCGCGGTCGCCGGAGGTCTTCGCGCGGGAGACGGTCCGCGCGGTGGCGATGCTGTTCTACTTCGGCAATCCGGACTGGCAACCCGGCGACGGCGGCGAGACCGCGCTGTTCGACCAGCTCGGTGCGAATCCGGTTCCCGCACTGACAATTCCGCCGATGGACAATTCGCTGCTGCTGTTCGAATGCACACCGCGTTCGTGGCATACCTTCGTCGGCGGCAATGCCGCGCCGCGCAATAGCGTGGTGATGTGGCTGCACCGGCCGAAGGAAGATGTGGTGCGGCGTTGGGGAGGAGACAGCATTGCGCAGTGGCACTGAACGCCGGGTATGTCTGCTGACCGGAGCCGGTGGCGGACTCGGTGACATCTTCTGCCGCGGTCTGTACACCGATTACGACATCATCGCGGTGTGCCGCAATCGCACCCCTGCGGCACCGTCGCAGCTGGAGTGGTTCGTCGACCCCCTGGCGCCGGAAATGCCGGTGCCGGAGAACGGTTCGCGAATCTTCGTGATCAAGGCGGATCTGACCGAGGAGGGTGCGATCGAGCGCGTCGTCGATCTCGCACTCGCCCGGTTCGGTCACGTCGATCTGCTGGTCAACAATGCCGCGTACAGCCGCTTTCAACCGCTCGGCATCGTCGACGGCGATGCGACACTCGACGAATTCGAACCGCATTTCGCGGTCAATGTCGGTGTGCCGCTGCGGTTATCGGCCCGACTGGCACAGCGTTGCTGGGTGCATGCCGTGGATGAGAATCGGGCACACAATCGCAATATCGTGAATGTCTCCAGCATTGCGGGCTCGCGGGTGTACCCCGGCGGACAGGCGCTCTACGCGGCGTCCAAGGCGGCGCTCAACCAGCTGACCCGGCATATCGCGGCCGAATTCGAGGAGTTCGGGGTGCGGGCGAATGCGATCGCGCCCGACAGCTTTCCCGCGGTGGTACCCACCGAGCAGGTGGTGCGGGCGATCGTCGAACTCGACCGCGGCGATATGACGGGCGAGGTCTTCAGCGTCGGTGTCGAAGCCGAGGATGCGGCCGGTGGGCGTCACGCACTCGGTGCGGACGCCCGTTGACCTACCTCGCCGAACTCGTCACGCCGGTGATCTCCTCGGACATCACCCAGAGCCGTTGCGCGAGATCCGGATCCACCGCCTGCCTGTTCCGCGGCTGCTCCAGCTTGAACCGGTGGAAGTACTTGCCGTTGATGTCGTCCTGCGTTGTCGCCAAGTGCACCAGCGGATCCGCGCCCTTATCGGGCCGGATGAAGAAGGGCCGCGACAGCGGGGAGCGAATGAACGCGCCGAGGCCGAGCGGCGCATTGTCATAGACGTGGGTGGCGACCGCGCCGGGATGGAAGGCGGCGGTGACCAGCCCGGTGCCCTCGGTGCGGCGGGCCAGCTCCCTGGTGAAGACGATATTCGCGAGCTTGGAGGTGCTGTAGGCGGCCAACTGGTTGAACGAACCGGTCGAGGCGTTGACGGTATCGAGATCCAGCTTCGCCATCCGGTAGGTCGTGCTCGCGGTATTGACGACCCGGGCCCGCGACTGCACCAACCGCTCCAGCAGCAGGCTGGTCAGCAGGAACGGCGAGAGGTGGTTGACCTGGAAGGTCAGCTCATTGCCGTCATCGGTGACGGTGCGTTTCGCCCACGCGCCGCCCGCGTTATTGGCCAGCACATCGATGCGCGGATAGCGGTCCAGGAGTTGATCGGCGAGCTTGCGGACGTCGTCGAAGCGGGCGAAATCGGCGATGAACGATTCCGCGCCGACCCGCGCGGCCACCTCGGCGGTGCGCTCCGGTGCGCGCCCGACCACCGCGACCGTCGCCCCGCGCGCCACCAGCTTCGCCGCCGCCTCCGCGCCGATGCCCGAGCTGGCGCCGGTCACCACCACCGTCTTGTCCGATAGATCTTGTGCTGCCATCTGCTACCTCCTGCGCCATAGCCTGAACCGTCCTGATCCTCATCGGATCGGCGGCATTCGGCAAGGCTGTCTACTGGCCGGTAGGTCGGCGAAAACGGCGCGGTGTGTATCGTCCCCGCAGACCCTAAACCGTCGGCCCGCAACGGTACGTTTATCGACACCCCGACGACCGGCCACAGACGCGGAGAAGCGAAGGACCCACTAGATGCGAGTCGATGGGCGGGACATCCCGGTCACGGGGAGCCTGCTACAACCGCTGAGGCGGCGGACCAGTGACATCATCCGCGTGGTGCTCGCGGCCCTGTGGGTCGGCGTTGTGGTGGCCGCCTCGCTGATCACCCGGCCGGAATGGCTGGCGCTGGAACGGTCGGTCTCGAATATCGTCGGCTTCCTCAATCCGGACCAGTCCAATCTGGTGTATCTGGTCTACGGCATGGCGATTCTGGCGCTGCCGTTCGCGATTCTCCTCGAGTTGATCATCAGCAGGCAGTGGAAGCTGCTCGCGGGCTATGCCGCGGCCGGATTGGTCGCCGGTCTGCTGCTATCGATCACCGGCACGGGATTGTCCGCGCCGCAATGGCATATGCAGGTGCCGGACCGGCTCGATACCTTCCTATCGCAATTCCTCGACGATCCGCGCTGGATCGCGATGCTGGCGGCGGTGCTCACCGTCTCCAGTCCCTGGCTGCCCACCCGGCCGCGGCGTTGGCTGTGGTTCCTGCTGCTGGCCTTCGCGCCGATCCATCTGGTGGTCAGCACGGTGGTGCCGGCGCGGGCCATGTTCGGCCTCGCGGTCGGCTGGTTGGTCGG
Organism: Nocardia sp. NPDC004278; assembly: GCF_053602975.1. Lineage (NCBI taxonomy): Bacteria > Bacillati > Actinomycetota > Actinomycetes > Mycobacteriales > Nocardiaceae > Nocardia > Nocardia sp. NPDC004278. The sequence goes on from NZ_JBSGEQ010000047.1 coordinate 26,299, forward strand.
CGCGGTCATCGTGCTGGTGGTCGGCACACCGGCGCTGGAGGTGCCGCTGGAGGCGGCAGTGCGGGTGCTGGCCGGGCGCGGACATACCGTTACCGCATTCACCGTGGTGCATCCGGCCGGGCGCGGTCCACTGGTGCTCGCCGCCGCCATCGACGGTCCGGAGCGCGAATTGACCGTCGAGATGTACGGCAAGAACCAGCGCAGCTTCGGCGCGCTGCGCCAGCTGTGGCGCTGGCTCACCTTCCGCACCAGCGAAACGGCGGCGATGCACGGTTCCCTGCATCGCGCCGTCGAACATCGCGCGCTGATGGCCGTCGCAGCCGGTGAACTGGGTCTGGCCGCCACCGAGCAGGTCGCCGTCGCGGCGCTGGAACGCGGCTGGATGCTGTACGCGCACACCATGCCCCGGGGTACACCGCTCGACGAGCACTCCGACGAGGTGCTCACCGGCGTCTGGAAATCGCTGGCCGAGCTGCACTGCGGCCAGATCTCGCACGGTGATCTGCGGCCGGTCGAGATCCGAATCGAAAACGGCGACACCCTGTTCGGCGGCTTCGTCAACGCGGAGTTCGGCGCTTCGAATAAGCAACGCCAATCCGATGTCGCACAGCTGTTGGTGTCGACCTCGGCGGTCTTCGGCAAGGAAGCCGCGGTGCGCACCGCCATCGAAACCCTCGGCGAGCAGACCGTGCTGACCGCGGCGAGCCGACTCACCAAGTCCGCCATGCCCACCGGGATCAAGAAGTCGATTCCGGACTGGGCCGATGTGGTCGCCTCGGCCCGCGACGAGGTGCGCAAGCAGACCGGTCAGGACAAGATCGAGGCCGAGCAGATCACCCGGTTCAGCCGCAACCAGATCATCCAGCTGGTGCTGCTGATCGGACTCGTCTACGTCGCGTATCCGTTCATCAGCGCGGTGCCGACCTTCTTCTCCCAGCTGCGCACCGCCAACTGGTGGTGGGCGCTGCTCGGCTTGGCGGTTTCGGCGCTGACGTATGTCGGTGCGGCGGCGGCACTGTGGGCCTGTGCGTCACGGCTGGTCAGCTTCCGCAATCTGGTGATCATGCAGATCGCCAATACCTTTGCCGCCACGACGACCCCGGCCGGGGTCGGCGGGCTGGCCTTGAGCGTGCGCTTCCTGCAGAAGGCCGGACTCGGCGCGGTGCGGGCCACGGCCGCCGTCGCATTGCAGCAGTCGGTACAGGTGATCACCCACATCAGCCTGTTGATCCTGTTCAGCGTGGCGGCGGGCACCTCGGCGGACCTTTCGCATTTCGTCCCCGACGCCACGGTGCTCTATCTGGCGGCCGGTGTGGGTGTCGGCATTATCGGCGCCTTTATGTTCGTGCCGAAACTGCGTCGCTGGCTGAACGTTTCGGTGCGCCCACAGTTGCGGGAGGTACTGGGCGAACTCAGAGATCTGGCCCGGGATCCGAAGCGCTTCCTGGTGATCGTGCTCGGTTGTGGCGCCATCACACTCGGCTTGGCGCTGGCGCTGTGGGCCAGCGTTGAGGCATTCGGTGGGGGCGCATCGTTCATCACCGTCACCATCGTCACCATGATCGGCGGCACCCTGGCCGCGGCCGCGCCGACACCTGGCGGCGTCGGCGCCGTCGAGGCGGCGCTGATCGGTGGTCTGGCCGCTTTCGGTCTGCCGGCGACCATCGCGGTGCCTTCGGTGCTGCTCTACCGCGTGCTCACCTGCTGGCTGCCGGTGTTCTGCGGCTGGTTCACCATGCGCTGGTTGACCGCGAAGGGCATGATCTAGGCGTTCTTGGTCGCCACCAGGACACCGGTCGTCGGCGCGATCGCGGTGAAATCGACCGTCCCGAATCCGGCTTCCCGCAACGCTTCCCGATAGCGGCGGATATCGATGGCTGCTAGCGGATCCGCCTGGTGTCCGGCCGCATGCGGGTCGTCGGTGCGCCGTGCCGCGAATCGGGACATGAGCCGGACCATCGCGGGCAGCACCAGTCCGGTCGGATGGGTATCGGCGAGCAGCAGTCTGCCGCCAGGGCGGAGTACGCGGAACATCTGCGCCAGGGCCGCGGCACGCTTGGCCTCCGGAATGTGATGCATGACGAAGGTCGAGGTCACCACATCGACCGAGGCGTCGGGCAGATTCAGCGACTGCGCCGTGCCCACCTCGAATCGGCAGTTGGACCGGGCCGCGGTGCGGGCGGTCGCATAGTCGATCATCTCCGCCGACGGGTCGATGCCGAGCACGTGGCCGGACGGACCGACTCGCTGCGCCAGGGCTCGAACGAGTTGACCCGGGCCGCAACCGATATCGACGGCCCGCTCGCCGGCGGCGGCACCGGTCAGCTCGACAAGTCGAGCGTTCAGTGCGCCGACCCGGCCGAGCAGGAAGGCCGATTTCACCACGAGATAGCCACGCGGTTTGGTGATCAGGATGCCGATCTCGGATTTCGGGTCAGCATGTGCGGCAGTGGACTGTTGTCTGTTTCCGGTCATGTGTTCATAATCGGACTCGATACCCGGAACGACCAGAAGCAAAAAGCGAGATATGTTCTGTTCGGAACGGATTCGCACCATCTGTACGGGAACGTGAGGACGAGATGACCGGCAGCACCGATCGCCGGGTTCGGCGCACCAAGAGCCTGCTCCATCGGGCCTTGATCGAGCTCATGATCGAATGCGGCTACGACCGGATCACCCTGCAGGACATCCTGAATCGCGCCGATGTCGGACGCTCCACGTTCTACGCGCACTTCCGCGACAAGGACGATCTGCTGCTGGTGAGCAGTACCGAGTACCTGCGCGCGGCGGTCGCGGATGCCGGGTCGGCGGCATACGACCCGCAGGTCCCGCATGGTTCGACACCGCTCGCGCCGCTGTACACGCTATTCCGCCTGGCCTCGGCGAATCCCGAGGTCTACCGGGCGCTATTGGGGCGAAGGGCGACCGGTGTGCTGTTGCGCTCGACCCGGCGGATGGTGGAAGAGATTCTCACCGAACAGCTCGCGGGTCGACTGGATATGGACGACGACGAATTCGCCGTGACGGTGACCTTCCTGTCCTGGGGCGTCGTCGGCCTGCTCGGCTCGATCGCGGACGCCGATCCACCGCTGCCCGCCGCCGAGACCTACCAGCGGCTCACGGATCTGGTCGGCCCCGGCCTCGAACGCCGGGTCCGGCGACCGGCCGACCCGTCAGCCACGGAAGGCCGTCTTCCCACGGGCGGCAAGGCGGCCTTCGGCTGAACGAATCAGTTGGCACACGGGCCGATAACTAGACCGATCGCCGTCTCGGTCGCGGGCCCATCCCGGAACCGGGTCAGTGCGAACCGATCAGATCCAGTACCTGGTCGGCGGTGCGGCAACCGGCGGTGGTCAATTCGAGATTCGCCAGCGATCCGGTGTGCGTTTCGGGGTTCGCCGCGGCGACGCAGTCCGAGACCGGATGCACGGTGAAGCCGAGATCGGTTGCGTGCCTGGCGGTTTGCTCGACCACCAGATTGGTCGCGACACCGGTCAGGAACAGCGTGTCGATGCCCTGCTCCTCGAGCCATTCGGGCAGCGGACAGCCCGCCAACCCGGACAGCTTCTGATTGTCGAAGACCGCGGTCGGCTGCTCGGCCATCTCCGGGATGAGTTGTGTGCCCGGCGACTCCGGCCGAAAGTCGGTCTGCGCCGCCGCCACCGAACGCATGAATCCGGTGTTGCGTACCAGCCCACCCTCGCCGACGGGAATGGTGAAGCGCAGGAATGCCACCGGCAGCCCGCGTTCGGCCGCTGCCGCGTGCAAACGCACCGCGCGCGGCACCACCCCGCTCGCCGCGACCGGCGCGGCCAGCATCGGTCCGAAGAATCCCTCGGGCCGAATCACATTCACCTGCCAGTGCAGGGCGAGGACCGCGGCGCGAATACGTGGTATCGCCATGGGGCGATCTTGACGCACCGCGTCGCCACTGTCCACGATTTCCGCACTCAGGACGAATAGTCCCTGCGCAGCTGCACTTTCACGACCTTGCCGCTGGCATTGCGCGGCAGTTCGGGCACGATCACCAGATCCTTGGGGTGCTTATAGCGCGCCAGATTCTCGTTGAGGAACGGTGTCAGCTCGTCGAGGGTGAGCTCGGCATCCGGATCGACCAGGGCGACAACGGCAACCGGCACCTCGCCCCACTTCTCGTGCGCCCGGCCCACCACGGCGGCCTCGCGGATCTTCGGATGTGCGAAGAGCGCATTCTCCACTTCGGCGCAGTAGATGTTCTCACCGCCGGAGATGATCATGTCCTTCTTGCGGTCCACCACCCAGAGGAAGCCCTCCTCATCCGCGCGGACCAGGTCACCGGAGTGGAACCAGCCACCGGCGAAGGCTTCGGCGGTCGCCTCCGGCTTATTCCAATAGCCCTGCATGAGAGTCGGTCCGCGGTAGACGATTTCGCCGATCGCACCGGGGGCGACATCGTTCATCTCATCGTCGACGACGCGGGCCTGGATGGTCGGGATGGGCTTGCCGACCGAGCCGAGCTTGCGGATCGCGTCCTTGCCCTCCAGCACACAGGTGATGGGCGACATCTCGGTCTGACCGAAGACCGCGACATTGACCGCGTCCGGGAAGCAGTCGGCCATGGCGCGCAGCACGGTATCGGAGGCGGGGGCGGCACCCCAGCTGAGCATCTTCAGCGCGAGCTTGCGCTGTTTGACCGTCGGCTCCTCGCAGATCATCTGCCACTGCGCGGGCACACAGAACGCGGCGGTCGCCTGCTCGCGCTCGACGGCGTCGAGGAATTCGGTGGGATCGAATGCACCGAGCGGATGCAGGACGGTCTTGGCGCCGAGCAGGAAGTACGGTGCGAGGCTGCCGAGTCCGGCGATGTGGAACAGCGGCGAGGTGCAGAAGCCGATCGCATCGGGTCCCAGATCCATGGCCCGAATACAGGTCAGCGCCTGGGCATTCATATTCGCGTGCGAAAGCACCGCACCCTTCGGGCTGCCGGTGGTGCCCGAGGTGTACATGATCAGTGCGGGGGTGTCCTCGGGGATATCGAGCGGCGCATGCGGTGTGCCGCCCTCGGCCAGCACATCGTCGTAGCCGAATACGCCGTCGGCGCTCTGGCCGCCGATCACGATGCAGGTCGCCAATTCGGGCGCCTGCCCCTGAACGGCCGTGGCCAGCGGCTGCAGCATGGTGTCGGTGACGATCGCCCTGGCGCCGGAGTCGCTGACGATATAGGCGACCTCGGGCGGGGTGAGCCGGAAGTTCACCGGGACCGCGATGGCGCCGAGTGCGTTGATGCCGAAGACGGCCTCGAGGTACTCGGGATAGTTCAGCGCCAGGAGCAGCACTCGATCACCGAAGCCGATGCCGCGCCGGGCGAGTGCATCGGCGAACTTCAGCGAACGCTCGTGCAACTGTTGCCAGGTGGTGTCCACACCACGGAACCGCACGGCGACCGCGTCCGGACGCATCTGCGCATGCGACGCGATCTGGTTGTTCCAGTGGTTGCGCCGCGACCGCAGCGGCTCGTCGAGCGCCTGTGCACCGGTGGTCATGCCACGAACTCCTCTCGGACCGCCGAACGTGCGCCGGTCTATCCGACGGTGCCGACGGGCTGAACTGTCAGCAGAATAACAACTAACTTAATCCGTGAGCAAGATATCAAGATAGGAATCGGCGTTAATTGCCTCAGCGTGTGGTCCGAGCGTCAAAAATGCCTTCTAACTGCACATTCTTCTACTATCACAGCCGCTACCCGGACTGTCAGATTCCGTCTATGCGGGATGATGATGCGAATCCCGGCTTACTTACAAGTTGAACAACGAGCGATTCCCGTGTCACCATCACTGCGTAAGGGCGGACTGGCGCGCCCCGCGACGCAGAGGAGAAGCGCAGTGCTTCGTACCAGGTTCACCGAGATGTTCGGCGTCGAACACCCGATCGTGCAGGGCGGCATGATGCATGTCGGCCGGGCCGGACTCGTCGCGGCCGTTGCCAATGCGGGCGGCCTCGGCTTCATCACCGCGCTGACCCAGCCCACCCCCGATGACCTGCGCGAGGAGATCGCGCGCACCAGGGAGCTGACCGATAAGCCGTTCGGCGTCAATGTCACGATCCTGCCGTCGATCAACCCGCCGCCGTATGCCGAATACGTGCAGGCGATCATCGACAGCGGCGTCAAGATCGTGGAAACCGCGGGCAGCAATCCGGAGCCATTCCTGCCGTACTACCGGGCGGCCGGAATCAAGGTGCTGCACAAGTGCACCAGCGTGCGGCATGCGTTGAAGGCGCAGAAGATCGGCGTGGACGGCGTCAGCATCGATGGCTTCGAATGCGCGGGACATCCGGGCGAGGACGATATTCCCGGCCTGATCCTGATTCCGGCCGCCGCGCGGGTCCTCGATATTCCGATGATCGCCTCGGGCGGTATCGCCGATGCCCGCGGTCTGGTCGCCGCACTCGCCCTCGGTGCCGACGGCGTCAATATGGGCACGCGCTTCCTGTGCACTCAGGAGTCGGCGATCGATCAGAAGGTCAAGGAGCAGATCGTCGCCAACTCCGAACTCGACACCCAGCTGATCTTCCGGACCATGCGCAATACCGCGCGCGTCGCGGATAACGAGATCAGCCGCAAGGTCGTCGAAATCGAAAAGGCCGGTGGCACTTTCGAGGATGTGCGGGATCTGGTCGCGGGTGCGCGCGGGCGCCGCGTCTTTGATGAGGGCGATCTCGACGCGGGCATCTGGTCCGCGGGCCTGGCCCAGGGCTTGATCCACGACATTCCGTCCTGCGCGGAACTCATCGACCGGATGGTGTCCGAGGCGGCGGAACTGATCACCGCCCGGCTCGCCGAAACGGTCATCGCCTAGCGGCTATTCAGCCGTCGCAGTCCATCGAGGGGTGACCGCGACCATCGGCTAACGCGCCGCCAGCGCTTCGACCGCCGCGTAGTCATGGGCCGCGACGATGTCGATGCCGTCGGGCAGTGCGTGCAGCCGGTGGATCGTGGTGAATGTGGCATCCCGGTCGGCGTCGAACAGCAGACCGGGCATGGGGGCCTTCTCGCGGATCAGCTCCACCTGCATCCGGTGCCATACCGCATCGCCCGCGAGCAGCACCCGGGTGCCGTCGTCCACCGCGAGCAGTACGCCGATGCTGCCCGGGGTATGTCCGGCGAGGTCGACGAGCAGCACCGAACCGTCGCCGAACAGATCGAGGCTGCGCGGGAAGGTGAGCACCGGCGGACCGTCGAGTTCGAAGGTGTCGAAGGTGCGCCCGCGCAGCGGCCCCGGGGCAACGCCCATCGGTGCATGCGGACCGTCGAGCGCCCATGCGCGTTCGGCGGCGGGCAGTCGGATGGTCACCGCATCCGGCAGTTCCAGCAGACCGGAGATGTGATCCCAGTGCAGGTGGGTCGGGAGCACGAAATCGATGGCCTCGACGGCGATATCGCGGGCGGCGAGTGCATCGGACAGGCCGAGTACCGGCTTATCCGGGGCGACCAGCAGCGGAATCGGAAATGGCAGCTCCGGCACGACGCGAGCGTGCACATCCGAGCACAGGGCGGGGTCGACCAGGAATCGCGCCTTCGGATGCTCGATCAGATACGCGGCCATGGTCAGCGGCAGTTCACGCAGGCTGCGCACCCCCTCCGCGACGATCGTGGTCGGCACGGCCATGCGGGCCTGCATCAGTACGGTGAGTCCGACGGTTGCCTTGGTCTGCGGCAGCGGCACCGGATCGAGTCCGGCCAGCAGTGCGGCATCTGGGCGACGCGGGCGCAGCAACCGTCCCGGGGTGGCCGCCAGTGCGGCGCAGCAGCGCAGCACGGTGGGCAGGGTCGGCGTCCGCTCGGTTCCTGATTCGGGCACGGTGTCACCGTAAGCGATCACCGCGATCGGCGAAAGAACCAGGCAGCCAGGGCGATTCCGGACAAATCCGGACACTTCACCCGCCTGTCCTGGTCGACGGAGAGGTCTTGCTCGCGTCGATTTCTACGGCATAATCGCAGGGGGTACGGCGCGGGGGCACCCAGCCCTCGGGGCAAGGGGTAGGAGGACGGATGGGGCTTGGTCTTCCGCGCGGGCACAGTGTTGTCCCGCGGCGCGCGGCGCTACTGACCGCTGCTGTCACCGCCGTCGCCGACCTACTGGATGTCGACGCCGCCACGGTGTCCACCAGCGCGCCGTTCAGCGATCTCGGCCTCAGCTCACTGCAGCTGGCCCGGCTGACGGCACATCTGGAAGATGCCATGGGCGTCGAGGTTTCGCTTACCGCCCTATACGACCACCCGGATATCGAGCAGCTTGTCGAGCATCTCGCGATGCGATGACTACCCCGCCCACAGATCAGAAAGGCCAGCCCGCTTCCATCCAGCCCTATCCGCCGGTATCGATCGTGGGAATCGGCTGCCGGGTGCCCGGCGCGGCCGGGGTGACCGAATTCTGGCGCATGCTGCTGGCGGGCCGGGATGCCACCGGCGCACCACCGCCCGGGCGGCTCGGCATGCGCCGCGCCGGATACCTCCCGGATATCGACGCGTTCGATAACGACTGGTTCGCCATCTCCGGCCGGGAGGCCGCGCTGATGGATCCGCAGCAGCGGCTGGCACTCGAGGTCGCGGTCGAGGCCATCGACGATGCCGGAATCGGCTACCGCACCAGGGGTTCCGGGGCCGCGGTGGTATTCGGCGCCTGCGCCTTCGATCACGGCATCGCGGTGCTCGGCCGGGGCGGGCACGATGCGCCGTACGCGGTGACCGGTTCGGCGCTCAGCATTATCGCCAACCGGCTCTCCTATGTCCTCGACCTGCACGGACCGAGTCTGGTGGTGGACAGCGCGTGCTCGTCCTCGCTGGCGGCGGTGGATCTCGCGATGCGTCTGCTCGCCGATGACGCGGTGCCCTTCGCGGTCGTCGGCGGGGTGCAGCTCACGCTGTTGCCGCATACCTCCGAGTACCTGGCCGACAGTGGATTCCTCGCGCCGGACGGGCGCAGTAAACCATTCGACGCCGCGGCGGACGGGTATTCCCGCAGTGACGGCTGCACCGTGGTGGTGCTGCGGCGCACCGCCGATGCGTTGCGGGACGGGCAGCGGGTGTACGCGGAAATCCTCGGCGCGGCGGTCGGGTCGGACGGGCGATCCAATGGTCTGTACGCGCCGAATGGTCGCGCCCAGCAGGACACCCTTCGGACCGCATGGGCCAGGGCCGGACTCGAACCGCGCGATAGCGGATACATCGAATGCCACGGCACCGGAACGCCTTTGGGTGATGCGGTGGAGGTCGGCGCACTCGCGGCCGTGGTCGGGGACGGCGCCGAGCCGACCTGGATCGGCTCGATCAAATCCAATATCGGCCATCTGGAGGCGGCGGCCGGTGTCACCGGAATGGTCAAGGCGGCGCTGTCCATCCGGCACGGTGTGATCGCCCCGACCATCAATTTCCACACCGAGAATCCGCTGTTGCGGCTTGTCGAGCAGGGTCTGCGGGTGCCGACCGAGCCGATCGACTGGACCGCGACGCCGGTGGGCGCGCGATCCGCCGGGGTCAGCTCATTCGGATTCGGTGGGACGAATGCGCATGTGGTGTTGCGCGGGATCGAACCCGAGCGGTATCGGGGTTATGAACCGCCCGTGCTGATTCCGGTTACCGGCCGCGATATCGCGGAACTGCGGACGCGGGCACAGCAGTGGGCCGAGTTGCTCGATGGCGCCGACGCGCACCTTGGCGCGGACTCCGATGCCAGCGCTATTGACACAGTGCAGGGCGATACCGACATCCTTCGACAATTCGCCGCTGCCACATCGCGATTGATACCCGAACTCGCCCGCGCCGCGATTCTCGCCCACGATCGCGGCGACGCGGCGACTCAGTTGCGCGCACTCGCGGACGGCGCCTCCGGTGCGGGAGTGATCGGCACGAGTTCGGTGCGGCGACGGGGTGGGCTGCTGTTCCTGTTCTCCGGGCAGGGCGGTCAGCACGCCAGAATGGGACGGGCGCTGGCGGCTCGTTATCCGGTGTTCGCCAAGGCGCTGACCGACGCCGCGGATGCGATTGTCGCGGCGGGCGGAGCACGGGTGTGGACGCCGCGCAATGGATTCGCGCTCGGCGGTGTGGCCGCGGGCAGTGGCACCGGCGCCACGGAACTCGTGCAACCGGCGATCTTCGCATTTCAGGTGGCACTGGCCGAACTGCTCGGCGCATGGGGTATCGAGGCGGATGCGGTGGTCGGGCACAGTCTCGGTGAGGTCGCCGGTGCGGCCGTGAGTGGTGCGTTATCGCTTGCGGACGCGGCGCGAGTCGCGGTGCAGCGCAGCCGGATTCTGGCGCGGCTCGATGGACACGGCGCCATGGCGCTGCTGGAGGCGACACCGGATGAGGCGGCGCGGCTGGTGGAGCCGCTGCATGCGACCGTCGCGATCGCGGCGATCAATGGCCCGCGTTCGGTGGTGATCTCCGGTGCGCCGCGCTATATCGACGCGCTGATCCGGCGCGCCGGGCGGCGAAAGATGTTCGCGAAGCGCATCGCCGTCGACTTCGCCGCACACAGTCCACAGGTCGGCGCGCTACTTCCGGAATTCGTCGACGCGCTCGCCGCACTCACCGCGCGGGCGCCATCCGTGCCGGTCTACTCCACGGCGCGCCCGGGCGAAACCATCACCACGGCCGCGATGGATGCCGATTACTGGGCCGAAAATGCCTCGGGGACCGTTGAACTGGCTGCGGCACTGGAACTAGCCGCGCAGGACGGTTTCACATCGGTACTGGAAATCGCCCCACATCCCGTGCTGATACCCGCGATTCGGGAATACCCCGATTTCGCCGATGCGGCCCATGCGGTCACCAACCGCGACGACGAGGCCGCAGCCTTCCTGACCTGCCTCGCCGAACTCTACCTCGAAGGCCGACAGGTGAACTGGGCCGCGAGCGGACCATTCACGGCGGCGCCGCCACAGCGACAGTGGGTCAAACGCCAGTTCCCGCTGGTCACCACACTCGATGCCAGGGCTGCTGGATACCGAGGCACCGCAATCGGTCCCGGCATCAACGGGGGCGCCGGTACCGACCAGAGCACCGCTAGCGGATCCGGTATCAACGGCGGCACAACCTCCAGCCGCGATATCGACGACGGCATCACTTCCGGTCCCAGTGTCAACAGCGGCACGACTGCGGGCGCTGGTTCCAACCACACGACCGCTAACGGATCCGGTATCGACGGCACAACCTTCAGCCGCCGTGTCGACTACGGCACTACCTCCGGTCCGAGTATCAACAGCGGCACCACTTCGGGTGCTGGTTCCAACCACAGCAACGCAAACGGCCCTGGTGTCAGCGGCACAACCTTCAGCCGCCGTGTCGACTACGGCACTACCTCCGGTCCGAGTATCAACAGCGGCACCACTTCGGGTGCTGGTTCCAACCACAGCAACGCAAACGGCCCTGGTGTCAGCGGCACGACATTCAGCCGCAGCATCAACGACGGAACCACCTCCAACGCCGATACCAACCACAGCACCACAAACAGCCCTGGTATCAGCGACACGACATTCAGCCGCAGCACCAACGACGGAACCACCTCCAGCGCCGGATCCAACCACAGCACCGCTAACGACCCCGGTGTCTACGACGGCATCACTTCCGGTCCCAGTGTCAACAGCGGCACCACTGCGAGCGCTGGTTCCAACCACAGCACCACAAACAGCCCTGGTATCAGCGGCACGACATTCGGGCACGACACCAACAGCGGATCCACTTCCAGCGCCGATACCAACCACAGCACCGCAAACAACCCCAGCGTCAACAGCGGCACGACATTCGGCCGCAGTACCAACGACGGCACCACTTCCAGCGCCGGATCCAACCAAAGCACCACAAACAGCCCTCGTGTATACGACGGCATCGCTTCGGCCACTGGTGTCGACGACGGCACCACCGCTGGCCCGCGGATCAACGGCAGCACCACCGCAGGTCCCACCGTCAGGCACGGCATTGCTACAGATATCGACCATCGCACCGTCGGCGACTCGGGTACCGCCGGTCTCCGTGTCGCAGACCAGCGAGCTGCCAGCGGTGTGAGCGCATCCGACGTGGTCCTCGCCGAATCCGAGTTCCCTGCCGACGATCTCGACGATCATGTGGTGCAGGGTGTACCGACGGTCCCGGCGGTCTTCTGGCTGCGCAGGTTGCTCGAGCTGGCTCGAACCGGGCATATATCGACCGCCATCGCTGATTTCATGGTGCACGAGCGAACCGAGCTGGCGGCGCTGTCGGCGGTCACCTACCGGAACACCGGTGGTGGAAAGCTACAGGCGGAGGTCACAGGTGCCGGGACGCTGGCTTCGGCACGGCTGGCCGGTGACCCCACACCCGGGGATATCGTCGCATGGATGCGGGTGGTCGACGCAAATCGAGCCGCGCGCAGAAGGATGCGGGTGCTCGCGCCCGCCGATTTCTACGACGCATTGCGCGCACATCACCTCGAATACGGTCCCGGCTTCCGTCCGCTGCGCGGAATCGAGACCGGTCCCAATTGTGCGGTGGGCTCGTTCGCCGCCGCACCCCACGACGGCGCATCACCGCACCGCTCGGCGATCCTGGACGGCTGCCTGCACCTGCTCGTCGCCGCGGGCCACGACCAGCTGCCCGACAATGCCGTCGCACTGCCGATCGGCATCGAATCCGCCTGGCTTTCCGCCGAACCGGAGCTGGTGCTGCTGGAAGCCCACGCGTTCGTTCGTGATCGATCGCCCCATGGACTGACCGGCGACATTATCGGCACCGATCAGCACGGGGTTCCGGTGCTCGCGCTGTCGGGTGTGCAGATCCGTTTCGCGACCCTGCCGCTGCGGCCCGAATCCACCACACACGTCGGCCCTTTCCGCCGCGAAGCGTGGATACCGTTCGAGATCCACGATTCGTCCGATGGCAACGGTGACCGAGTCCAGCGCCACCCTGAACCGCAGCACGCCCTGGTGATCGGCGAATCCCCGCTCGCCGTCCGGCTGGCCAGGGCGCTCGACCGCACACTGCCCACCGAACGGGTCGCCCGCGAACCGGATGCCGCCGGGCCGATCGTCTCCGCCGTCCTCGCCGCCCGCACCGGCTCCGCCCGCACCGCGGTGGTCGTGGTCTGGCCCGCCGGATTCGGCGCTCCCCCCGAATCCGACCGTGACGGACACACGCACAGCATCGTGACCACCACCGCGCGCATACTCGATCTGCTGCAACGCGTCCAATCCGAAGACGCCACCGCATCTGTGACGATCGTGCTCCCGCACGACGGTTCCGACCACCGGATCGATGACCACACAGCATCGTCGGCAATCCGCCAGCTCGGGCCGACATCGCCGGACTTTCGGCGGGCTTCCCGCCCGAAAACCGCGACCGCTCCGCCCGCTTCCCCGTCTGCAGCGCGGCGTCCGACACCATCCTCGCCGGGCACCGTGCCGATGGCCGTGGCCGGACTGGTTCGCTCGATGCAGCTCGAATCCGGCCGCGAGGTGCGGCTGCTGTGGACCGATGCGGCGGAAACCTCAGTGCCCCGCCTATGCGACCTCATCGTCCACGCGGCCACGGCGGCAGCCACCGCGCCTGCGCTTCCCGATGAACTCCGCATCACCGGCGGTGCCGTCGCCGCACGCCGTTTCGTACCCGCCCGCCCCCGGTCGGCCACCCCGATATCCATCGACCCCAATGGCACCTACGTGGTCACCGGTGGTCTGGGTGCGCTCGGTTCGGTCGTGGTGCGCTGGCTGCTCGATGCCGGTGCCCATGACGTGGTGGTGCTCACCCGCGCGCCCCGCCCGGTGCCCGCACTCTTGGACGGACTCGAGGATCGAATCGTCGTGATGCGCTGCGACGCCGCCGACCGCAGCGATCTCGCCAACGCCCTCGATGATGTCCGGGAATGCGGATCCACCATCCGTGGCGTCATCCACGCCGCGGGGGCACTCGAGGATGCCGCCTTCGAGGCCGTCACCGCAGGTCAGCTCGCCCGGATGTGCGCGCCGAAACTGATTGCCGCTGGCCACCTCATCGAACTCACCGCCACCGATCCGACCGACTTCGTCCTGCTGTTCTCCTCGGCCACCGGCACATTCGGCGCGCCGGGTCAGGCCGCGTACGCCAGTGCCAATGCCGCGATGGACGCACTCGCCCGCGCATATCCGGGTCGGCGCGTGCTGAGCATCGGCTGGGGAATCTGGGATTCGGGACTCGCCGCGGCCGCGGGTGGCGCGGCACATTTGCGACGCGCTGGAATCTCGGCATTCGATATCCCACGCGGCACCGAATTGTTCGCTCAGACAATGCACTACGACGAGCCGTACCTGCTCGCGGTCGATTACGTACCGACGACGGATTCGACTCCGGTCGCCATCCGCCTGCGCAACCTGCTGACCGATCAGCCGACGACACCGGCATCGACGAATCCAGCACCCCCGCAACACTATCCGGTCGAATCGCTCACCACGACCATCCGCACCGTGCTGGCCGCCACCCTCGATCTGACCTCCGAACATCTCGATCCCGAAGCCGATTTCAATGAATTGGGCCTGAGTTCTCTGCTCGGCATACAGATGCGCCGCCACCTCGAATCCCGCCTCAATATCCGGATCTCCACCGCAGAACTGTTCCAACACCCCACCATCACCGCGCTCGGTGCCGCACTGGCCGAACGTATTGCCGCGAAATCCGCTGAACTGCCGTGACTTCGCCGCACACCACACCGCCCCGCAACGCACTGGCCGCCCGAATCGCCGAATGGGCATGGACAAAGCGGGGCATGTGACCGCATTCGGACACGATGACGGTCGCCGCGAGGATCTGGTGGTGGTCGCCGAACTCGTCGAGCCGGCGGCCGAATCAACGGAGGTGGCCGCATTGGCCCGCCGGATCCGCAATGCCATCGCGACCGCACACGAGGTGACTCCCGGCGACATCGTCCTGGTGCAGCCGGGCCGGATCCCCAAGACCACCAGCGGCAAACTGCGCCGCGGCGAATGCCGGACACTCTACGGCGCTGGCCACCTGACCCGGCCCGAGCACTGCGGAAACACCCCGCCGATGTCCCCCTGATCGGGTGCGTCGAGCGCGATGATGGGCGCCATGTCGACCGAAATCCTCCCCGTGACATGGAAAGACCAGCCCGATGAGCACGACTATCCGGCGGCCGCCGACTATCTGGAACTGCTCGCCGAACCGGATATCGTCGATGCGGTTGTCGCGGATCTGCGCACCGCCCCGATCGTGCACAAGAAGGCCAAGGACATCCTGCGAGCGGCCGGACTCGAGCTGGTCGCCGCCATGCCGCGATGACCTTTTCCACCCTCGCCCTGGTCATCACGCTCGGACTGTGCGGCCCGCTGCTCGCACTGCGGCAGGCCTGGCATATACCGGTGATCCTCGGCGAACTGTCCGCTGGCATCGTCTTCGGCACCACCGGATTCGGCATTCTGCACGCCACCGACCCCCTGTTCGCCTTCCTCGCCGATATGGGTTTCGCGCTCGTCATGTTCGTGGCGGGCAGCCATGTTCCGGTGCGTGATCCGGCCGTCCGTTCCGCACTGGGCAGGGGCGCGATCCGGGCGGTGCTGGTCGGATTGCTCGCCACCGCGGCCGGTTTCGGCATTGCCCGCTGGTTCGAGACCGGACACGGCGCGGTCTACGCGGTGCTGATGGCGTCCTCATCGGCGGCACTGGTGCTGCCCATTGTCGATTCGCTCGGTCTGCAGGGTAATCCCGTGCTGGCCTTGACCGCCCAGGTCGCAATCGCCGATACCGCCTGCGTGGTGGCGCTGCCGCTGGTGATCGATCCCAGCAACGCGGGGCGCGCGGCACTCGGCGCCATCGCGGTCGCGGCAGCCGCCACCGTGCTGTTCGTGGTGCTGCGGCAGCTGGAACTATCGGGTACGCGGCGGCGGGTGCATCGGTTGTCCGAGGATCGCGGGTTCGCATTGGAACTGCGGGTCAGCCTCGCGGTGCTGTTCGCCTTGTGCGCGTTGGCAACCCGAACCCATGTGTCGATCATGCTCGCCGGATTCGCCGCCGGACTGGCGGTCGCCGGGGTCGGCGAGCCGCGCCGGGTCGCCCGCCAACTCTTTGCCATCAGCGACGGCTTTCTCGGTCCGCTGTTCTTCGTCTGGCTAGGTGCCCGGCTCAACCTGCGCGAGTTCGGCGACCACCCCCGGCTCATCGTGCTCGGTCTGACTCTCGGCATCGGTGCGGTTCTCGCGCACCTCACGACCCGCATCGCAGGACAGCCGATCGCATTCGGCACCTTGGCCGCGGCGCAGGTCGGCGTCCCGGTCGCCGCCGTCACAGTGGGCTCGCAACTGCACGTCCTGGTGCCGGGCGAGGCATCGGCCATGATGCTCGGCGCACTGTGCACCATCGCCGCGGCGGCGCTCGCGGCCAGCCGAATCGCGGCCGCGACCACCCGCGCAAAGTAACGCCGCAACCATCAGCTCGCCCAGGAGACAACCGATTTCGCGAACCTGGATATCAGCCTGTGGATCAGGCCGCGGCGGCACCAACGAAGACTCGGATGAGGCTCAACCCTCGGTGCGGCCCAGCAGACGATCGGTCTCGCGGCGCTCCCGTTTGGTCGGCCGACCCGATCCACGATCGCGGCGCGGCACGACCGCCAGAATCTCCCGGGACGGCGGCGGCGGACTGCGATCGATCAAGCACTGTGCGGCGATCGGCGGGCCGACGCGCTTGACGACGATGCGCTCCACAATGACGATCCGCTCGATACCGCCGACGCGAATCCGCACCTCATCACCCGGGCGAACATGCTGGGCCGGTTTGGCCGCAACGCCGTTCACCCGGACATGTCCGCCGCGACAGGCCTCCGCGGCGGCGGACCTGGTCTTGAAAAGACGCACCGCCCACGTCCACGAGTCCACACGGGCCTGTGTCGGGGCGGTGTTCTTGGTAGTCGGTTGGGCGGGTGCCACCCTTAGACCATACGGCGTGCCGTCACAACCATGTCGGGGCGCAGCGGGGTGTAGGACACCGGCTGGCCGGACTGGACCGCATTGAGCAGCTTGCCGTCGCCTGCGTACAGGCCGACGTGGCCGCCACCGTTGGTCACGACAATGTCGCCGGGCTGCAGGTTCTCGAAGGCCACCGGCGCACCGACGTGCGACTGTTCGAAGCTGGTACGCGGCAGTTCGATTCCGGCCTGACGGTAGGCCCACTGGACCAGACCCGAGCAGTCGAAGCTGAACGGACCCGACGCACCCCAGGAGTACTGGGCGCCGACCTTGGACTTGGCGGCGTCCAGCGCGACATCGCTGGCGGTGTTCTGGTGGAACATCTGCGGCATCCCCGGGGTGAAGAAGCCGGGGACGTTCGGCACGCCGGCCTCCGGGGCGGTCTGCGGCGCGGGCGCGGCGGGCATCGAGGCGAGCGCCTGCGTGAGCTGCTGCCCCAGATCCTGGGCCTGCTGTTCGAATTCCTGCGGAACCGGGACGTCGAAATCACCGACACCGGGGATGTTGATGGTGGCTGCCATCGCGGGGATCGCGGGCATCGCACCGGTAGATGCGGCCACTGCTCCCATGACGAGCGCACCCTTGACTGAATTCGGGAGCCGCGATTCCCGCTGCAAGCTGTGTTTACCCACCGAGCCGTATCTCCGATCTTTCTGCTCTCCCGCCGACCGGGTCAGCTGTCGGTTCGGACCGGCAGATCGGCCCCAACTCCCAGTTGAATCTCTGGGTCCCGGTACGACGGCCGGGATCATTGGTCCCGACAGCCGTTTTGGCGGTGACTCAGTGGCGCCGCTCCTCTGACGAACCGACAGACTCCACTAAGTCACGAAGAGATTACGACCCGGACGCGATGTTGTCCAGCGCACAGCGCAGGTTGTTCTCGGATGATCGAAAAACCCCAGGACGAGCGGCCGGAGTCGGAAAACTTCCGGATGGTCACAACTCGGTATCGGCGGCGCGACGCGAGTTATCGAATCGGGAGCGCCGACCGGATCCGACACCGCGCCCACGGGATTCGGCGCCGACTACTCCTCGGCCCCGCCGCCCCGCTGCGCCAGCGCACGCTCGAGTTCATCGATGCGGCGCCGCGCATCGGCCAAGCCGACCTCGAGCTGACCCAGTGCCATCACCAGCGGCCCGACCGCGAGATCGGCGACGAGTTGCGGATCGTCATAACCACGCTCGATCGCGACCAGAATGTTGGAGCGGATACGTCCGGCCACGGTGGCCCCGACCGGAACGTTCCACGATTCGACCACTTCAGCGGTGGTCGCGGGAGTGGATTCCTCGGACATGCCCCTCCGTTCCATCCGGTACTGGACGGTATACCGAACCGCAACCAGCGTAGAGACTTTCGTGGCGATAGCAATAGTGCAATAACTACGTTGTGAGCGACTGCTTGCAGGTCGCTCCATTCAACACTGCGATGGTTCGCTAGCAATATCTAGGACACGCCGTATACATGGCCAGATTCGGCTGACGAGACGCGCTACGGTGTCTGGGCATGGACCCCGTGCGGAATCCGTATGCTCCCGGAGCCGGACAGCGCCCACCCGAACTTGCCGGGCGCGATAAGCAACTCAAGGCCTTCGACATCGTGCTGGAGCGGATCGCGCGCGGCCGGCCGGAGCGCAGCGTCATGCTCACCGGACTGCGCGGTGTCGGAAAGACCGTGCTGCTCAACCAGCTTCGTTCCGGCGCCGTCTCGCGCGGTTGGGGTACCGGCAAAATCGAGGCGCGACCGGATCAGGAACTGCGCCGCCCGCTGTCCTCGGCACTGCATATGGCCGTGCGTGCCATCGCCATGGCGCACCGCAATCAGGAGCGCGTCGACGACTTCCTCGGCATACTCAAGGCTTTCGCGCTGCGCTCCACCGCCGATAAGGGCATGCGGGAGCGCTGGCAGCCCGGTATCGATGTCCCCGCGGTGACCGGTCGCGCCGACTCCGGCGATATCGAGATCGATCTGATCGAACTGCTGAAGGAGGCGGCCGGACTGGCCAGCGATATCGGCGTCGGCATCGCGGTCTTCATCGATGAGATGCAGGATCTCGGACCGGCCGATATCTCCGCCATCTGCGGCGCCTGTCACGAATTGAGCCAGGACGCCGCGCCTTTGATCGTGGTCGGTGCCGGACTGCCGCACCTGCCCGCGGTGCTCTCGGCCTCGAAAAGCTACTCCGAGCGTCTGTTCAGCTACCACCGCATCGATCGGCTGGACCGCGAATCCGCCGACCTCGCCCTCATCGCACCCGCCGAGCGCGAGGAGGTGAAATTCACCGAGGCCGCCCTGGATGCCCTGTACCAGCGGGCCGATGGGTACCCGTACTTCGTACAGGCCTACGGCAAGGCCGCCTGGGATCAGGCGCCGGAGAGCCCGATCACCGCCGAGGATGTCGAGGTGGCGGCACCGAGCGCCGAAGAGGAACTCGCCGTCGGATTCTTCGGTTCCCGATACGAACGCGCCACTCCCGCCGAACGCGAATATATGCGCGCCATGGCCGATTTGGCGGGCGATGACGGTCCGGTACCGACCGCCGCGGTGGCCAGTGAACTCGGCCGCAAACCCGCCTCGCTGTCACCGGCCCGCGACGGATTGATCAAGAAGGGCCTGATCTATTCGGCCGAGCGCGGCACCATCGGGTTCACGGTGCCACACTTCGGTCGCTATCTGCGCAGCGTGTAGCCGAAAGACTCGGTACGGCAAGGGAAGTGGACACCGGTCGTCGCAGTTGCCCTGCGGTGGTTGTCACCCGGGTCGATCCGAGGGCGACTGGACAACTCGGGTGGATGCGGAGCGTTCAACCCCCATCGGGTCATCTTCCGCACTGCAGGGGCGCCGTTCGGTCGAGGATGGGGCGAACATCGGCGCCGCCTACTCCCAGGTGGTCATGGCGCCGGAGCGCAGCGGCCGTCGAAGGCTCCGTCGGCGACCCGAAATACCGGCCACTGCAAGGCTTTGGCCCGCGTCTCCGGGCCGTAGATGCCGTCGACCGCGGCACCGTAGTCGAGCTGCAGATGTCGAATGGCGCGCTTCATCGGGGCGTCGTACACAGTCGTCGCATCCAGCTGGATGCCATGGCACATGTTCAGCGCCTGCCGCAGGGCCGTCACCGAATCGCCACGATCGCCCTCATTGAGGGCGCAGTGCGCATCGTCGTGATCGGCTGCCCCGCTGGGCAATTCGAGATAGAAGTCGGTGCCGAGTGGGACTCGCACGCGCCAATAGCACCGCAGCAGCCCGGGCGCGGCGGCGCTCGTCTTCGACACAACCACCGGGGCCGCACCATCGGATCGATGGGGCATCAGCCAGACAGCGGTCGTCACCGCGGCCACCAGTGCGGCGGCGATCCCACCGAGTGCGGCAATACGGCCGCGCGGAGCACGAGCCAGACCGGACAACCCCCACCGATGCGGCCACCGCTCGGTATCACTGATCGCCAGTTCCACCGCCCGCGCGAACTCCGTGCAGGTCTGATAGCGCCGCCGCGGATCCGCCGCCATGGCGCGGGCGATCACGTCGTCCAGCGCCGGTGGTATATCCGGCCGGACCCGGGTGAGCTGCGGATTGTCCCGGACGGTTCGGGTCCCTGCTGGGGTCGGTGCGTGGCCGGTCGGATTCGATCCGGTGAGCAGCGCGAGCAGGGTCGCACCGAGGGAATAGATATCCGCGCGGCGATCGACCGCGCGCCCCGCCAGCACCTCCGGTGCCGCGAAGGCGGGAGTACATGCGCGCCAACCGGTTTCGGTGACGGTGGCGGCCTCCTCGAGGGTGCGCGCCAGCCCGAAGTCCGCGACCAGCACGCGCTCGCCCTCGGGATCGGCGGCGACCAGGATGTTCGATGGTTTGACGTCGCGGTGCAGCAGGTTCTGCTCATGTGCGTGATGCAGCCCCTTGGCGGCCTCGCAGACTATGCGCGCCGCCCGGTTCGGCGCCAATCCGGTCGGTTCCTTGCGCATGAGTTCACCCGCGTCGGTGCCGTCCACATACTGCATCGCCATCCACAGCACCTCGCCCTCCGCACCCCGGTTGTAGACCGAGACGACATTGGGATGGTCCAGGCGGCACACCAGATCGGCCTCACGCCGGAAGATGCTGCGGTAACGATGATCGGCGCCGAGGTTTTCGGCGAGCACCTTCAACGCGACCTGTCGCGGCAGCGCCGGATCCTGGGCCAGATAGACCGCGCCCATTCCGCCGGATCCGAGGGGCCGCACAATCGAATAGCCCGCGAACACCTGCCCAGGCCGCAATAACATCCCTGCCCTCCAAGGGAATACGGGCCACGTCGCCGCCGTCGCCGGGCCCGTATCAGCCACTAGCCCACATTCCGAACCCGGTGTCAAGACAATCTGTCCGCCCGGCGCCCGGCAAGCGTTAGCGGCCCATTTGCCGCTCTATCAAGATCATTTGAGATCGATAGATAACGCTCTACCTCAACATCTACCGGCCGGTAACAAACCCTCCTACACTCTTATGTGATCCTGATCACGTCCGAGGAGGACATCATGGCGACTACCGCAAAAGTCGACGCCACCGAAGAACAGGCCCGCGCACTGGTCGAGGAATCCCGCGAAACCGGCTGGGCCAAACCATCGTTCGCCAAGGAGATGTTTCTCGGCCGGTTCCGGCTCGATCTGATCCACCCGTACCCCGAGCCGAGCGCCGAGGACGCGGCGCGCACCGAGGCCTATCTGGCCCGGCTGCGGCCGTTCTGCGAATCGCTGGACGGCAGCGTCATCGAGGCGGAATCCAAGATTCCGGACGAGTACGTCAAGGGCCTGGCCGAACTCGGCTGCTTCGGCCTCAAGATTCCGCAGGAGTACGGCGGCCAAGGGCTTTCCCAGGTCGGCTACAACCGGGCGCTGATGCTGGTCGGCTCCGCGCACCCCAGCCTCGGGGTACTGCTTTCGGCGCACCAGTCGATCGGCGTGCCCGAACCGCTGAAGCTGGCGGGCACCGCGGAGCAGAAGGCCGAGTTCCTGCCCCGCTGTGCGGCGGGCGCGGTCAGCGCATTCCTGCTCACCGAGCCCGATGTCGGCTCCGACCCGGCCCGGATGGCCAGCATCGCCACCCCGACCGAGGACGGCGAGGCCTACGAGATCAATGGCGTGAAGCTGTGGACCACCAATGGCGTGGTCGCCGAACTGCTGGTGGTGATGGCCCGGATACCCAAGAGCGAGGGGCACCGCGGCGGCATCTCGGCCTTCATCGTCGAGGCCGATTCGCCCGGCATCACCGTGGAGCGCCGCAATTCGTTCATGGGCCTGCACGGTATCGAGAACGGCGTAACCCGCCTGCACAATGTCCGGGTACCCAAGCGCAATCTCGTCGGCCGTGAGGGCGACGGCCTGAAAATCGCGCTGACCACGTTGAACGCCGGACGTCTCGCCATACCGGCGCTGTGCACGGCGGCCTCGAAGTGGTCACTCAAGATCGCCAGGCAGTGGTGCACGCAGCGGGTGCAGTGGGGTCGTCCGGTCGGCGAACACGCCGCGGTAGGGGAGAAGATCTCCTTCATCGCCGCCACCACCTACGCACTCGAGGCGGCGCTCGACCTGTCGGCCACCATGTGCGACGAGGGCCGCAACGATATCCGCATCGAGGCGGCGCTGGCCAAACTCTGGGCCAGTGAGATGAGCTGCCAGATCGCCGACGAACTGGTACAGATCCGCGGCGGACGCGGCTACGAGACGGCAGCCTCGTTGCGAGCCCGCGGTGAGCGCGCCGTCGGGGCCGAGCAGCTGGTCCGCGACCTGCGGATCAACCGCATCTTCGAGGGCTCCAGCGAGATCATGCGCCTGCTGATCGCCCGGGAGATGGCCGATGCGCACATGTCCGCCGCCGGCGCGCTGGTCGACCGGAACGCCGAGTTGAAGGACAAGGCCAAGGCCGCGGTCGGCGCGGGTGGGTTCTATGCCAAGTGGTTCCCGCAGTTGGCGGTCGGCGCGGGCACGGTACCGGCGACCTATGCCGAATTCGGACCGCTGGCCCGGCATCTGCGCTTTGTCGAGCGCAGCTCCCGCAAACAGGCCAGGTCGCTGATGTATGCGATGGCGCGCTGGCAGGCTGGTCTGGAGTACCGGCAGAACTTCCTCGGTCGCATTGTCGATATCGGCGCCGAACTGTTCGCGATCTCGGCCGCCTGCGTGCGGGCGCAGGCGGCGCGGACCGCGGGCGCACCGGAGGCCAAGGCCGCCGAGGAACTCGCCGATACCTTCAGCAGGCAGTCGCGGATTCGGGTGAAGAAGTTGTTCGACGCGCTGTGGGACAACACCGACGACGACGATCGCACCCTCACCCGCGGCGTCCTCGACGGCCGCTACCAGTGGCTCGAGGATGGCGTCTTCGATCCGAGCGAAGGCACCGGACCGTGGATCGCGGAATGGCAGATGGGTCCGTCGACCGAGACAAACCTGCTACGACCGTTCCTGCCCTCGACCCGCAGTCACGCGGGGACCTAGGCCGGAGTCGGTACGAGCCGTCACCCCCGTGGCAGGGGTGACGGCTCGTAGCATGATCGCTCGTACACGGTTTCGGTCGCTCCGAAACTCCGGACCGAACCGTATGCGCGTATCCCGCCCGTGTTCTCGCTCGACAAGGACACGGTGCGCATCCACGGTGCGAGTCAGGTTGTTGCGGAGTGCGCCGATGGGACGACGCCGAGTTGCTGCATCATCCCGAGCGTGTCCCAACATACCCAGGATTCGACGGCCTTGCCGTCCCGGAACCGACTGATCGAAATTCCCTGAACCACCACTGGTTTGCCAGTCGCGGACATGCCCATCATCTCGCCGTCGTTGGTGCCCGTCGCCGTCCATCGGGTAGTGACGAAGTCGCCTTCGGCGATCTGTTCGTTGACCAAGAACCGTTGATCCGAGAACGCGGCGAGATACATCTGCGCGAGCCGCTTGAAGCCGTCGGGGCCATGGACATCGGCGAACGGGTTCTGTGGATCGTGGTCGATGAAGTCGGCTGCAATCACCTCGTCGAAGACAGCGAGGTCTCGCGCGTTCCATGCGTCGAAGACGCGCCTTGCCGCGGCCTTGTTCTGTTCTGACATGGCTCTCCTATCGATTGATAGCGCCGAACTGGCGGGGGCGGCCAAGTCGCTACAGGCAGCATGCGCGGTGCCCGGCGCGGAGTGTGATGCAGAGCGCGGCCGCGATGCCATCAGTGGATCCAGGCGCCGCGCCCAGCATGTGGACGCTGTCATCACGGCGGATGCCCGTCCGAATGTTGTCAGCAGACATCCAGCTATCCGTTAATCGCAAACCTTGAAGCCGGTGTATCGGAATCATTGTGCGCCTCTTTCGTGCGCGAAGTAAGGGGAAACAGAGGCTGCCGCGAGCCCGCCCCGCATCCACACGATGTCTACCTGCGGGTTTATGGTTCGACAAGTTGACCTGGAGTCAGCCGCGAGGATCCCTCGGGTGAGAACGCCGTAGTGGAGCCAGCACGGGTTGTCGCATGAATCGGGCCGCACGAGAATCTACAGCTAATTCATTGTTAATCGCTGCTCGTGCACACTTTGATACGGTCACGACCTGGACGAACTTGAGCAGATCATTGCCCGGCTGTCCGGGCTGGCCGCCTTTATCGCCGATCACCTCGATGAGATCGACACGCGGATCGCGACCCTGCGCGGCACGGGGTGGGAAGGCATTGCCGCACAGGCATATTCGGAGGCCGATCAGCAGTGGATCTCGGGAGCACGGAATTCGCCCAAGAGGGCATCTGAGACCAGGTCCGCTGCAGGATTAATGTGTTGCGGCAAATGATTTTTGCCTGGTGGACTGGCCGAGTGTTCTATCAGGCCTTGTGGGAGCGGCAGCTACATCAACTGGGCCGTGTCAAGGCGGTGGCACTGACACACGAATCAGTCGTCGTCCATGAGCGCAACACCCGGCTCGTCAGCTTGGACCGATGGACGGGCTCGCTTCGCTGGGACGTTTCCGTCGGCACATGGCCTCGCGCGGTCGTCGTGACCGGCGATCGCTGTCTGGTCATCGCCCAGAACACTCAACAATTGTCCTGTCTGAACGTGTGGACCGGAGCGCTGCTCTGGCATGCCGCTCTCCCTCCCACGACGGGTCACCTGGTGACCACGGCGGATACCGTGCTCGCCGGTGGCTGGCGTGACTACACCTCGCTCATGGCGTTTGATCTCGAGACGGGAACACGCTGCTGGGAAACGGCCGACCGCGTCGACATCGTGCTGCCCGTCCTCGTCGGTGACGGCGTGCTGGTCGGGGCGCCGGGCGGCACGGTGATTCGACTGATCAATCCACGTGATGGCGCGGAACTATCTCGCTGGCGGCTGCCTGAGCCACTGATCAGCAGCGATGACCGGCCGGCTTGCACACCGATCGGACCCGACCGCTTCCTCGCGCGGTGCGGGCCACGGTCCGTGGTCGAAATACGACTGTCATCTGCCAGAGTGCGCGAATTCGTCCGCGCCGAGGCCGACCTCGTCTCAACAGCAGTCGAGTACACCGCCGGCATGCTCTGGCTGCATGAACTCCGCGGCGGTTACCTCGCCGCCGACCCGGTCGATGGCCATGCGCTGTGGCGGGTGGATGTCGGACAGCCGCTTGTCGATCAGGTGGTCCGGACTGGGTCAGGGTTCGTGGTCGCCACCAAAAACGGAGCGTTGCTCCACTTGGATCCCGCGGGGCAGGTGATCAACCGAACCACCGTGGCCAGGAGGATCGCCGGGTTGCGGAGCGCGGGGCCGGATGAGCTGCTGGTTCAGACCAAGGGGACCTTGCTTGCCGCCACGGTGCTAGAGGACCGCTCGGAGACCTGAGGTGTCTGTGTCCGGAGGGGAAATGACCACACCAGCGGCTGATAGTGGGCAAATAGGTGGGCCACGATTGCACAGCCCTTCATCCACTTCACCAATGCCGGCTCAACGGCTGAGCAAACGGTTTCGCTCGTAACCGGCGACAGCAGCCGCACCGCACATACGGTGGACGCGAGTAACAGCAGCCGCACCGCACATACGGTGGACGCGAGTAGTCGAGGTAGGGCCGCAGCATCGCGGTTTTCAGATGCCCGCTAAGACAGCGATCGAAGGATGTGGGTACAAGTGGACGGCGGAGGTTCCCCGCTCAATTCGGCGCTGACATCGGGAAATCCTAGTGAGCAGGTCCGTGCGATGATCGAGTTGCGCGAGCTCGGCGACGGTCGAGCCGTCGCCGACATTCTGCCGCTCGTCGAGTCGCGCGATATCGCTGTGCGTAGTGAAGCGGCGCGCGCAATCGGATACCTCGGTGCAACACAGGTTCCGGTTGTCGGGCCGGTGTTGTTGCGGATGCTGTCGGATTACGACGAGATGGTTCGCAACGAAGCGGCGGAGTCGCTCGGCCTCGTACGGTACGGTCCCGCGGTCGACGTCCTTGTGGACCTGCTGCGCGACGACCCGTCGTGGATAGTGCGCGCTTCCATTGCCGAGGCGTTGGGAAGCTACCCGGGGCATGGGACCGCCGAATTGGTCGAGTGCGTGCGCGATGTCGACGAGTATGGCGCGGTGCGGAGGTATGCGATCGACTCCCTGGGCCGTACAGGTGACCTCCCGCGTGCCGAAATATTCGCTCTAGCTGAGGAATTCGGGCGGGACGAGGAGATCGGACCGCAAGTTCGAATCGTCGCCTATCGGGTCGGCGATCAATCACAGCTGGCGGAGATCAGCCGCGAGGCGGCTCATATGGATCGGGAAGACTCGGCCCGCTTGCTCAACGATATCGAGTATCTGTTGCAGCCCCCGATACCACCGACGCTGGTGGCGGACTCCGCGCGCATCAAGTCCATGCTCGACGTGGTCGCAATGCGCTGGCCGTTGTCCTCGCGGCACGTCAAACGGATCAGCGACATGCTGCCGACATAGAGGGCGGCAGCGCTGGGTACTCGCCGCAGTTCCTGATCAGCCGGAGCAGTCTCAAGCTGGGCGACCAATTTTGACTCGGCGCGGCGGCGCGCCTCCGCGACGCCTGTGTTGTCGGTGCGAGTTGGCGTGCCGCGCACGTCACCAACAGCGGTGGGTTTAGGACTCATGTTGGGGGCCAACGGAGTTCACACACCTTCGACACGGTCTCATATCGACGCTCCGCACACACACCGAGTCGAAAATCAGAACCTCTGCGCGAGCCTGGATTTGGTGCGGTCCGCAGCAGGGGTGCGGTTTAGGGGCCACCGGGGCAGGCGGCGGCGGGTGGTCGAGCGGGGGACGCTTTGGATGACATCGTGGTCTTTACCCCGTCGAGCGGAGCAGGGCCAACCTGACCGCTCGGATGCGAGACTGCTCAGCGCGTCGGCAAGTGCGCGTCGGCAACCGATGGTGGGCAGCCGCAGGTTAGGGGCCACCAGGCAGGCGGCGGCCGGTGGTCGAGCGGGGGACGCTTTGGATGACATCGTGGTCTTTACCCCGTCGCATCCTGCGCCGCGCGCTGCCCTAGTCAACAGCCACGTGATGAGGCTTGCGGTGGTTGGCCGGAAGTTCCTCGTCCGGGCATTCATGACCGAGCTCGAGCCGGTACTGCTGTCGTTGTGGAAGCGGTTGCGTGCAGGGCTGGTCGCGTGTCGCGCACGAGCGGAGCAGGGCCAACCTGACCGCTTGGATGCGAGACTGCGCAGCGCGTCGACAAGTGCGCGTCGGCAACCAAGGGTGGGCAGCCGCAGGTTAGGGACCGCCCGGGAGGCGGCGGCGGCCGGTGGTCGAGCGGAGGACGCTTTGGATGACTTCGTGGTCTCTACCCCGTCGAGCGGAGCAGGGCCAACCTGACCGCTTGGATGCGAGACCCGCAGCGCCAGCGGTACCGCTACGGCGCAGATGGCCGCGCATACCCACAGCATCGCGCTCATCCCGCTGAC
>NZ_JBSGEQ010000048.1:0-53462 GCF_053602975.1 Nocardia sp. NPDC004278
AGATTCCCGGCGCCCACGATCTGTCCAGCATCCGGCTGCTCGGCAGCGTCGGCGAGCCGATCAATCCGGAGGCCTGGCGCTGGTACCGAGAGGTGCTGGGCGGCAACCGGACTCCGATTGTGGATACCTGGTGGCAGACCGAGACCGGCGCCATCATGATCTCCCCGCTGCCCGGTGTCACCGCCGCCAAACCGGGTGCGGCCATGACACCGCTGCCCGGTATCTCCGCGAAGATCGTCGATGACGACGGCGTCGAACTCGAACACGGCCGTTCCGGACTGCTGGTACTGGATCAGCCGTGGCCCTCGATGCTGCGCGGTATCTGGGGCGATATGGATCGGTTCCGCGAGACCTACTGGGACCGATTCGCCGCGCGCGGTTGGTATTTCGCCGGTGACGGCGCCAAGCTCGACGACGACGGCGATCTCTGGGTACTGGGCCGCGTCGACGATGTCATGAATGTCTCCGGACACCGGATCTCCACCGCCGAGGTGGAATCCGCGCTCGTCGGACATGCGTCGGTCGCGGAGGCCGCGGTGGTCGGTGCGAACGACGCCACCACCGGCCAGGCCATCGTCGCCTTCGTCATCCTCACCGCGGGTGCGCACAATTCCGGCGATGTGCTGATCGGTGAGCTGAAAGCCGCTGTCTCCCAGGAGATCAGCCCCATTGCCCGCCCCAGGGAAATCCATATCGTCCCGGAACTCCCGAAAACCCGCAGCGGCAAGATCATGCGCCGCCTACTCCGCGATATCGCAGAGGGTCGCGAACTCGGCGATACGTCGACCCTGGTCGATCCGAAGGTCTTCGAGGCCATCGCGCGCAGTTAGGCGACGCTCCCGGGCGGACCCGGCCACCGCAATGATGAGGGGGACCGGGTCCGCCCCGCCGCGTCGGCGGACACACGATTTGCCGCAGAAGTTCAGCGCCCGGCTAGTATTCCCGACGTGCGAATTGCCGCGACCCGTCTCTGCGCTGTCGTCGGCGCCTTTCTGATCGCCACCACTTCGCTGCTGCTCGGTGCACCGCGCGCACAAGCCCAGATCGATAAACGCTGCTATACCAATGCCGCGGGCACCCGCTGCTACTACCTGCATGTGCCGCCGGGCAGCAGTGCGGGTAGGCCGCTGATGGTGTACCTGCACGGCTGCAGCGACCCGCTCACCGACGGCCAGCCGACCGGCCTCTCGCTCACCCGGGTCGCCGACGAAATGGGTTTCGTACTCGCCTATCCGATCCAGGACCGGGCGGCCAATAACGAATTCTGCTGGAACTGGGACAAAGCCGAGAACCGCGAACGCGGCCAGGGCGAGCCGTCCATCATCGCGGGCATCACCAGCACGCTCATCGATGAATTCCAACTCGATCGCTCGCGCGTCTATCTCGGCGGGTACTCCGCGGGTGGTGCGATGACCACCAATTTGGGCGCCACCTACCCGGACCTCTATGCGGCGATCGCGCCGATGGCCGGTGCGCCCTATCGATCCGAGCTCGGTGGCCAGCTGATCATCGACGCGATGGGTACTCGCGCCCGCACGATGCCGACGTATTTTCTACAGTCCCTCTTCGACGAGATCAGCAACTACGTGATCGGCCGCAGCAACCTCGCGCAGTGGCGCGAGGCCGATAACCTCGCGGATCCGGGTTCGGTGCCGACCATGCCGACGCGTCAGGAGGCTCTCGCCGCCGGACCGGGTCTCCCGATCCCACTCACCGCCGAGCACTACAACAGTCCGCGCGGATGTGAACTGGCACAATTCACCACACCGCTGCTCTCCGAGCACGTGATCGGGGCGCGCATCGTTCAGGACGACGGGGGCATCGAGGTCCAGCGCAACCTGATGCGTTTTCTGCTCGCCCACCGCATGCCCGCACCGCACCAGGCCTGCTAGACGACGAAGGCGTCCCGCCGGCGGGCTGCCCGCAAAGCCGTTGCCCACCAGGTGAGTTGGTCCAACGTGACACCCACCGCCGCATCGAGTTCGGGATCGCGGCGGGGCCAGCTGCCGTCGGCGGCGAAGCGCTGCCATGCCCGCGCGACCGGGACGGTGCGGCGGATCGGGACGGCATTGAGTTCTCCGAATATCTGCCGCAGGTGGGCGGTGGCGCGGCTGCCGTCGGAGTCGCGGCCGTAGCTGACGACGGTGACCGGTTTGGCCGCCCATTCCACATCGAACCAGTCGATCGCGTTCTTCAGCGCGGCCGGGAAGCTGCCGTTGTATTCAGGGGTGATGACGATAAAGGCGTCCGCAGCGGCCAGGCGCTGCCCGAGTTCGCGCACCGACGCGGGAGTCGGCTCGGTCAGCTGATCGGGCAGTCCGGCGGTGGCGAGGTCAATGGTGTCCAGTTCGAGGTCGCGGCGGTGGTGGATACGGCCCGCGACCCATTCGGCAACGGTCGGACCGAAGCGGCCGGTGCGGGTGGAGCCGATGATCATCGCGATGCGCAGGCGCTGATGCGCTACCCCGGACTGCGCACGAGGTAGCGCCTCGATCGCGCGCTCGGTCACGGTGCGGCCTTGATCGGCGCGGCGAGGAATGCCGGAATGATGGACAGCAGCAGGTCGGGCTGGTGTACCAGGGTGACGTGCGAGGTGCCGGGCAGGATCGCCAGCTGTGCGTTCGGCAGGCCCGCCGGAGTGTCGCCCATCGCGCCACCGCCGAAGACACGGAACATTTCGACGGCATGCTCGGGCCGGATGATGTCGGCGTCACCGACCATCGTCAATGTCGGCGATGTGATCCGGCGGACGGCCTCGACCGGGAAGGTCGGCGTCGCGTTCTTATCCTGTTCGCCGACCTTGGCGACCAAGCGCGGGAAGTCATCGGGGCGAGGCGCATTCGCGAGGTAGTCATTGTGGAACGGTGTGCCGTAAAGCATTTCGGGCTGAATGTCGGCAATGCCCTCCATCAGACCGGGTTTGATGCCGTTCACATCGAGGCTGGCTGCGGCGATGATCTGCTTGCGCACCAGGTCCGGATGGGTGAGCGCGATCTGCAGTGCGACGCCACCGCCCATGCTGTAGCCGAAGATATCGGCGCGCTGCACGCCGATGCTGTGCAGCAGGGCGACGGTATCCTCGGCCATCTGCTCATAGCGCAGCGGGCGGTCGATATCGGCGGTATGGCCGTGCGCCTGCTGTTCGATCGCGATGACGCGCCGGGTCCTGGACAGTTCCGGGATCAGCTGGCCGAAATCGGTGCCGATGCCCGAGAGCGCGCCGTGCAGCAGGACCAGCGGGGGCTGATCGGTGGCGGAGCCGTGCACCTCGTAGTACATGTGCAGGCCGTTGACGTCGACATAGGCGCCGGGAGCCGGAGCCTTCGCGCTCTCAGATCCGCAGCCGGTGAGCAGTGCGGTCACGGTGGCTGCGATGGTCGTGGCGATCGCGGTGGTGAGTTTCATATCGGGCTCCCTGGTCGGTGTTCCTGCGTTGTCACCGACTCTGGGCGCGTGGCCTTCCGGTTTGTTTACGGTCCGATTCCGGACGGCGGCGCCCCCGCTAAGCTGCGCACATGCGTTTCGGTGTGCTCGGTCCGTTGACGGTGTGGACCGATGCTGGCACCGTGGTGCCGATTCCGGGTGCGAAGGTGCGTGCACTGCTGGCGGATCTGCTGGTCGCGGGTGGTCAGCCGGTGTCGGCGGACCGGCTCGTCGATGACATCTGGGCCGCGGATCCGCCGGGCAATCCGGCGGGCACGCTGGCCGCGAAGGCGTCACAATTGCGCAGGGCGTTCGAGGATGCCGAACCCGGCGGACGCGATCTGGTGGTGTCACCGCCGCCCGGGTACCGGCTGGTCGGTGCCGAGGTGGACGCGCTGCGGTTCCGCTCGCTGATCGCCACGGCGCGTGCCGCCACCGATACGACCGCCCGCGTCGCGGCACTCACCGAGGCGCTGGGATTATGGCGTGGACCCGCATTCGCCGACTTCCGCGATGCCGAATTCGCCGGACCGGTCATCGCACAGCTCGAGGAGCAGCGCCTGGTCGCGGTCGAGGAGTTGGCCGAGGCACGGCTCTCGCTCGGTGAATATCGTGAGGTCGCTGGCGATCTCGCGGTATTCGTGCGCGAACATCCACTGCGCGAACGACTTCGGGCCGCACTACTGCGTGCGCTCTACGGTGCCGGACGCCAGGCCGAGGCTCTGGCGAGCTACGAGGATCTGCGCCGCCATCTCGATGATGAACTCGGTCTGGATCCGAGCCCGGAACTCGTTGCGCTGCAGCGCTCGATCCTCGGTCAGGAGCTGGAGGTCGCCGCGCCGCGACCGGAGCACGTGGTCCGGCGGCGCAGCTCCAATATCCCGGCCCAGCGCACCGCATTGATCGGGCGGGACGAGGAGGTGGCGCGGCTGCGCGAGGCGGTATCCGAGACCAGGCTGGTGACGCTGACCGGACCGGGCGGCGTCGGCAAGACCCGCTTGGCGCTGGCGACCGCCGCCGGGCTGAAAGAGCGCTTCCCACACGGCACTTGGCTGATCGAGCTCGCGCCATTGCAGCCGACCTCGACCGACGCCACCTCCTGGCTGGCCGAGGCGGTATCGCAGGTGCTCGGTATCCGCGCCACCGATGGCGCCGATCCGACGGACCTGCTGTGCGAGGTATTGGCCGATCAGGAATTGCTGCTGGTCCTGGACAATTGCGAACACGTCGTCGACCATGCGGCCGACCTCGCCGAACTGCTACTCGGCGCGGCACCGAAGCTGCACATCCTGGCGACCAGCCGCGAACAATTGCGGCTGCCCGGTGAGGATATCGTCGCGGTCGAACCATTGGCCGTACCCGCTGCCGACGTCGGTCTCGCCGAAGTCGAAAAGTCCAGTGCTGTAGAGCTTTTCGTCACACGTGCCCGAGCGAGCGACCGCGGTTTCACCCTCGACGCCGACACCGCCGAATCCGTTGCCATCCTGTGCCGTCGACTCGACGGCATTCCACTGGCCTTGGAACTGGCCGCAACCCGAGTCCGCGCCCTCGGCGTGCATGAAATGGTGGCCCGCCTCGACGACCGTTTCCGCCTGCTGGCCACCGGGCATCGCGGTGCCCCGCCGCGACAGCAGACACTCACCGCCATGATCGACTGGAGCTGGGGGCTGCTCGACGACACCGAACGCACGGTGCTGCGCCGCTTGGCGGTGCACACGGGCAGCTGCACCCTCGATGCCGCCGAAACCGTATGCGCCGCAAACCCAACGGCCACCGCGCACGGCCGCACCGCAGCATTCCCCGCTGGTGGCATCCGATCGCGCGCCGACGGGACCCTGGCAACCGGTCTCGGTTGGGCGAATGGCGGCGGTACCGACGCCGGTCTCGCCCCTCCTTCGCCGAACGACGATCGCGCGGCCAGCACCCGCCCCGCCGAACACGAGGCGACCGGGCCGGACTCGGCCATCCGCGACGCGGGCGCCATCGCCCTCGGCCGGATCGATGTCGACACTGCGGCGGATGGCGGTCACAGCGCGTTCCCACCGGTCCGGCTGGATCCGGCCACAATCGCCGATGTGGTTGCGCGCCTGGTGGATCGGTCGCTGGTACACACGTCCGGACGGCGGTACCGACTGCTCGAATCGGTGGCGGCGTTCAGTGTGGACCGGCTCGCGGAGGCGGGTGAACTCGAGGCGGTGTACCGCGCGCACCACCTGTACTACCTGCACCTCGCCGAGCAGGCCGAACCCGAACTCTACGGCGCGGACCAGCAACGCTGGCTACGCCGACTCGACAGCGAAAGCGCGAATCTGCGCACCGCACTGGATGGGTTCGTGCGCGTGGCGGACGCGGAACACGCCTTGCGCCTGGTCAATGCCCTCGCATGGTACTGGCTCCTGCGCGGCCGATTCGGGGAAGCGCGCCGCTGGTTGGCCGCTGCCCTGGCGTTGACCGACTCCGGCCAGAGGAATTCGGCGCCGAGCAGTTCAGTGCAGAGGAATCCGGTCAAGGGCGGTTCACCCCAGAGCAGTTCGGCCGAATTGCGGGCCCGCGCACTGGCGTGGGATCTCGGGTTCGCGTTCCAGCAGGGTGAATTCGCCGATGGGGCGGCTCGGCGGGCGGAGGTGTTCGCCGCCTTCGATAGCGTCGACAATCCGGTGGGGCGGGCGCGGGCGGCATTGTTCGTTGCCTTCTCCGCCTTGGAATCCGGTGATCTCCCCGAGCTGGAGGCGGTCATCGAACAGGCGCTCCCGGTCGGTGCACAGCTCGGTGACCGGTGGGCCGTCGCGACCGCGCATGTGGCGCTGGCCAAGGCGGCGCACAGCCGCGTCGACCTGCCCGCCTTGGCGCGGCACGCCGGCGCAGCCGCCCACATCTTCGCCGAAATCGATGACCGCTGGGGTCGCCTGCAGGCGGCCGAATGGCTCGGCGGGCTGGCCGAATTGACCGGTGATCTGCGCGGCGCGATGGAAATCCACACCGACGCACTGGGTTTGGCGCAGGAGCTGGAGCTGTGGGGGCAGGTCTGCACCCATCTGTGCTGGCTCGGCTGGATCTGCATGCAGCACACCGAATTCGACCGCGCCGCGGCCCTCGCCGACCAGGCGTTGCGCGTCGCCGCCGAACACGGTTACGCTCCCGGTCGCCTGTTCGCCTCCATCGTTGCGGCCTTCGCGGCCCGTCGCGACGGCAATCCGGACCTCGCCGAACGCATCCTGCGCGAACTGCTGGAGTCGACCCCCGCCGACGAGGCGGAAACACCCCTGTTCCTGCCCATGCTTCAGGTCGAACTCGGCTATGTCCTCGAACAACGCGACCCGAGCGCCGCCCTCGACCTGCACCTGTCCGCCCTCGACGGCGCCCAGCGCATCGCCGCTCCCCGCGACACCACCTTCGCTATCGCCGCCCTGGCCGCCGCGGCCGCCGAACTGGGCGAATACGAAACCGCCGCAACCCTCCTTGGCACCGCCGAGGCGATCCGCATCACCAACGGCATCCCTATCCTGCCCGCCGAACGCCACGACATCGACCGACCCACCGCCAAAATCATTGCTGCCCTGGGTGATTCAGCCTTTACCGCAGCCCACGCCGCCGGTGCCGACCTGACTCCAGCGCAAGCGAGAGACCTCGCCGCCGCGATCACCAGCATGACAGCGACACCTCAGCCCGGCCGGTGACATCCTCTGCTCACTGAACGCCGCCACCGATTCCAGCAGTCGGTACCGCCGTCCGGACGTGTGTACCAGCGACCGATCCACCAGGCGCGCAACCACATCGGCGATTGTGGCCGGATCCACCGGACCTCCGCACGCCGCGGTTTCCACGCTCCGACCGCCGATGCTGGTACCGCTCGGCAGTCGCGGTCGGCTGATTCCGACAGATCTGACCGCAACGGATTCGCCCTGGTAGCAGGCTCACCTCACTGACCGATCGGTAAGAACCGACACGCTCGGTGACACGCCGCTCAACGGTTGCCGCGAATGCCGGTTTGAACCGCTGGGTGGGTCTGCCACGTAGACAATTCGAACAGCGGCACCTGCGGCCGCTCATCGAGGAGACCCTATGAAACGACTGGGACCGTGGCTCACGCTGGCGGCAGTGGCCGTACTCGGCCTCACCCTCTTGGTCATCAATATGTCCAAGGACACCGAACCGTCAACGGCGAAGACGAACACGGTGGCAACCACCACCGCACCCACAACGCAGGCACCGCCTAGCACCACGCCCCCCGCGGCCACGCCCTTCCCGGCCAAGGCCGACTACGTGGGCAAGATCCCGCAAGCCTCCGGCGGCACCGTCACGCTCGAGATCACCGTCGCGGGCGATAAGGCCATCGCCTACGCCTGTGACGGCAAAGCGATCGAATCCTGGCTGCGTGGCAGCACGACGAACGGGTCATTGCAGCTCACCGGCAAGGACGACGCCAAATTGACCGGCGCCTTCGACGGCAAGTCGGTGCAGGGCACCCTCTGGATCGGCGGCAAGCAGTGGAACTACACCGCTACCCCGGTACAACCGCCCGCCGGGCTCTATATCTACAGCGAGGCCGGGACTCGCCAGAGCTGGATCGTCGACGCCAACGGCGGGGTCACCGGCGTGCAGCGCAATCCGGACGGCTCCACCGCACCGGCAGTCACCCTCGCGCCCGATGCGACGGCCGTCGTCAATGGCAAGAAGATCTCGCCGAACAAAATAAGTGGTGGTGACAGTGTCGGCTGATCGGGAAGCGCCAACGACCCGGGCGAATCCGAGCCGGGCATCGGTGGCGGCCATCGTCCTACCGCTGCTCGTCGGCGCGGCGGTATCGGTACTGCTCGGCGTATACGCGAAACAGCATGAGCCACGGTTCTTTTCGATCAATGTGGCCGGATTCTCCAGTCCGGTTGCGGTGAAGACCTGGCTGGCCACCCTCGCCACCGCGCTCGCGCTGTTCCAATTCCTTTCGGCGCTGGCCATGTACGGCAAACTCGACGCGCTCTTCGCCAAGACCCCGTCGTGGATCGGCGCCGCCCATGTGTGGTCCGGCCGCCTGGCCATACTCGTCACCGTTCCGGTCGCCGTGCACTGCCTGTACGCATTGGGTTTTCAAGACTACGAGAACCGCGTGCTCATCCATTCCCTGCTCGGCTGCTTCTGCTACGGCGCGTTCGTCGCGAAGATGCTGCTGCTGACCCGAAAGGGCCTGCCCGGCTGGGTGATTCCGGCCGCGGGCGGTCTGGTGCTGACCGGACTGACCGGGCTGTGGCTCACCTCGGCCCTGTGGTTCTTCCAGCACAACGGCATCAAGTTCTGAATCTTCTGATCGGAGTTCGCTATGACCAGCAATGATCCCAATCTCAACCGCCGCACCGTCGTGATCGCGGGTGCGAGCGCCGCGGCCGCCGCGGCCGCGCTCACCGCGTGCACCACCTACGGCAAGGAAAGCACCCCCCAGGCCCGAGCATCCGCACCCGCCGCGGGACCGCCCGGACAGAAAGCACCCGCCGGGCAACCGAATGCGATCGCGAGCACCTCCGAGGTGCCGGTCGGCGGTGGTGTGATCAAGGGCGATGTGGTGGTGACCCAACCCAGTGCCGGTTCATTCGTCGGCTTGGACTCGACCTGTACGCATGCGGGCTGCAAGGTCGCCAGTGTTTCCGGCGGCACCATCAACTGCGCCTGCCACGGCAGCAAATTCGGCCTCGACGGCTCGGTGGTCAACGGTCCGGCCACCCGGCCACTCGCCCCGAAATCGGTCCACGTCGAGGGCGACTCGATCGCGCTCGGGTAGGTCCCCCGCACATCGAATCCGGCCGCGCGGCATATGTCCGCGCGGCCTACCAGCCGGGCACAAGTCAGACGCCGCCGAACAGTTCGGCCATCCGCCGGTCCATCTCGTCCGGCGGAACATCTTCGACATGGGTGGCCACGGTCCACCGGTGACCCCACGGATCCTCGAACGCACCACTGCGATCACCGTAGAACTGGGTGGTCATGGGGGTGAGTTCCTTGGCGCCCGCGGCGAGGGCCGCGGCGAAGGCGGCATCGGCGTCCTGGACGTAGACGTACAGGTTGACCGGTGTGCCGCCGACCGTCTTCGGGTCGAGGAAGTCCATATCGGGAGCCGGATCGCCGACCATGACGAGCGAATTGCCGAACATGAGTTCGCAGTGCGCGACCTTGCCCTCCGGTCCCGGCATGCGCATCCGCTCCGATGCGCCGAAGATGCGCTTGTAGAAATCTATGGCGGCGGCCGCGCCATCAATCGCCAGCCCGGGCGAGACCACCGGATATCCGTCGGGGATCGGTTTGACATCGGACATCGAATACCTCCGATCGAGGCGTTTGTCGGACAGGTGCGAGCCTATTCCTCGAATCCGACAAAGAGGCCTGGATCGGCGCTTTGACCCCACGACCTGCGGCTGCTGCGCAAACCGGAGGCCGCGCTCATTCGTTCCAGGTGACCTGCGTATTGATCGTCTGCTGCAGCATGCTCGCGCTGCGCGGATCGCGGTAGGCCTGGTGCCCGCCGACGGTGATGGATCCGGCCACCGGCAGTGGCAAGCCGAGGTCGACGGTGATCGTGCCCGCGCCCTGCATGACGTAGTCCTTGATGTCGAGCGTGCCCGCGTTATTGGGCAGCGTCCATACCGGCGATTTCGGCTGCTGGGTCACCTCGAGTTCGATGGTCAGCCGGTCGCCGTCGCGCTTGGTCAGCGTCGCGGTGGTCACCTGGTCGAGCGCGACACCCCCGTCGACCTCTTGGCGCACCGTCCACACCGCGCCCTCGCCGACGGGCTGGTCGGGGAAGGTGATCGAACGGTAGACCGCCTGATAGAAGGCCTGTTCCAGGGCCGCGCGGGCGGCATTGGAGGTGTCCGGTGACGGGGCGAGCCGCAGTGCCGTGATCGCACCGAGGTCGCTCATATCGAATCCGGCGTGCGATCCACCGGCGGCCGTGAGCGCCTTGGCCAGCGACGGATCCGGGGTGGAGATGGTGCCGAGGGTCAGCTCGACACCATCGGCATCGGTCTGCGCCGTCATCGGAATCGTCAGCGCTGGCGAGGAGAAGTCGCTCGGCGGCTGATCATTGATCTGCTGCTCGATGTGATGATCGGTGCGCAGCGTCACCTGCTGCACCGTGCCCACCGGATAGCCGGGACGCAGCAGCGACCGCGGCTCCTCTCCCATCGAGACGACGGTGGCGACCGCGGCCGAGATCGGCACGGTCACTTCCTTTCCGATGCCGAGCGGCTCGGTGCTGTCGGTTTCCACGCGCGCATCGGAGCCGTCACTACAGCCGACGCCGAACGCGGACAGTCCGACCGCGAGCACCATCAACAACACACCCGAGCGCGCCATTCGGGGTATGTGGGGGGAAGACAATGCCGTCACGAGCATCAGAGTACGACCGCTTCCTGAGTGTCAGCTGGGACATGTAGGTGACCGCGTGCGCAGGGCAGGTCGTCGCTCGAGAGATGATGGTCCACGTGAGTGATGACCGGCCGTCCGAGGACAACACCGCCGATGGGGCGGTGCCGCCCAGCGACGAGACAGAAACACCGACGCCAACCGCCGATTCCGGGAAGGCCGTCGCACCGCTGCGGCTACCCACGCTACTGATCATCGCCGCGGTATTGCTCGGTCTGGACCTGCTCACCAAGACCATCGTGGTCGCGAAGCTCACCCCGGGCGATCCGGTGCCGATCATCGGCGATTTCGCGCGGCTGTCGCTGGTGCGCAACCCGGGCGCAGCGTTCTCCATGGCGACCGGCATGACCTGGCTGCTGACCCTGGTCGCCGCGGCCGTGGTGATCGGCGTGATCCGCATCGGCCGCACGCTGCGCTCGCTGTGGTGGGCGATCGGCCTCGGCATGGTGCTCGGCGGCGCGCTCGGCAATCTGGTCGACCGGTTGTTCCGTGCGCCGGGTCCGCTGCAGGGCCATGTGGTGGACTTCATCGCGGTCGGCTGGTGGCCGGTGTTCAACCTGGCCGACTCCTCGATCGTCTGCGGCGCGATCCTTTTGGTGGTGCTGACGGTCTTCGGTTTCGAGCCCGACGGCTCACGCACCGGACACGGCCGCACCGAGGAGGCCGCGACCGAGACCGCCACGACCTCCGAGGACGAACCGTCGGACAATGGCGCCAACGGCACGGCCAGCAGCAAGGGGACGGCGGCATGAGCGAGCGAATCATGTCACAGCGGGCATCGCTGATGCCGGAACCGAGCGCCAGCGAGGTGGAGGCATGAGGGAAACGCGGACCATGCCCGTACCCGACGGGCTCGACGGCATGCGCGTGGACGCCGGCCTGTCCCGACTGCTCGGCCTGTCCCGCACCGCCGTTGCCACCCTGGCCGAGGAGGGTTCCGTGCAGCTCGACGGCGTCGCCGCGGGCAAATCGGATCGACTGGTCGCGGGCGCCTGGCTCGAGGTCGAGTTTCCAGAACCCAAGCGCGAACTCACCATCGAGGCGGTCCCGGTGGCGGGGATGAAAATCCTCTACGCCGACGATGACATCGTCGCGGTGGACAAACCCGTCGGCGTCGCGGCGCATACCGGCGTCGGCTGGACCGGTCCGACGGTGGTCGGCGGACTGGCCGCGGCGGGCTACCGCATCTCGACCTCGGGTGCGCACGAACGGCAGGGCATCGTGCACCGGCTCGATGTCGGCACCTCCGGTGTGATGGTGGTCGCGCAGTCCGAGCACGCCTATACGGTGCTCAAGCGGGCATTCAAGCAGCGCACCGTCGATAAGCGGTATCACGCACTGGTGCAGGGACATCCGGATCCGAGCAGCGGCACCATCGACGCGCCGATCGGCCGGGCCCGCGGTGACGCCTGGAAGTTCGCGGTGACCGCGGACGGGCGACCGAGCATTACCCACTACGACACCGTCGAGGCCTTTCAGGCGGCGAGTCTGCTCGATATTCATCTGGAAACCGGTCGTACCCACCAGATCCGGGTGCACTTCTCCGCGATCCGGCATCCATGCTGTGGTGATCTCACCTATGGTGCGGATCCGCGGTTGGCGGAGCGGCTCGGCCTGGAACGGCAATGGCTGCACGCGCGTTCGCTCGGGTTCAACCATCCGGTCGACGGCCACTACCTCGAGATCACCAGCGAATATCCGGACGATCTGAAGCACGCGCTCGACGTGCTGCGCAATGCCTGACTCGATGCTCTTGCGCCGCATCGCGATCGCCATTGCGGCGGTCGGGTTCGCGGTGCTCATCGTGCTGCTCGGCGCGCTGAACCCGCCACGTCCATCGGGCATCTCCACCGACCGGCTCGGCCCCGAACGGGGCGAGCCGGTCGCGGATTATCTTGCGCGGGCCCGGGATTCGCTCTCCGGCCCGGACACCAGTGATCATTGGGCACTGGTCTCGTTCACCGACCCGCTCACCCCCAACCAGATTCCGGCACACAGTGGCGGCCTGCGCATCGCTGCGGCCAGCCACCATGTGTCGATCCCTCGCGTGCACACCCCGATCGTCACGGTCCAACTCCCCGCTGGCAATTCCGTCGCGGTCGCCTCCGCCGATAACGCCGCCTGGCAGTTGCTGGCCGAACACCCCGCCGACGAGCGCACCAGCCGCATCACCGCGGTATCGGTGGCCCGGCTGCGCGCCGGATGCGCATGCACCGTCGGTCTCGTGGTTCGCGGCCGACTCTCCGAACTCCGAAATCTGGCCGCCCAGAACGGGATCCGCGCCGTCCAGGCGCTACCCGCAGACGCGGTCGCCACCAGCTTCGCCATCGTCCCGCTACTGCCCGAGTACCAGGACCTCGCCCTGCCCGGTCCGGACGACGGCGCGGTACCGGATCAGTAGTCACGGTGTCACTTATCGGTGCGGTTGGCGATGCGATCGACTCCGCCGACTTCAATCCGGCAGTGTCACAACACCATCCAGGTACCGACGGCACCGTCCGATGAGCAGCACCCGGTCGCCGGCAAGTTCACAGCGCAGGCTGCCGCCGCGCCGGGACAGCTGACGCGCACTGAGTCGGGTGCGACCGAATTCGCGGCTCCACAGCGGAACCAGCTGGGCATGTGCGGATCCCGTGACCGGATCCTCGACCACACCGAGGTCCGGTCCGAAGACCCGGGAGACGAAGTCGACGGTGTCGCCGGGCGCGGTGATCACGGCGTCGAAGGCGAGCGGCGGGAAGGCCGCGAAATTCGGCCGCGCCGCGCGCACCTCACGTTCGGAGCCGAGCACGATCACCTCGTCGAATCCGGTGTATGCGCGCACCGGGCGCACACCGAGCGCGTCCACCAGTGCGGGATCGGGCGTGACCTCCTTGGATTCCAAGGCGGGCAGGTCGAGTACGTATTCGTCATCATCGGTGCGGTCGACATGCAGCCAGCCGCTGCGCGTGAAGAAGCTCACCCGATCCTCGCCCGGGTGAATGTCCTCGAGGATCTGCGCGGCCGTGGCCAAGGTGGCGTGGCCGCACATGTCCACCTCCATCGTCGGGGTGAACCAGCGCAGG
The DNA here is from genome assembly GCF_053602975.1 of Nocardia sp. NPDC004278. NCBI lineage: Bacteria > Bacillati > Actinomycetota > Actinomycetes > Mycobacteriales > Nocardiaceae > Nocardia > Nocardia sp. NPDC004278. Next base: position 13,899 of record NZ_JBSGEQ010000048.1, read on the forward strand.
TGGCAGGCGGGCCATTCCCCCGGTGGCCCGCCCGCCTCGACGGGTAATTGGAAGGTGTAGAAGGCGGTCTCGGCGAGGTTGTTCGCCTCGGCCAGCTGTTGCAGCAGCTCGTCCGGCAGCCAGGTGGGCAGCGGCATGACCGCGGCCGGGTTGCCGGAGAACGGTGCGTCGGCGAACGCGTCGATCTGGTGCAGCAATACCTCCATAGTCGAGAAGGTACTCCAACCCCGAATGATCGCTTCGCACAAGGTATCTCGCAGCGCGGCGCGTCACCCGTCCAGTTGTTCAGGCACCCCCGCCCGGTGAGCTCGGAAGTAGCGAGTGCTTCTCGCCGCGACCAGCGGCGGCGATCCACCACGCGGCCTCGACGAGCACGATGCCGACCGCCCCGCAGATGAACGCCGCGGTGGTGAGCCCGACATTCGACGGGTCGAGTTTGAAGAAATGCCTGGTGAACGGAATTGTGAACAACAGCACATAGGCGAGGATCGAGGCGCCGATCAGCACCACCTTCCACCACACATACGGCCGCGCGACGATGGCGAGCACCCACACCGCGATCATGATCAGTGTGATCAGCGCCGTGGTGCCGGCCTGCTCCTTCTGCTCCGGGGTGGCATGCGGCCCCGCGTAGGCGATCAGGTAGGCGACGAAGGTGGCGACGCCGATCACCACACCGGACGGAATCGCCAAACGCATAACGCGTGAGACGAATCCGGAGCGGGCGCGTTCATTGTTCGGAGCCAACGACAGGATGAAGGCCGGGATGCCGATGGTGAACCAGGCCGCGATCGTGACATGCCGCGGCAGGAACGGATATCCGATCGGATCGTAATCGAAGATCTGCGAGCCGATACCGGCGATACCGACCAGGAAGGCGAGCAGTACCGAGTACACGGTCTTGGTGAGGAACAGATTCGAGACCCGCTCGATATTGCCGATCACCCGACGGCCCTCACCGACGACATACGGCAGCGTGGCGAATTTGTTGTCCAGCAGGACGATCTGCGCGACCGCGCGGGTGGCCGGACTGCCCGAGCCCATCGCCACGCCGATATCGGAATCCTTCAGCGCCAGTACGTCGTTCACACCGTCACCGGTCATAGCGACGGTGTGATCGCGTGATTGCAAGGCGGCCACCATGGCCCGCTTCTGATCCGGACGCACCCGGCCGAAGGTGGTCTCGTGCTCCAGCACATCGGCGAGCGCGTCCCGGTCCTCGGGCAATTCGCGGGCGTCGACCGGATGATCGCCGCCGGGCAGATCCAGCGAGGACGCCACCGCGCCGACCGAGACGGCATTGTCTCCGGATATGACCTTGATCGAAACCTGTTGGCTGGCAAAGTAATCCAGGGTTTCTCGGGCATCGGGACGCACCTTCTGCTCGAGTACGACGAGCGCGGCGGGATCAACGGTGCCGGGAGCATCGGCGGCATCGACGGGACGGTCGCTGCGCGCCAGCAGCAGAATGCGCAGACCCGAGGAGCCGAGTTCCTCTGCGATGCGGGCATCTTCGGAGCTCGGATCGAGCAGCACATCGGGCGCACCGAGCAGCCAGTCGCCGTGCTCGCCATAGGAGAAACCGCTCCACTTCTTCGCCGAGGAGAACGGCGCGACCGCGGTATGCTGCCAATCCGGCTTATCGGTCAGCTCCTCGCCGATCGCCTGCACGCTCGCATTCGGGCGCGGATCGTCGGCCGCCATGGCCGCCAGGGCCCGGCGCACCTCGGCGTCGTCGAATGAGCCGAGCGTCTTGATATCCGACAGGCGCATCCCGTTCTCGGTGAGTGTGCCGGTCTTGTCCGCGCAGACCACGTCCACCCGGGCCAGCCCCTCGATGGCGGGCAATTCCTGGACCAGACATTGGCGCCGGCCGAGTCGCACGACACCGACCGCGAACGCGACCGAGGTCATCAACACCAGCCCCTCGGGCACCATCGGCACCAGTGCTGCGACCATGCCGGTCACCGCGGGCTGCCAGGACTCCTTACTGGAGAACAGCTGGTTGTAGATACTGAGCAGACCGGCCGGGATCAGCAGGTAGGTGATGACCTTGAGGATGGTGTCGATACCGCTGCGCAGCTCGGACTTCACCAGCGTGAACTTGCTGGCCTCCGCGGCCAGTTTGGCCGCGTAGGCGTCCTTGCCGACCTTGGTCGCGCGGTAGGCGCCGGAACCGGAGACGACGTAGCTGCCCGACATCACCGCCGCGCCGACCGGCTTGTCCACCGGATCGGCCTCACCGGTGAGCAGCGATTCGTCGACCTCGAGCAGTGCGGATTCCTCGACGGCGCCATCGACGACGATCTGGTCGCCGGGACCGAGCTCGATCAGATCGTCGAGTACGACCTCATTCGGCATGACCTCCTGCGCCTTGCCGTCGCGGCGCACGGTCGGCTTGGCCTGGCCGACAATGGCCAGCTGGTCCAGGGTGCGCTTGGCGCGGATCTCCTGGATGATGCCGACCGCGCTATTGGCGATGATCAGCAGACCGAACATGCCGTCGATGATCGAACCGGTCGCGAGCACCAGGATGAACAGCACGCCCAGGATGGCGTTGATCCTGGTGAAGACGTTGGCACGGACGATATCGCGCACGGATCGGCTCGCCCGATCCGGCACATCGTTGGTGCGCCCGTCGCGGCGACGCTGCTCGACCTCCGCCGCGGTCAGCCCGGTGACGGCCGTCTTTGACACGGTTATCGACATGACCGCAAGGCTACCGAGAACTACCGTCGGCAGGATGCAGCGAAGCGGAACAGTCCCCGGCGCAGTGTTCGGTACCGGCGCCTTTTTGATATGGGGCATGTTCCCCGCATACTTCGGGCTACTGGCCTTCGCCAACCCGGCCGAGGTGGTGGCGCAGCGAATCCTGTGGACCGTGGTACTGGTGCTGGTCGTGCTCGCGGTGACCGGCCAGCTGGGTGGGCTGCGTCGAATCGGCGCGCGGACCTGGCGGATGGCCGCGGTGGCCATCGCCGCGCTGTCGATCAACTGGGGCGTGTATGTCTACGGCGTCACCTCCGGACATGTGGTGGAGTGCGCGCTCGGCTATTTCATCAATCCACTGGTGACGGTGGCATTCGGTGTGCTGATCTTCCGTGAGCGCCTGGCCAGGGCGCAGTGGGCGGCGCTCGGACTCGGTGCGCTGGCGGTCGCGGTGCTCACCGTCGACTACGGCAGGCCGCCGCTCATCGCGCTGGCACTGGCCTGCTCATTCGCCACCTATGGGCTGGTGAAAAAGGTGATGCCGCTGGACGCGCTGCACGGCATCGCTGCCGAGGGGTTGGTGGCCGCGCCGTTCGCATTGGCCTTCGTGATCGTGTTCGCGGTGACCGGTCGCAGTGAATTCGCCAGCGGCATAGGGCATTCCGGATTGATGATCTCGACCGGTCCGGTCACCCTGTTGCCATTGCTGCTGTTCGCCGTTGCCGCTCAACGGGTTCCGCTCTCGACCATGGGACTGCTGCAATACCTCACTCCGGCGCTCCAGATGGCCTGGGGCGTGGCCGTCGCGCATGAGTCCATGCCCGCGTCGCGGTGGGCCGGATTCGCGCTCATCTGGGCGGCACTGGCGATCTTCACCGCCGATGCGCTGGTGCGCGGGCGGCGGCGCGGGCGGCCGGGCGCCGGGGCCGCCGAACCCGAACCGTCGACTTTCGCAGATCGCGACTGACCGGCTATTCCCAGTCCTGGTTTCGTGGTGCCGACAGGTTCAGCGGCGCTGGTCAGTAGGCGGTGTTGATGTGACCGGGGGTCCACAGCCCGGAGTGATCCTGCTGGGTGATCTCGGGTTCGGCGGTATCGGCCTTGGGGTCGATGCGGGTCAGCTGTTGCAGTTCGCCCCAATCCCGCCGCCAGTCCTGGTCGAGATAGGTGGCGAGGGTGCGTGGACGCAGCAGCATATTGGACCAGCCGAGCGGCCCGCCGCCGTCATGGCTCTGCCATAGCGTGGTGATCTCGGCGCCGGGACGGTCCGGGAGGATGCGGTAGGCAGGGACTTCGGCGATATTGTCGCGGTGGTCGTAGGGGCGCTGGTTGGGGAATTGCAGGCCGACCATCCAGTCGGTGAGGACCGGGACCTGCGAGCCGACAACCTCGTTCAGCGTTGTGGTCTGCGGAACGCGGGGCGGGGTGACGGCCAGCCACTGCTTGGGGTTGCGGTCGCGGTCGATCGCGACAATGCGGATAACGTCTGCGCCAGTGGGGATTTCGGTGAACGGAACGCGCAGATTGCGCCAGGATGGCGCTGGTCCGATATCGATCGGGGTGACCTTGCCCATCGGCTGCGCAGTGGTCGCGGAATCGGTTGCGCCGTATTCGATTTCGAGGGTCTGCCCCGGCGTGACGATGCCGTCGGCATCGACCGACCTGATCCGGCCCGCCGCGGTCAGCGCGATAATGCCGGTGCGGTCGCCGGGGTCGGGAAGCCGGTACCAGCCGGTGGTCAGGTCGGCGGGGCCCAAGTCACCGGAGCCGTAGCTGCCCAGCACCGGCGTGGTCGCCGGATTCAGTCCGAAAGGCAGTGCGGGAGAGGCGGTTCCAGCGGTGTTCTCCGAGGCCGACTTGCTGCTCAGCGCATCGGCGATACTGCCGGTCGGACTCGAATCGTCATCGGGACGCAGATCGGCCGCAACGCCCGCACCGGTGAATCCGGTCCCGGTGCCCGATAGCGTGCTCACCACGTCGCCGGTCAGCGGCTCCAACATGCCCGCATTGGGATCGGATTCGACCAGTACGTGTCCGGCCAAACCGGCCGTCTTCCCGGTCAGCGCCTCGATATTCGAGCGCGCCAGCGAGAAGGCCGGACCCTGGGCCACGGCCGCCTTGGCGAAGGAGCCGACATCCCAGACCACGAGCAGCGCCAGCGCGATGGTCAGCGGCGGCAGCACCGACACCCGCCACGCGAATCGCGAAACCTTGTGCGGCGTACCAGGTTCCGGTGCGTGCACATGCCACCATGCGGCCACCGCGAGCAATGCGGCGGTGGCGAGCAGGAACAGCTTGTTCAGCTCCAGCCCGGCGATCACCGGCGGCTTATCCCACCACGGAATTCCGTAGGACGAGACATACCACCACTTATTGGGACCGGAGAACACCAGCGCGAGCAGGAACGCGACCGCCGCGGCGAATAGGGCGCGGTAGCGCGGCGCGCGCAGCACCCGCGGTGCGACCGCCATGGCGGTCACCATCGCAACGGCTCCGGCCACCCCCGCGTAGACACCGAAGTGATGGGTCCACTTGGTGGGCGTGACCATGATCAGCAGCAGCGCGCCGACGGTGACACCGAGAATGCGCCGGGTCGGGCCAGCGGCGGTCAGCGGGATGCGACCGCCCTTGCGCAGCAACACGAGTACGCATGCGATGAGCCCGGCGAACATCGCGAGCACGCCGATCCGGCGGCCGACGGAGCCGTCGGTCTCACCCTGGAACAGGTACTGGTAGCGCAGATAGTCGTTGAACCACTCGACATCCGGGCCGACGATGTGATGGATGCGCTTCATCTCGAACATCGCCGCCAGCGGCTGATCGGCGAACATGATCGCCAGCGCGACCGCACCGGCGGCGAGCAGCGGTGCGAGCAGCATCGCGTAACCGAGTACGCGCGCCGAACCCCGAGTGTCGATGCGGGCCATGATGATTCGGGCGACCGGCCGCAATCCGGCCAGCAGCGCCGCGATACAGATGACGCCGGAGGGCCCCGCGGTACAGGCGAAGGCCGCGACCAGGATCGCGAATCCGGCGGGCAGCAACCGCCGGGTCGCGATGGCGCGCTCGACCAGACACCAGGTGAGCAGAAGTCCCAGCGCCACCGGCGGTTCCGGACGCAGTCCGTTGTCATAGGCCAGCCAGATGGTGAGGAAGCCCAGCGCACCGGTCCACATCGCGACGCGGTTGCGCCGCACCGCGACGCCGAGTCGCGGCGCCACCTCGCGGCTGAGCAGCAGCCACATCAGCACACCGCAGCACAGCGCGGGCAGCCGCACCCACGGGCTGGCGGTGCTGATCTGCGTCATGATCCGGATCAGGTCGTAATACGGTGTGCCGACCGGATTTTCGGGCACCCCGAAGTAGGCGAAGTAGTTGGCCATATAGCCCGCGACGCCCGAGGCGCGCGCCATACCGAACTGGTAGCCGTCATCGGAGGTCGTCGACCCGATGAAGTACCAGACCAGCATGGTGCCGAGCACCACGGCGTCGAGCAGCGAGAAGGTCCACCAGCGCTGCGGCAGGAAGCGGCGCACCCGTCGACCATCGCGCCGATCGAGTCGGTACAGCGCAACCAGCGAAACAATCGTGCACAGCACCGCCAGCCAGATCGCCGCGCGCTTGAGCGGCGTGGGCGTGGACGAGAATCGGGTGTCGAGTTCAGCGCTGACGTGCGCACCGTCGGCCGCGGCCAGATCACTGAAGATGCCGACCATCTGCGGCCGATAGTCGCCATTGAGCACTGCCGGGAACCCGGGCGTCTCGAATCCGACCAAAGTGGCTGTGGCCGTGGTGTTGTCGGCATGCACGGTGAGTTCACAGCCCGGAACCAACTCGGCCACCGGCAGACTGAGCAATGCCTGGTTGCGCAGCACCACATCCAGCCGCGCCGGGGCATCCGCCGCGGCCTGTACACGCGCGACGAATCCGTATCGCTCGAGATCCGGTGCGCCATTGGGTCCGGTCGCCACCAGCGTGCCGCCCTTGGCGCTGAGCTGGTTGATCGCCGTACACGGCAGGGTCGCGTCGAAAGTCAGTGGCGCATAGGAGATCAGCGGCGCCTCGATACTGCGCGCGGAACCGGACTGCGGCCAGCTCAGCGTCGCCGCGTCCACGCGCACCGGCAGCAGCGGCACTGCCACCGCGAACAATGCGCCCAACAGGCCTGCGATCAGCGCGATCGGCCCGGTCCAGCCCCCACGTCTGTTCGATTGCGCCGTCCCGGGTTCGGATTCCTCGACGGACGGCTGCCCCGCCCACACCATCGTGTCAGCCACGGGGCCTGATCCTAACGGTAACTATTCCAAACGAAAGTTCTTGCTGGTGTACAGCATTGATTCTCAGCATGCGCACAGCCGCGGCCGACGCCGGGGTGCTGCCCGGGGTCAGCCGCGAGCATGGCTGGTCGTTTCGAGCGACCTGCACGCAGTAGCTACGGCTAGCTGCAGGCCGCCGACTGCTGGCCGAGGTTGGTCAGCATGGCGCAGGCCCACGCCTTCTGGATCTTCCACTTGCCGTCCTCGGCGACGAACGGCACGTCGACGACGTTCTCCTGGCCGTTGAGCACGACCTTGGCCTTGGCGTTGACGCTATCGCCGAAGCTGGTCACGTCGGTGACCGCCACCGTGATGTTGGCGCTCTTGGCGGCCTCGGCCAGGCGGTTCGGCAGTTCCGGGTCGGCCTGCGCGCCCTGCACGCCGTCCAGCTTCTCCGAATTCGGCACCGACGGATCGAGTGCGCGCTGCAGTTGGGTGTTCAGCTCCGCGGCGGAGGGGACCGGCGGCAGGTTGGTGTTCGCGCTCGCGCTGGCCGAGGCCTTGACACTGGTGCTCGTCTTCGCGGCCGGCTTGCTGTCCTTGTCATCGCTGCAGGCGGTCATTCCGAGTGCGGCGACAACGGCCAGAGCGGCGATGGCGATGCGTCCAGTCTTACGAAGCTTCAACTGCTCGTCCTTTGCGTTCGAGTAGGTACATGTCGTTCCACCAACGGCAGCCGTCACCCGGACCGGCGACGCTGCACGACTGACCCAGGCTACCTGTCAGCGGAGACTGCCGAGCGGATCCGCCCGGGACAGACTGATGTCGTCGGCGGCAAAGGTACGCGCCGGACCGGGCCCTGTCGAACTGGTCTCGAACCGAACGGTGACCACACCGAGTCCGGCGCCCTGCACCCACCCATGCCCGAATTCGGGATGGGTGACATCGAGTCCTGGATACCACAGCGTCGCCTCCCGCGTTGACGAATCGCCCTGAGCTGCACCGACGCTCGACTGCGCGGCCACAGAAACCTGCTGCGCCGACGCCGCCCCGAATGCGGTCTCGGCGTGCTCCGTCCCGACGCCCGCCCGCCCAACCGGCGATCCTGTATCGAGCGCCACTACGACGGCCGATGGGCCGCGTTCGGCCTCGGACGATCCGCCCCAGCGATCGGAGTGCGCGGCATCGCCTTCCCAGACGCCAGCATCCGCCATCGGCGCCTGATCCAGCTCCGGGAACAGCGACTCCTGCCGCACGGTCGACAGCCCGCCATAGCCAACACCGACCAGCCGAATCGGCCCGAGCTCGGCCGGATCGATGGCCGAACGCTGCGCCGCCGTGGTCAGCGTTGCCAGCTCGGTCGTCGCGTACGGCAGGGTGAACGACCTGGTCACAATGCTCATATCGGATTTCTTCAGCTTCAGCACCACGGTGCGCGCGGCCCGTCCGTCCTTTTCCAGGCGACGGTGCGCGGCCGCCGCCATCGCCTCGATGGCCGGGCGCAGCTGGGCCATCGTGACGATATCGGTCTCATAGGTGTTCTCGGCGCTGATCTGCTTGGCCTCGGCACGCTCGGCGACCGGGCGGTCATCGATGCCGCGGGCCAGCCGGTGCAGCGCCGCGCCGATGCTGCCGCCCAGGATCGAGACCGCCTCGGATTCCGGCAGAGCGGCGAATGCGCCCACCGTCTCGATGCCGAGGGAGCGCAACCGGCTGTCGGCCACCGGCCCGATCCCCCACAGTTTGCGTACCGGCAGGCCGGCGAGCAGCTGCTGCTGCTCACCCGGCGAAACCACCCGCACCCCATCGGGTTTGGCCATTCCGGACGCGATTTTGGCGAGCTGCTTGCCGGTCCCGGCACCCACCGAGGCGACCAGCCCGGTCCGCTCGCGCACCAGCGCGCGCAGCTCCTCACAGAATTCGCGCACCCGTTCGACACTCGTCCCCGCCAATTCGGCGGGTTCGCCGAACGCCTCGTCGAACGACAGCGTCTCCAGCACGGGAATGCGGCTGCGCAGCGCGTCGAAAACCTGTGCGCTCACCACGCTGTAGACCGCGCCACGCGGCGGCACCACCACCGCCGTCACCCCGACCAGCCGCCGCGCCTGATGCATCGGCATCGCCGAGCGCGCACCGAATACCCGCGCCTCATAGCTGGCCCCCGCGACCACACCGCGCCCGCCGGTACCACCGACCAGCACCGGGCGGCCACGCAGCGTCGGCCGAGTCAGCTGCTCGACCGAGGCGAAGAAGGCATCCATATCGATGTGCAGCACCCACCGCCGGGCCGTATGCAAGGCCGCGGCCCGCACGGTGTTATCAGTGCTCACGCACGGAAATGTACGCCGCCCCACCGACAGGTCGGCCCACCAACGCCAGCCGCGGCGACCGGCCGACGGTGCCGCGCCTCGAATCGCGTGCCGCGCCCGGATCCACCGGTGAACTCGTGCGCGGCGCACCCAACCTATGTGCACGGGCGGGCAACCTGGGCGCCAGGTATGCGTCCGCCGCGTAATTACTGCGAAATTGCTGCTGACCTCGACGGCGGGGCGGCCGGGCGAGCGCGGCCCTCAGCGCTGCCCGACAGGCCGTGACCTGGCACGATTCCAATGTGTTGCCACCTGGGCCGCTACAGCCGAAGCCTGGGGATCGGCCGTTCGGAGCCCGCCTGGTATGTGATGATCGGATCATGAAGATCCGCAAGGCCGTGATCCCGGCCGCCGGAATCGGCTCGCGCCTGCTGCCGCTGACCAAGGCCATCCCCAAGGAGATGCTGCCGGTCGGCGATAAGCCGGTCATCGAGCACACCGTCCGCGAGCTGGTCGCATCCGGAATCACCGATATCACGATCGTGGTCAGCGGCGGAAAGTCCTTGATCCAGGACCACTTCCGCCCGAATCCGGCGCTGGTCGCCCAACTGCGGGCCGACGGCAAGGACGCATACGCCGACGCAGTCGAAGAGGTCGGCGAACTGTCCAGGCTCGGTCACATCACCTACCTGGACCAGCACGGTCCCTACGGCAACGGCACCCCCGTGCTCAACGCCGCCCGCAATCTCGGCGACGAGCCGATGCTGGTGCTGTGGCCCGACGACGTCTTCGTCGCCCGGGTACCGCGGGCGCAGCAGCTGATCGACGCCTACGAGGCGACGGGCGCCCCGGTGCTCGCACTGATGCCGATGGATCCGTCCGAATCCCAGCGCTACGGTGTCCCGGTCGTCGCCGACGACCACGGCAACGGCTTGCTGCGCATCACCGGTCTGCGGGAGAAGCCGAAGCCCGAGGACGCCCCCTCGAACTTCGCCGCGATCGGCGGCTATGTCGTCACCCCCGGCATCATCTCCGAGCTGCGCAGACAGACCGAGCAGTGGTACGAACACCGCACCGGCGAGGTCTACCTCACCGATGCGATCAATGTGCACGCCGCCGACAGCCCGGTCTTCGGGCAGGTCATCCAGGGCCGCTGGTACGACACCGGTAACCCGGCCGACTACCTGGTCGCCCAATTCGCCTCGGCCCTGGCCCATCCGCAGTACGGGCCGCTGCTGCGCCAGCTCGTCGACTGAACCGGACCGCTTCGATCGAGCGCCGCTTCGGTCGGACGCCGCTTCTATCGGACGCCGCTTCGATCGGACGCCGGTTCGGTCGGACGCCGGTTCGATCGGACGCCGCTTCAATCGGACGCGGTTCGGTCGGACGCAGGTTCGGTCGGACGCCGCTTCGATCGAGCGCCGCTTCTATCGGACGCCGCTTCAATCGGACACGGGTTCAATCGGACGCCGCTTCAATCGGACGCCGCTTCAATCGGACACCGCTTCAATCGGACACCGGTTCGATCGGACGCCGCTTCAATCGTGCTCAGGGCAGCGCGACGATGGCGACCTTATCGTCGGCCACCGCGGGCACGATCAGGTTCTTCCCGGCCCCATCCAGGGCGAAATCGGCCGGTCCGTGCAGATCCTGGGGCAACTTGACGGTCGCGACCTCGGTGCCATCGGTGTGATAGATCTTGATCGTGCCGGGCACCGGCTTATCGGCGGACACCCAGTCCGATACCGCGAGATCGCCGTTGGGCAGCAGTGCGATGCCATCGAATACGCCGTGCACCGTACCGACCTTGCCCACGGCGGCCGGAGCGTGCTCGATACCGAACTTGTACAGATCGCCGCCCTCGAAGTGCGCGCCGAGTCCGGCGACATAGGCGGTCTTGGTCGACTTGTCGAGCGCGATGCCGTTGGCGCCCGGAATCGACGTGGTCAGCGTGCCGAACTTCTTGCTCTCGATATCGAGCTTGTACACCGCACCGCGCACCGTATCGGTGACCAGCAGGGTCTTATCGTCGAGCACCGCAATGTCATCGAGCAGCGCCGCGGCATCGCCGCCGAGCGGTGCCTCGAAGACCTGTCCCAGCGTGTCGACGTCATAGCCGACGACGCGATCGATATCGGCGACGAACACCTTGTTGTCCGCGTAGACCATCCCCTTGGGCGCGTTCAGCGGCGGATCCCCGGCACGCGGAATCGCCTTGCGCTCGACTACCTTTCCGGTCGAGTCCAGCCGCGAGAGGAAGCCGTCGCCGTCCTTGGTCATCGGCTCCTGCGTCGCACCGATATTCGATACGAACCACTTGTCCCCGGCGACCACTACACTCTCCGGCTTCGAAAAGCCGTCCAGCACACCGGGCGCCGAGGCCGCCGCGTCCTTCTTATCGTCGCCGCAGCCGGATACCGCCACGACGAGCAGTAGCGCCCCGGCGACGGCACCCGCCGCCCGCACTGCCGATCCTCTACGCACACCGATCGCCATCTCGTTCCCCATCGTTTCCGTCTCCGCGCAACCGCGCTGCTCGGTGGAAACGTAGCCGATTGGGCTCAGAAACGACGGATCGTGTAGATGTGGAAGTCGGCGAGCGGATGCAGGCCGACCGGGATCCCCCAATCGTGGGCGTCGAGGATCTGGCCGCGCCCCGCGTAGATGCCGACGTGGGACGCGTCCTCGTTCAGGATGACGACATCACCCATCGACAGCGCTGACAACGGGACCGCGGCGCCAACCCTGGCCTGTTGCCAGGTGGTGCGCGGCAGCCGCACTCCCACCTGCGCGAACGACCACTGCACCAGACCCGAACAGTCCCACGCGAATGGTCCGGTGCCGCCCCATTGATAGGGCTTGCCGATCTGGGTGTACGCGGCGGCCAAGGCGCCGAGTCCGGCAACACTCGGCAGCGGTAGTGCCGCGGAGCCGCTGGAACTGCCGGACGCCGAGCCCGAGCCACCCGAACCGGTGCCACCCGAACCGGTGCCGCTCGAACCGGCGCCGCCCGAACCGGAGGCGCTGCCGGTATCGCCGTGCACCGGCCCGGCCAGGGCCAGCGCGATGACGGTCGATACCAGAAAACCAATGGCTATCCGGCGCAACGCCTTTCTGGATTCGCTGATCATGTGTGCTCGCCCCTTCCGTCGACCCGGCTACCGCGCGGTACCGACCTCGACATCGGGGGTGGGAACCGCACATCACAGCACCTGCTCCCAGCACGTATCCACGTGCGGCGCAAGGTATTTCAGGTAGAGCAGTTCAAGCACGAACGTTTACTGCCGTCACAGTAGTGAGCCTGCGCATCAGCAGCAACATGCCCGATTGTGCCGGGCATTGTGCAACCACGACAGCGAATTAGCTATTTCTCAGCATGTGATCTATCTCACATGATTCGAGGCGAGGCCAATGGCCTCGCCCCGAACTCCGCCGCGTCAGACCCTGGCGATCGACACCCGCACGCCACCGACGATATCGGCGGCATCCGCGCCCGGATCACCGAAACTCAGCTCGGTGGCGAGGATTTCACCCGCGATGAGATCCCGGTGCACCTGCGCCCACGCCTGCTTGTCATCGGGTACCGCGAGCACCACCGTGATGCGGTCGGAAACGTCGAGCCCCAGCGACTTTCGCGTCTCCTGCAGATCGCGGATCACATCGCGGGCCCAGCCCTCGGCCTCGAGTTCCTCGGTCACCTGCGAATCGAGGACGACCAGACCGGCATTGCCGGGCAGCGCCGCCGTGGATTCGGGTTCGGCCGCGACCAAGCGCTGGGTGTACTCCTCGGGCAGCAGCTCGATGCCCGCCGCGGTGACCACACCGTCGGCGTTCTCGGACCATTCGCCCGCCTTCACCGCCTTGATCACCGTCTGCACATCCTTGCCCAGGCGCGGGCCGGCGGCACGGGCGTTCACGACCAGTTCGAAGCGGCCGTGCACGGCAACATCGGTGGTCAGGTCGACCTTCTTGACGTTCACCTCGTCGGCGATGATGTCGGCAAAGGGCCGCATCCGCTCGGCGTCGGGCGCAGCAATGGTGACCTCGGCCAGCGGCAGGCGCACCCGCAGGTTCTGTGCCTTGCGCAGACTCAGCACCGTCGAGCAGACCACCCGGACCTCGTCCATCGCAGCCACCAGATCCGAATCCTCCGGCAGCTCGCCCTCCTTGGGCCAATCGGCCAGGTGCACCGACCGCTCGCCGGTGAGCCCGCGCCAGATCACCTCGGAGATCAGCGGCAGCAGCGGCGCAGCCAGCCGGGTGACGACCTCGAGCACCGTATGCAGCGTGTCGACCGCATCCCGGTCCTCTTCCCAGAAGCGCGAACGCGACCGGCGCACATACCAATTGGTCAGCGCGTCGGCGAACGAGCGCAACTCCTCACAGGCACCGGCGATGTCGTAGACGTCGAGCGCTTCGGTCATCGCATCCCGGGTCGCGGCGAGTTTGGCCAGGATGTAGCGGTCCAGCACATGCGGCGAATCCGTGCGCCACACGCCGGGTTTCGAGGCGTAGAGCTGCAGGAAGGTCCATGCGTTCCACAGCGGGCGCAGCGCGTGGCCGACCCCCTCGCGAATACCGCGCTCGGTGACGATGAGATTGCCGCCGCGCAGGATCGGCGAACTCATCAGGAACCAGCGCATCGCATCGGAGCCGTCCCGGTTGAACACCTCGTTCACATCCGGGTAGTTGCCCTTGGACTTGCTCATCTTCAGCCCATCGTCACCGAGCACGATGCCGTGCGCGGCAACGGTTTTGAAGGCCGGGCTGTCGAACAGCGCGGTCGAGAGCACGTGCAGGGTATAGAACCAGCCGCGGGTCTGCCCGTTGTATTCGACGATGAAGTCGCCGGGGAAGTGGTTGTCGAACCACTCCTTGTTCTCGAACGGGTAGTGCACCTGGGCGTAGGGCATCGAGCCGGACTCGAACCAGCAGTCCAGGACCTCCGGCACCCGGCGCATGGTCGACCGACCCGTCGGATCGTCCGGATTGGGCCTGGTCAGCTCGTCGATCATCGGCCGGTGCAGATCGGTCGGGCGCACGCCGAAGTCGCGCTCCAGCTCATCGAGCGAGCCGTATACGTCGGTGCGCGGATAGGCCGGATCATCGGACACCCACACCGGGATCGGGCTGCCCCAGTAGCGGTTGCGGCTGATATTCCAGTCCCGCGCGCCCTCGAGCCACTTGCCGAACTGACCGTCGCGGATGTGCTCGGGCACCCAGGTGATCTGCTTGTTCAGCTCGACCATCCGGTCGCGGAATTTGGTCACCGCGACGAACCAGGACGGCACCGCCATGTAGATCAGCGGTTGACCGGAACGCCAGCTGTGCGGGTAGGAGTGCTCGATCGTCTCGTGCCGCAGCAGCTTGCCCGCGGCCTTGAGGTCCTTGATGATCACCGGGTTCGCGTCGAAGACCATCATGCCCTCGTACGGCGGCACCATCGAGGTGAACTTGCCGCCCGGATCCAGCGGCTGTACCAGCTCGATGCCGTTGGCCGATGCGACGTCCATATCCTCCTCACCGAAGGCCGGTGCGAGGTGCACGATGCCGGTGCCGGAGTCGGTGGTCACATAATCGGCGGTCAGCACGCGGTGCGCGTTCGGATGACCGACGAAGAAGTCGAACGGCGGGGCATACGACAGATCCGCGAGGGCGGCACCGTCGTACTCGCCGAGCAGCTCGACCGCAGCGGAGTCTGCGGAGCGACCAGCCGATTCAGCGCCGCCGAATTCGCGGGCATAGTGCGATACCCGTTCCGCGGCCAGCAGATAGCGCTTGCCGTCGGCGGCGCGCACATGCGTGTAGCGCACATCCGGATGCACCGCGATCGCCAGGTTCGACGGCAGCGTCCACGGCGTGGTGGTCCAGATCAGCGCGTTGGCGCCGTCGAGGGCGTGCAGCGGATGGTCGGCCGGTACCCGCAGCACCATATCGACGGTGACGGCCGGGTCCTGACGCATCTTGTAAGCGTCGTCGAGGCGGGTTTCCTGATTCGACAGCGGCGTCTGCTCGTACCAGCTGTAGGGCAGCACCCGGAAGCCCTGGTAGATCAGGCCCTTCTCGTGCAGCGACTTGAACGCCCACATCACCGACTCCATGAAGTCGAGATCAAGCGTCTTGTAGTCGTTGTCGAAGTCGACCCAGCGAGCCTGACGCGTCACATAGTCACGCCATTCACCCGTGTAACGCAGCACCGAGGATTTACAGGCCGCATTGAATTCCGCGAGCCCCATCGCATCGATCTGTGATTTGTCCGTTATACCGAGCTGCTTTTCCGCTTCGATTTCCGCGGGCAGTCCGTGACAGTCCCAGCCGAAACGCCGATCGACCCGCTTCCCGCGCATCGTCTGGAAACGTGGAACAAGATCCTTGACATACCCGGTGAGCAGATGTCCGTAATGTGGCAATCCGTTGGCAAACGGCGGCCCGTCGTAGAAGACGAACTCTCCGGCGCCCGAGCGGTTCTCGATGCTGGCGCGGAAGGTGTCGTCGGTGGCCCAGCCGTCGAGCACACGACGCTCCAGGTCCGGGAAGGATGCCCCGCTGCCAACACCCAGATCGACGCGCGGGTATGCGCTGCTGGAAGGTTCGTCCGCCATCGCGGATGCGTCTCCTCGTGCCGCCGCGCCGTGGCGCGTATCTGTCAGCACGGGGACGATGACGACGCCCGTTGCGTCGAAACCGCGGTACCACCCCGCTTGCCCGGGAGCCGCGCACGATCCGCGCAACCACCAGGACCTCTCGTTTTGAGCTGTAACGGGCTCTCCCGTTCGGTTCTACTGGGCGCGCGCGGCGCACCGTTCTTCCGAAGGCTCCCCGGTGATGGCCGGATCGACGCCGCATACATGTTTGATTCTAACCAGTGCGGTCAAACCATTAGGTTGTGGCCACACTTCACCGTTTCGCATGCCGACCGGGTGGCGGCGCGGCGTCGCTGTCGGAACTCCGCATGGAGAGCGCACTCACCAGCAACAGCACAGCGCCAATGACACAGATGAGGATGCAACCCCAGGCCCACAGCACCGACCCGGTGGTCAGCGCGGCCACTAGCAGGGCGAATCCGATCGCGGCAAGGACGAGCGTCAAGACGAGCATGATGACCCCCTAGGCATGCCAGGCGGTTCGGCAGGTAGCTCTAGCTACTCGAACAGCAACTACAGCGGAGATCTCTCTCCAATACGAGATTACTTGCCGCCCTTGGCGAACGACGCGGGAGCGAGATTGTTCGCGGTATTGGCGTCGACGAAGGCCTCGCCGCCATCGACCGGAACAGCCGAGCCACGGTTCTCCAACTCCTCGAGCTGCGACTCCAGGTACGACTTCAGCCGCACGCGGTATTCCCGCTCGAAGGTCTTGAGCTGCTCGATCCGGCTCTCCAGCACGCTGCGCTGCTGGGTGATGGTGGCCATGATCTCGGCGTGCTTGCGCTCGGCGTCGGCCTGCAGCGCGTCGGCCTTCTCTTTTGCCTGCCGTAGCTGGTTGTCCGAGCGGGCCTGCGCATCGGAGAGCATCGCGTCCGACTTCTGGCGGGCATCGGCGATCATCGCTTCCGAACGAGTCCTGGCATCGCCCACCAGACGCTCGGAATTGGCACGCGCATTGGAGAGCAGATTCTCCGCTTCAGTCTTCGCGTCAGTGGTCAGCCGGTCCGCCATCTCCTGGGCGAGGCTGAGCACCTTGGCCGCCTGCAGGTTCGCATCGGCACTCGGCGCATCCTTGGCTACCGGCGCAGCGACAGGCATCGGTGGCGGCGGCGGAGCCTGCTGCACCGGGGGCTTGATGGGCTCGGGCTGCGGCGGCGGCACCTGCTGCACCGGCGATTTCACCGGGTTCGGTTGTACCGGGGGGCGATTCTTCTTGGCGTCGGCCAGTTCCGCATCCAGCTCGGCAACCCGCTGCCGCAGGTCAGCGTTCTCCTCGATAAGGCGCGAGAGCTCCTGCTCCACGAGATCCAGGAACGCGTCTACCTCATCCTCGTTGTAGCCGCGCTTCCCGATCGGCGGTTTGCTGAACGCGACGTTGTGCACATCGGCTGGGGTCAGCGGCATGGAAGGATCCCTTCACGCGTCTTTTGGAGATCTAGCAGATCTAGCAAGCTATCTTCTCGGTTCATTCTGTCACACTGGGGCTACCCGCCGGCGTGGCTGCCCACAAACGTCATCGAGATGAAGACGACGAAAAGCAGGACCATAATCGACAGATCGAGTCGAATTCCTCCCAATGACACCGGTGGTATCAACCGCCTCAGGAGTTTCACCGGCGGGTCGGTGATGGTGAAGATCACCTCGAGGATCACGGCGACGAAGCCACTAGGGCGCCAGTCCCGGGCAAAGCTACGGATGAACTCGACGATCACACGGCTGATCAACAACAGCCAGAAGATGAACAGTACGAAGTACAACACCGCGAACAAGGCCACCGCCTCACTCTGCCCCAAAATCCGCGTCGCGCAAAATGACCACACCGCTGGTGACTGCTCGTCAGCCGCTTGAATAGGTCCGCCCCATACGCAACGGGTCTAACAGAACCCCCGAAGCACAACGCTATTTCTGGTTGTAGAAGCCGGTTTCGGCGATCCTGCGACGTTCTTCGGCGGAGACATCGACATCGGCCGGTGAGAGCAGGAACACTTTGGTCGCGACCTTGTCGAATGATCCACGCAGCGCGAAGGCCAGACCAGCGGCGAAGTCGACCAGGCGCTTCGCATCGGCGTTGCTCAGATCGACCAGGTCCATGATCACCGGATTGCCCTCGCGGAAACGCTCACCGATGATGCGGGCCTCGCTGTAGTCGCGCGGGCGCAGCGTCGTGATCTTGGACAAGGGACCTCCGTCCTCGAAGATCCCCGGCCGACGTGCGGGAGCGGGCTCGGGGCGCACGCGCTCCTCCATGCGCCGCTCCTCGGCCTCGGGATCGACGGCGAGCGCACCTCTGGTGGCTCCCCGCAGCATCGGCGCATTACCGCCCGCACGGAATCGGCTGGCGGCCGGTGCGGTATCGATCCTGGTGGGACGCGGCCGCGCGTCATAGCGGTCGTCCACATAGGGCTCGTCGACGTAATCGTCGCGCCGAGACATCGGATAGCCCGCCTTGTACGGCGACTTGTACGCGGGCTCAGGGTAATCCGGCTCATCGTCGTATCGGTCGTCGGCATAGCGGTCCGCGCCGTATCCGGCGCGCTCGGGGTAGTCACGGGGCCGGGGCCGACGGGAGCCACGCTCGTCCGCGCCGCGAGGGGCAGGTTCGGCGACGTAATCGTCTTCGTATTCCTCGAGCGGAACCATGCCGAAGTACGCCTTGAACTTGTGCAGCGTGCTCATGCCTGCACCTCGCTGTCGCGTTCGCTCATTTCGGTCGACCTTCCTTCGGCCCCGGTGGCGGCCGGGTGTTGAAGTCTTGCTCAGCCCTCTCCAGTCCCAGCATATGTGTCAAATGTGACTGATGAGGTTTCTTTGCTACGCCGAGGTTATCGGTCGGGCGCCCATCAAGGCGGTACCGACACGCACACAGGTCGAACCGTGTTCGATCGCCGATTCCAGATCGCTCGACATTCCGGCGGACAGTTCGATGGCGTCGGGATGATTCGCGCGTACCACCTCGTGCAAAGTTGCCAGGCGTGCAAAAGCATCGTCCGGCGTGGCGTCGAGCGGGGGGATCGCCATCAGGCCCGCGAGCTGCAGTCCCGCCGCGGCGCCCACCCGATCCGTCAGTGCCACAAGATCTTCGGGGGCGACGCCACCGCGGCCGGGATTCTCGTCCAGGCTCACCTGGACCAGAACTCGAACAGGTTCACTGCGCTCTCCGGCGTCCAGTGCGGCCCGTGCCGCGGTGTCAAGGGCCGTTGCCAGACGTTCGCTGTCAACCGAGTGCACGGTGTGCGCCCAGCGCGCGACGGTGCGCGCCTTGTTGCGCTGCAGTCGACCGATCATGTGCCAGCGCGCATCTGCCAGCGCGGCCAGCTCCGCGACCTTGGCGGTGGCCTCCTGCTCCCTGGACTCGCCGAATTCCCTGCAGCCCAAGCGGTACAGGATCGCGACGTCACTGGCGGGAAAGAACTTCGTCACCGGCAGCATCCGCACCGAACCCGGATCACGCCCGGCCGCATGACAAGCCGCTCCGATCCGCTTGTTCAGTTCGGCGAGGTTCGCCGCCAATTCGGCGGTCCGACCATCCATCTTCTCGGCCGCAACGGATTCCGGCGCCGCGGATGCGTCGATCGTTCGCTCGCTGCGCTCGCTCATGCGTCCGCCTGCATCCAGATCACCCCGGCCATGCGGCCGGTCGGCGCGCCGCGGCGATGACTGAACAAGGTCTTGTCCTCGATTGTGCACCGCGGGTCGACGGCGACCCCGCCGATTCCGGCCTCGGTGAGTTGGCGCCGAATTCCGGCGCGCAGGTCGAGGCCGGGAGTGCCGCGCACGGTTGTGGTGGCGCTGCCGGGCAGATGCGCCTCGACATCGGCGCGCATCGCGGCGGGCACCTCGTACTGTCTGCCCGATGCGGCCGGACCGAGGAAGGCACCGATGCGCTCGAGGCGAGCGCCGACCGAAACCATCGCATCCAGTACCCGCGGCACAATGCCGATGCGCGCCCCGATCCGACCGGCGTGCACCGCCGCGATCACGCCCGCCTCATCATCGGATAGCAGAACCGGTACACAGTCCGCGGTGAGCACCACCAGCGCCAGACCGGGCACCGCGGTCACCAGTGCGTCGGTGGCCGGCACCGGCGCATCCCGTGGCCCATCGATGATTTCGACATTGCGCCCGTGGATCTGTTCCATCCACACGAGCCGATCCGGCGTGAGGCCGATCCCCTCGGCCAGCCGATCCCGGTTCCGTTGCACGGTCGCCGGGTCGTCCCCCACGTGATCCCCGAGATTGAACGAATCGTACGGCGGCGCCGAGAAACCGCCCGCCCTCGTAGTGGTCACCCGTCGAACGGTCAAAGTCGGCGCTGCTCCCCCGCCTCCCTGGAACTTTTGCCGGTCGTCGGGCGCGTCGAGGGCGCCGTCGCGGGCCGACGGTCGTGTGCTTGGCTGGGTGCTGGTCGTGCCCGACGAGTTACCCATGTACGTACGAGATCTGTTGCGTGGGCATACCGCCCAGTGTGCCAGTCCGGCCTATCGATTGCTCATGACCTACCGACGCATGAACGAAGGCACATCGACGTCGTCATCGTCATCGGAATCGGGCGGTTCGATATGCGAGCGCGAGTTGTGTGCCACCGTCGGCTCGGCCAGTGTCCGGGGTCGCTCGGTATCACGGTAGCTCGGCGCCGCGCCCCGGGTGGAGCTGGTTTGACCTGCGGCGGAAGCGGTTTCGGTACGCGCGGACGCGGCAATCTCGCTGGTCCTGCTGCTTGGACCGATCTCACCGGCCCGGCCCGACCCGATCGCGCCGCGGCCCGCCTCGAAGGTGCGCCGGGCCGGGCCGCCGCCGTCGAAACCGGCGGCGATCACCGTGACGCGAACCTCATCGCCGAGCGAATCGTCGATGACGGTACCGAAGATGATATTGGCCTCGATATGCGCGGCCTCCTGCACCAGCGAGGCGGCCTCATTGATTTCGAACAGACCCAGATCCGAACCGCCCGCGATCGAGAGCAGCACGCCGTGCGCACCATCCATCGATGCCTCGAGCAGTGGCGAATTGATCGCCGACTCGGCGGCCTTGACCGAACGGCCCTCACCGCGCGCCGAGCCGATACCCATCAAAGCGCTACCCGCACCGGACATCACGCTCTTCACATCGGCGAAGTCGACGTTGATCAGACCGGGGGTGGTGATCAGATCGGTAATGCCCTGCACACCGTTGAGCAGTACCTCGTCCGCGGAACGGAAGGCATCCATCAGGCTGACCGCGGCGTCACCGAGCTGCAGCAGCCGATCGTTCGGAATGACGATGAGCGTGTCGCAGGATTCGCGCAGCAGGTTGATGCCCACTTCGGCCTGGTTGCCCCGCCGCTTGCCCTCGAAGGAGAACGGCCTGGTCACCACGCCGATGGTGAGGGCGCCGAGCTTGCGCGCGATGCTGGCCACGACGGGCGCGCCACCGGTACCGGTGCCACCGCCCTCGCCCGCGGTGACGAAGACCATGTCGGCGCCCTTGAGCACCTCTTCGATCTCGTCCTTGTGATCCTCGGCGGCCTTGCGGCCGACCTCCGGGTCGGCACCGGCGCCGAGACCGCGCGTGAGCTCACGGCCGACGTCGAGTTTGACGTCGGCATCGCTCATCAGCAGCGCCTGCGCGTCGGTGTTGACCGCGATGAACTCGACTCCCTTGAGTCCCTGTTCGATCATCCGGTTGACGGCATTCACGCCGCCGCCGCCGATACCGACGACCTTGATCACAGCAAGGTAGTTGTGCGGGGGCGTCATGGGCTCTCGCCTTCCTTCGATCTAAAGTCTGTCGTTTTCGGATTCTCGACATTCAGCCCGTGGAAACCCCGGTTGTTTTGCTCCGGCAGTTTCGCGAGGTGCGCCACTGCCCGAGCAAACCCTAAACCTCAACCATAGGGTTAGCGTTATGTCAAGTATCCGACTGCTGCGGAACGCTATTCGCAGCCGCCGCGATAGGCGTGCAGGCGCGCCGAAACGACTGACAGAATCTTGTGTGATCCCTCTCGTCTCGCCGCACGACACGTCGTATCGTGGACGGTTGCCCCCGAACCCCCGGTCTCGCTGGCCTGTTCCCACTGCGGTCACAGTTCCATCGAAAATCCCCTGGGCACAATGGGTATCGATCACTTTACCGTGACCAGATTCGGACTCGAAACATCGAACACCGTTCCATCGCGGGTCAACAACGGCATTACCACTGCCGCCTTGCGTTCCGCGTCATTGGTTCCACCCCACAGTACCGTGCGACCATCGCGCAGGTTCAGTGAAATATTCGAAATCGACCGCGCGACAACCTCGTCCACCTGAATGACCAGCGCCGCAGGCAGCACCGACAATACCGAGACCGCCGCGCGGGTCACCGGATCGCCGCCGCCGGGATCGGCGGTATCGAGCTTCGGCACACCGATCGGCGGTTCGTCGATTGCGAACTCGACACTGTCCGCATCCATCAGATGCGCGCCCTGCGGGCTGTCCCAGAACAATACGGGCGTGCGCTCCACTACCGTCACCTTGACCTTGGACGGAAATACCCGTTGCACCCGCGCGCTGCGCACCTTCGGAATGCTCACCACCCGCTGGGCCATCGCATCGGTATCGATGCGCAACATCGAGCGCCCAGAGGGGATCTCGAGTTTGTCGCGCACCTGTTGTTCGGGCACCGTGACCAATCCGTCGATCTCCACGGTGCTCACCGACAGCACCGGGGTGAACCAAGCCAGCACCGCGAGAACTGTAACGACGCACACGGCGAGCAAACTCCCCAGTCGGAAGCGGCCGGAACGACTCAGCCGGGCCCACTGTTCGAACCAGTCACCCGCGATTCGCACCGACGGTCACCGGCCGTATTGCGGACGCGCTCGCAGGCCGTCGAGGATCTGGCTGCCCAGCATCGTCACATCGCCGGCGCCCATGGTGATCACGACATCACCGGGCAGTGCGAGTCCGGCGACCTGGCGGCCGACCCGCGACATATCCGGCTGGTAGTGCACAGGTTTGGTGACGGCCTGGGCGACCAGTGCGCCGTTGACGCCCGGCAGCGGCTTCTCCCGCGCGCCATAGACATCCAGCACAACGACTTCGTCGGCCAGGCTCAACGCCGCACCGAAATCCTGGGCGAAGGTGGCGGTGCGACTGTAGAGGTGCGGCTGGAACACCACGATGACCCGGCCCTGCCGAGAGCGGGCGCCGTCGCGGGCCTCCTGCTGCACCAACTCGGCGGCGGCGCCGAGCACCGCGCGCACCTCGGTCGGGTGGTGGGCGTAATCGTCGAAGACCCGCACGCCGTTTTCCCGGCCCGCGAATTGGAATCGGCGATGCACACCGCCGAAACCCTCCAGCCCCTGGACGATTTCGTCCACATCGGCACCCGCGGCACGCGCAGCGAGCAGCGCCGCCAGCGCGTTGAGTGCCATATGCCGACCGGGTACCGACAGTCGCAGCGTGCGCGGGGCCGCCTCGTCGGCGAGTTGGAATTGCGCGAGTCCGCCGACATCGCGCGGCTCCCAGCTGTGCAGTCGCACCCCGACCGGCACCGGCGCGTCGGGCAGTTCACCCGAGCCGTAGCCGAGCACCCGGACATTCTTCTGCGCCAAGCGCGGACCGATCCGCTCGGCCAGCGCGCGGGAACCGGGATCGTCCAGACACACCACCAGCAGGCCGCCCGGGGCGAGGCGATCGGCGAAATCGTCGAAGACCTGGACATAGGCCTCATCGGTACCGAAGAAGTCCAGGTGATCGGATTCGATATTGGTGACCACCGCGACATCCGGGTCGTATTGCAGCAATGACCCATCGCTCTCATCGGCCTCGGCGACGAAGATCTCACCGGTGCCGTGGTGGGCATTGGTGCCCGCCTCATTGAGTTCACCGCCGACGGCGAAGGACGGATCGAATCCACAGTGCTGCAACGACACGATCAGCATCGAGGTGGTGGAGGTCTTGCCGTGCGTACCGGAGACCAGCAGGGTTCGGTGCCCCTGCATCAGGGATGCGAGCACGGCGGGGCGCAGCAGCACCGGAATATCGCGCCGATTCGCCTCGACCAGTTCGGGATTGGTCTTCGGGATGGCGGCGTAGGTGGTGACCACCGCGGTCGGGCCACCGGGCAGCAGATCGAGGGCGCTGGCGTCGTGACCGATGCGCACCTGGGCGCCGCGGGCCCGCAACGCGAGTACACCGCGGCTCTCCTTGGCGTCCGAACCGGAGACCGAGCCGCCGCGCGAGAGCAGGATGCGGGCGATTCCGGACATTCCGGCACCGCCGATCCCGACCATGTGCACGCGCGCCAATTCGGGCGGCAAAGCCGAGCGCGCCTCGTCGGCGGCACCGGACTCGATCGCCCCGGATTCGGTGGCCTCGGCACCCGTGGTCACCGGCCGCTCACCTCCACGACAATGCGCGCCAGCTCGTCGGCGGCATCGCGATGCCCGGCGCCTGCGGCGGACAGGCCCATCTGGATCAGCCGTGCGCGGTCGGTCAGCAGCGGTATCACCTCGTCGATCACGTATTTCGGGGTCAGCTCGGCATCGGGGACGATTCTGCCACCCCCTTGGCGGACGATCGGCCTGGCATTGAGTTCCTGCTCACCGTTGCCGTGCGGCAGCGGCACATAGAACGCGGGCAGGCCGACCGCCGACACTTCGGCGACGGTCATCGCGCCGGAGCGGCAGACGACCGCGTCCGCGGCGGCATAGGCCAAGTCCATTCGGGAAAGATACGGCACGGCGAGATAGCGCACCCCTCCTTCACCCGATTCCTGCACTTCGAGGGTGTTCTTGGGGCCGTGCGCATGCAATACCGAAACACCCGCGGCGGCCAGCTGTGCCGCCGCGCCGGAGACCGCGTTGTTCAATGACACCGCGCCCTGGGATCCGCCGAAGACCAGCAGCACCGGCCCCTCGGCGGGCAGGCCGAAGTGCGCGCGGGCCTCGGCCCGCAGTGCGGCCCGGTCCAGTGCCGTAATGGAGCCGCGCACCGGAATGCCGATGACCTCGGCGTTGACGAGCCCGGAATCGGGTACGGCGGCGAACACTCGGGCGGCGCGCCTGGCGCCGACCTTATTGGCGATGCCCGCCTTGGCATTCGCCTCGTGCACCACCACCGGCACCGCGCGCCTGCGCCCCGACAAGCCCCGGCCCGCGGCGAGGTAGGCGGGCAGCGCGACATAGCCGCCGAAGCCGACGATCACATCGGCCCCGACCGCATCGATGACCGCTCGGGTCCTGGCCACCGAGGCGCGCACCCGACCGGGCAGGCGCAGCAGATCCGCGGTCGGCTTGCGCGGCAACGGAACCGGCGGGATCAACTCGAGCGGATAGCCGCGCTCGGGCACCAGTTTGGTCTCGAGTCCGCGTTCGGTGCCGAGTGCGGTGACCCGGATCGAATCGTCGAGTCGCTTCAGTGCGTCGGCGACGGCCAGCGCGGGCTCGATATGGCCCGCGGTGCCACCGCCAGCGACGATCACCGACAGTGGGTCACTCACCTGGATCTTCCCCGATCTCTCGCATGGTTTATCGGATAGCTCGGCTCCCACGCCCTGGTCGCCCGCAGGGAACTCGTCCCCCGGCTCTCCGGCACGCGGCGGCGCCCCGGGTCGGCTTGCGGCCGTCGGCTCGGCGGCAGTGCCGCCCGCGCCCGCTCGGCCTTGGCCCGCTCGGCCCGCGCCCGCTGTTCGGCGGCCTTGGCCTTGGCCGCGGCCGTGCGCGCCCGCGCCGCATCCGCCTTCGCCGGTGAGTACACCTCCGGCTTGGGCAGCCGCAGCAGTCGGCTGAATCGGCCGTCCTGTCCGGCCTGCAGCGCCGCGATCGCCTCGGGCTCATGTCTGGCCGCATTGGCGATGATGCCGAACATGAACAGCGTAATCGCCAGCGACGAGCCGCCCGCCGAGACCAGCGGCAGCTGCAGCCCGGTCACCGGGAGCAAGTTGACCACATAGCCGATATTGATCAGCGCCTGACCGGTGATCCAGGTCGTCGCGGTCGCGGTGAGCAGCCGCAGGAACGGATCGACCGAGCGGCTCGCAATCCGCAGGCCGGTGTAGACGAACAGCGCGAACAGCCCCAAAACCAGTGCGCAGCCGAGGAAGCCGAGTTCCTCGCCGATGATGGCGAAGATGAAGTCGTTATGCGCATTCGGCAGGTACTGCCATTTGGCCCGGCTCTGCCCGAGACCACGGCCCCAGATTCCGCCATCGGCCAGTGAGTACAACGCTTGGCGCGCTTGGTAATTTATGCCCTGCGGATCGTCGCCCGGATTGAAGAACGCGCGCATGCGGTCCGAGCGGTAGCCCGCGGACAGCGCGAGTACGCCCGCGGCGATAACACCCGAGATCGCGATGGTGACGAACAGTCGCACCGGCAGCCCGCCGAACCACAGCAGCGCGGCCAGCACGATGCCGAGCGCGATCGTGGTCGACAGATTCGGCTCGAGCACCACGAGCAGGCACACCAGCAGACCGGCGGGTACCAGCGGCACCAGGATTTCCTTGAGGCTCGCCTGTTCGGAGCGACGCGAGGCGAGCAGATGCGCACCCCATACCACCAGGGTCACCTTGACGATCTCCGAGGGCTGCACCGAGATCGGGCCGAGGAAGAACCAGCGCCGCGCGCCCTGTACCTGCGAGCCGATGCCCGGGATCAGGACCAGCACGAGCGCCAGCACCGAGATCGCGAACAGCGGAAACGACCACTGCCGTAACCGCCGCAGCGAAATCCGCAGCGCGAGATAGAACAGCACCGCACCGATCGCGGCGAACATGGCCTGCTGGATGAACAGCGAATACGCCGAGCCACCAACGACATACGCCTCGACGCTCGACGCCGAGAGCACCATGACCAAGCCGAGCACGGTGAGCAGCGTCGCGATCGTGACGACGAGATGGAAGGACGCTAGCGGGCGCGCCAGCCAGGCGCCGAATTTGGTGGCGGCCAGCCGATTCCGCCGCGGTGTCCGATCGGCGGCGCTCCCGGAACCCTCCGTGGTCACGCTCCGCTGCCGTCTCCGCCGCGGGGTCTCGGTCATAGTTGCCGCCCGATGTCACCGTCTTCCAGGGCGGCCACCGCGGCGGCGAAGCTGCGACCGCGGTGGGTGTAGTCGGCGAACATATCCAAGGAGGCCGCGGCCGGGGCCAATAGCACGGTGTCACCGCGACGGGCGAGCCCGGCCGCGGCGCGAACGGCACGCACCATAACGGCGTCGGCGCTCGCGGCATCATCGGTCCCAGCGTCACCCATGCCTGCATGGTCTCCCGCGTGGACCTCGATGACCGGTACCTCAGGCGCGTGTCGCGCCAAAGCGGCCGCGATCACCGGCGCGTCGGCGCCGAGCAGTACGGCGGCGGCGAGCCGGTCGGCGATCTCCTCGACCAGATCCTCGACCGAGGCACCCTTCAATTGCCCACCGGCAATCCAGACCACCTGCGGGTGGCCGAGAATCGATGAGCGTGCGGCATGCGGGTTGGTGGCCTTGGAGTCATCGATGAATTCGACCCCGGCCAGCTCACGGACGAATGCGGACCGATGCGGACCGACCTTGTGCTCGATGAGACCTTCGCGCACGAACTGCGGTGCGATATCGATGGCCCTGGTCAGCGCGGCGGCCGCGAGCGCGTTGGCGACACCGGCGGGTCCCTTGGGGCTGATATCGCCGACTTCGGCGAGGATCGCGGCCTTGGTGAAGGCGCGGTCGAGCAGTTTGCCGTCCACGACACCGAGTTCGCCGTCGGCGGGCACGCCGATCCGGAAGCCGACCGTCCGGCGCGCCCTACTGCGCCGGGCCAGCGAGGCGGCCACCGGATCGTCGAGTCCGACGACACCGACGCGGCCGTACAGCGCCCTGGACTTGGCGGCGGCATAGGCATCGAGGCCGCCGTGCCAGTCCAGATGGTCCTCGGCCACATTCAGCACCACACCGGCCTCGGGCCGCACCGAAGGCGCCCAATGCAATTGGAACGAGGACAGTTCGACCGCGAGCACCTGCGGACCGGGATTGCGCCGCAACGCGTCCAGAATCGGCAGCCCGATATTGCCGCAGGCGACACTGGCGACTCCCGCCGCGCGCAGGATCGAATGCACCATCGAGGTGGTGGTGGTCTTGCCATTGGTTCCGGTCACCACCAGCCATTTACGGACCGGACCGTAGATTCTGGCCTGATCGACCCACCAGGCGAATTCGACATCGCCCCAGACCGGGGTGCCCTCGGTCACCGCCGCGGCCAGCACCGGTGAATCCGGTCGCCAGCCCGGACTGGTGATGACCAGCGCGAACCGGCTCCAGTCCGCGGATTCCAGTTCGGCACAGGTCGCGATGTCGAGGCCGAGCCCGGCCGCCTCTGCCAGTGCGGCCGCGCCGCCGTCGGTGACCACCGGGTGCGCGCCGATATCGCGCAGCGGTTCGATCAGCGAGCGACCCGAGACACCCCATCCGGCCACCAGAACGTCACGGCCGCGCAGGAATTCGAGCATGGGCCCCGGTGTCCGCAGGGCCCTCGGAGAATGTTCGACCATCGCTACTTCACCCGACCGCTGAGAGATATTCGCTATAGAACAGGCCGAGTCCGACCGCCGACGCCATGGCCGCCAGTAGCCAGAACCGGATGATCACCGTAGTCTCGGCCCATTTGCTGAGTTCGAAGTGATGGTGGAACGGCGCCATCTTGAATAGCCGGTTGCGGGTAGTGCGGTACACCGCGACCTGCAGCACCACCGAGGCGGTCTCGGCGACGAACAGCGCGCCGATCACAACCATCAGCAATTCCGTCCGGGTGGTGATCGAGAGTCCGGCGAGCATGCCGCCGAGGGCCAGCGAACCGGTATCGCCCATGAAGATCTTGGCCGGTGCGGCATTCCACCACAGGAAGCCCACACACGCAGCGGCGGCCGAGGCACATACCAGCGCCAGATCCAGCGGATCGCGCACGTTGTAGCAGCCCGCCTCCGGAATCGTCGCGCAGGCATTGCGGTACTGCCAGAACGTGATGATCACGTAGGCGCCGAGCACCAGGCTCATCGAACCCGCCGCCAGACCATCCAGGCCGTCGGTCAGGTTCACCGCATTCGACCAGGCGACGACCAGCAGGCAGACCCAGCACAGGAAGATGATCACGCCCATCGATACCGTGGTGATATCGCGGACGTAGGACAGATGCTTACTCGCCGGAGTCAACCCGTTGCCGCCGCGGAACTGCAGGGCGAGCACGCCGAAAATGACCGCGGCGCTGATCTGACCGATGTACTTGCCCGCGGCCGACAGCCCCAGATTGCGCTGCTTGCGCAGCTTGATGAAGTCGTCGAGGAAGCCGACCACACCGAGTGCGGTGGTCAGCCCGAGCACCAGAATGCCCGATGCGGACGGCCCGTCGGCGTCGTAGCCGATGCCGATCAGATGTGAGCCGAGGTAACCCGCCCACATGCCGACCAGGATGGCCACACCACCCATGGTCGGGGTGCCGCGCTTGGCCTGATGACTGGCCGGACCGTCGACCCGGATCTCCTGGCCGAAGCCCTGCCTGGCGAAGATCCGTATCAACAGCGGCGTCAACAGGATGGAGACCGCAAGCGCGATCCCCGCCGCGAACAGAATCTGCCTCATCCAAGCGCCTCCGTGCTACCCCTAGTTCCCGCACGCTCCGCGCCGGTCAAATGTTCGGCGACCGCCCACAGGCCGACCGCCTTGGACGCTTTGACCAGCACCACATCGCCCGACTCGACCTCGCTGTCGAGCAGCGCGATGGCCGCGCCGATATCGGGCACGAGGATCGACTCCTCGCCCCAAGAGCCTTCCATTACCGCACCCTGATGCATCGCGTGGGATGGCCTTCCGGTGCCGACCACGATCAGTCGGGAGACATCCAGACGCACTGCGAGGCGGCCGATCCGGTCGTGTTCGATGACAGATTCCTCGCCCAGTTCGCCCATTTCGCCGAGCACGGCCCAGCTGCGGCGCGGAGTGCCGCCCGCGCGGGACATGGTCACCAGGGCCTTGAGGGCAGCGCGCACCGAATCCGGATTGGCGTTATAGGAATCGTTGACCACGGTGATGCCGTCGGCGGTGGTCCGCACATCCATGCGACGCGCCGATGCGGCGTGCGCACCGGCCAGCGCCCGCGCAACGGTTTCGAGGTCGGCGCCGCATTCGAGCGCGACCGCCGCCGCGGCCAGTGCGTTGCCGACCTGGTGCTCGCCGTGTACGGCCAATTGCACCGCAATGCTGCCCTTGCCGGTGTGCAGCGTGAAACCCGCGCGGGCCTCGGCGTCTAGTTGGACGTCGGTGGCCCGGATTTCGGCGTTCGCCGCCTGGCCGACCGTTACCACGCGGGCATTCGTGCGCGCGGCCATCGCGGCCACCTGCGGATCGTCGGCGTTGAGCACGGCGAGTCCGGTCGGCGGCAGCGCCTCGACGAGTTCGCCCTTGGTTTGCGCAATGGCCTCGCGGCTGCCGAATTCGCCGAGATGGGCGGTGCCGACATTGAGCACAACGCCGATCTTCGGCGGTGCGACCCGCGCAAGTGCGGCGATATGTCCGGGGCCGCGTGCGGACAGTTCCAGTACCAGGAAGCGGGTGTCGGCATCGGCGCGCAGCGCGGTCCACGGATGGCCGAGTTCATTGTTGAACGATCCGGGCGGGGCGACGACCGGCCCCAGCGGCGCGAGTACGGCCGCGAGCAGATCCTTGGTCGAGGTTTTGCCCGAAGAGCCGGTCACCCCTACGACGGTGAGTCCACCTGCCGCGGTGTCCGATCGGCCGCCCGCGCGGTGCCCTCCGTGGTCAGGCTCCGCTACCGCCTCCGGGCGCGTCGCTCCCGCGGCGGCAAGACGTTCGACACTCACTCGGGCGAGCGTAGCGAGCGCGGCCAGCACCGCGGCCCCCGACCCATCCGAATCACCGGCCAGCGCAACGGATTTCGCGGGCACGGTGCCCGGACTCGGGGTCACCACGATGGCGGGCACGCCCACCGGACGGGCCGCGAGCACCGCGACCGCACCAGCGTCGATCGCCGCCTTCGCATAGTCGTGGCCGTCGGCGTACTCGCCGGGCAGGGCCAGGAACAGATCACCGGCACCGATTCGGCGCGAATCGAATTCGACCGAACCCGTTACCGTCGCCGCCGGGTCGGGGGCGTCGTGCAGCGTGCCACCGACGGCCTCCGCGATCTCCCGCAGTGTCATCTCGATCATGAAACCGTCAAGTCCTCCGCGTCCGACCCCTGCGGACTCTGCTCAGTGTTGCCGTCCTGCGTCGTCTCGTCGCCACGCAGGCCCCGCTGCCGTCGTTCCAACGCCGCCGCGAGCACCTCGCGGTCATCGAACGGATGCTTCACACCCTGGATCTCCTGCCCGGCCTCATGGCCCTTACCCGCCACCAGCACCACGTCACCGGGACCAGCCCAGTCGACGGCGGCGGCGATGGCCGCGGCCCGGTCCCCGATTTCGCGCAACTCACCGCGTTCGGCCTGCACAACCGCGAGCGCGCCCGCGCGCACTGCGGCGCGGATCGCCGCCGGATCCTCGGTGCGCGGATTGTCATCGGTGATGATCAACAGATCGGCCCCACGCGCACCGGCGGCACCCATCAGAGCTCGTTTGCCCGCATCCCGGTCACCACCCGCGCCGACGACCACGGCCAACCGACCGGCAGTACCGGCGGTATCCGAGGTGCCGCGCTCGCGGTGCCCTGCGTGCGCGTGCATTCCTGCTTGCGGGGTATCGCCGTGACGGCCCGCACCGGGTGCCTCTGGGCCCGTCGCGCCCGCCGCGGTGAGATGTTCGCGCAACGTTGCGATCACCGACTCCACCGCGGCGGGTTTATGCGCGTAGTCGACGATCGCCAGGAAATCCTGCCCCCGCTCGACCCGCTGCATCCGGCCCGGCACGTCGACGGTGGCCAGCGCGGGTGCGGCGACGGCGGGATCGGCTCCCGCGGCCGCGCACACCGCGACCGCCAGCAGTCCGTTGGCGACGTTGTAGCGGCCCGGAAGTCGCAGGCGCACATCGACATTCGTATCCGGTCCGGCGACGCTGAACTCCTGCTCGCCGCCGTGCGCGATTACCTCGCCGGTGAGCTGCCAGGTGCCGGAACCGGTGGTGGATACGGTGATCGGGTCCGCGAGGTCCGCAGCCAGGCGCTGTCCCCACTCATCATCGACGCAGATGACAGCGGTGCGCGCAGCGACCGGCGACGCCGCTTCGAAAAGCCTGCGCTTGGCGGCGAAGTAGTCCTCGAAGTCGGCATGGAAGTCCAGGTGGTCCTGCGAGAGATTGGTGAACGCGCCCACCGTGAAGCGCACCCCGTCCACCCGGCCCAGCGCGAGCGCGTGACTGGAGACCTCCATCACCACCGCGTCCACACCCTGCTCGACCATCAGCGCGAATATCGCGTGCAGCTGCGGCGCCTCGGGCGTGGTCAACGCGCTCGGCACCCGGCGACCGCCGATTCTGGTCTCGATGGTGCCGATCAGCGCCGTGGAAAGGCCCGCGGCCGCCAATCCGGCCTCCACCAGATATGCGGTGGTGGTCTTGCCGGAGGTGCCGGTAATGCCGACTATGCGCAGCCGTTGCGACGGATTGCCGTAGAGCTCGCCCGACAGCTCGCCGAGCACCAACCTCGGCTGCTCACGGACCAGCACCGGTACCTCGAGTTCGCCGATCAGTTCGGCACCCGCCGGATCGGTGAACACTGCGACGGCGCCCCGCTCGACGGCGTCGCGCGCGAACCGGGCCCCGTGTGACTGCGCGCCGGGCAGCGCGGCGAACAGATCACCGGGCAGCACCGCATTCGAGCGCTGCTCGATGCCGGTGACCTGGATCTGCGAGAGATCCGCGCGCGACGAGCTGGCACCGGTCAGTGCCAGCACGGTGGACAACGACGTCGACCTCGGGTGGGTCGGCCGGAGCGCGTGCTGGCTGGACTGCGCGGGCACAGGGCTCCTCTCGGGAATCGACACGGATAAGGGCTGAGTTGATCATTGGGAAGGCAGGGAACGTCGAGTCAGGTTACCGACGTCGGCTCACGGCCGGACAACGTGGCTCCAATCTTATGAAGCCTGCAGAACGAATCGTCGGGAAGGCTCGGGCGAGGGCGGGATCCGGTCACGCTGCAACGCCCAGGAGGCGATGTTGTGGAACAGGGGCGCCACCGACCCGCCGCCGCTGCCGTCGGAGCTGCGAATCGGCGCGTCGAGCATCAGGCCGATGACATAGCGCGGATTGTCCGCGGGCGCCATGCCGGCGAAGGTGATGTAGAACGACGAGGTCGAATAGCAGTGGCAGCTCGGGTCGACCTTCTGCGCGGTGCCGGTCTTACCCGCCACCTGGTAGCCATCGATCGCCGCTGGCGAACCGGTGCCCATCTGCACGCCCATCGGATCGCGCTGCACGACCGCCTGGAACATGGTGCGCAGCGTCGCCGCGGTCTGCGCGCTGACCACCCGCACGCCTTCGGGCTGCGGCTCCTCGGTACGGGTGCCGTCCGGCGCGGTCTTGGCCTTGACGATGCGCGGCGGAATCCGCACGCCGCCATTGGCGATGGCCTGATACATCCCGGTCATCTGCAGGGTGGTCATCGAAAGGCCCTGTCCGATGGGCAGATTCGCGAAGGTACCGCCGGACCACTGGTCGCGCGCCGGTACCTGCCCCGGACTCTCGCCCGGCAGCCCGACACCGGTGCGCTGACCGAGACCGAACCGGTTGACCATATCCGCGAACCGGTCCTCTCCGACCCGCTGTGCCAGCATCAGCGTGCCGACATTGGAGGACTTACCGAATATGCCGGTGGTGGTATACGACGCGGTGCCGTGCTCCCAGGCATCATGCACGGTGACACCCGCCATTCGGATCTCACCCGGAACCTGCACCACCTCATCCGGGTTGGTCAATCCGTATTCGATGGCCGCGGCCGCGGTCACGATCTTGTTGACCGAGCCGGGTTCGAACGGATCCTGCACGGAGGGGTTCTGCATCTCGGCATTGCCCCAATGCTGTGGTCCCAGTGCGGGGTTGAAGGTGTTGTCATTCGACATCGCCAGCACCTGGCCGGTCTTTGCGTCGAGCACGACGGCCGACGCGGCGTTCGCACCGGACATCTCCTTGGCCTGCTGGACCTGCTGCTGCACGTAGTACTGCAGATCCGAATCCAGGGTCAACTCGACGCCATAGCCGTTCACCGCGGGCTGCTTATCGCGCCAGCTGCCGGGAATGACCGCACCATCGGATCCGCGGTCGTAGGTGTGCGAGCCGTCGGTGCCCGCCAGCAGCGAGTCCAGCGACGATTCCAACCCCATTTGGCCGTGTCCGTCCCAGCCGGTGGTGCCGAGCACATTGGCGGCCAGTGATCCGCCCGGATATTCGCGCACATCCTGGCGTTCGGCGCCCACCTCGGGATAGAGCACGGTGATATCGGAGGCGATGCGCGGATCGACATTGCGGGCGAGGTAGACGAAGGGGGTGTCGCTCTTCATCTTGTCGAGCAGTGCGGCTTCGGCGGGCGCGTCCTTGCCGAGTTTGTCGTGAATGGCCTTCGCGATGGCCTTCAGCCGGTCCTCCGGATCCGGTGCCTTGGCCGATTTGGCCTTCGCATCGGCGAGTTGTTTGCGCACCACCACCGGCTGGAAGTTCAGCGCCTGCGCGCTCAGCGTGAAGGCAAGGGACTTGCCATTGCGGTCGGTGATCGGGCCGCGAGTCGCCGTATCGATCTTGCGGGTGGTGCGCTGGTCGGCCGCCTGCGCGGACAGGCTCGGCGCGGAAATACTCTGCACCCAGAGCAATTGGAGTGCCACGACCGCCAGCGCGACCAGCATGATCACCCGGCCGACACCGAGGCGCAGGCGCAGCGGCCGGTTGTCTGCTGCCGTCCGTGGTCTGGAGGCGCTGGTCGCCCGTGCTGAACCCGCCTTGGACGCCGTGGGCCCGCGGCGCTGGCGCGACGCGGGCCGGGTCTGGCGCATGGTCATCTGGCGCCCCCGTCCGGGGCGGATTGCTCGGGTTGCACCGCTTCCGCCTGGGTTGCCACGGGCTGCGGTGTCTCCACCGGGGTTTGCGCGACCGGGCTCGGCGTCGGCAGCGGAGTGGCCGGTGTCGGACTCGGCTGCGAACTCCCCGGCACAGCAACGGCATTCGCCTGACCGGTGTTCGCGGGCTGACCGGTGGTCGGCTGGGCAGTCTGCGGCGGCGGCGTGAGCGTCACCGGAATCACCCGCTCGCCGCGCGCCTGCGCGTTATTGGCCGGCGTGGTGGTGGGCGCGCTCGGCGAGGGGTTCAGCGGCGGCACCGGCGCCCCCTGGGCGGGCGTCGGCTTGCCGATCACCGTCACGCCGCCGTCCGGTCCAACCACCAGGCGGGCCGGATCCTTGGCCGGGATCATGCCGAGTTCGCGGGCCCGCGCTGCGAGTTCGGGCGCGGAATCGGCGGCCTCCACCTCCCGCTG
Organism: Nocardia sp. NPDC004278; assembly: GCF_053602975.1. Lineage (NCBI taxonomy): Bacteria > Bacillati > Actinomycetota > Actinomycetes > Mycobacteriales > Nocardiaceae > Nocardia > Nocardia sp. NPDC004278. The sequence goes on from NZ_JBSGEQ010000048.1 coordinate 49,214, forward strand.
CAGTGCCGCCCGTTCGTCGGCCAGCTTGCGATTGGTCGCCCTGGCGTCGCCGAGCTGATAGCTGTCCTCCGCCGAGCGGGTGGTGAGCAGCAGGGTGAGCGCGAGGCCGCAGCCGAGCATCGCAATGATGGCCGCCACGAACGGAATTCGCCCGGCCATCGCCGAGGCGCGCTGCTTCGGCAGCTCCTGGTGATCCCCCGACTGTTCCGCGCGCATCCGGCGCTTGGCGTAGGCCCGTTGTGCAGCACCCGATTTCACCCGCTCGGCGGCCTGAACTCGGCGGGCGATCCGGCCCGGCGCCTCAGCGGTACGCGTGCGCACACTCATCCTGTCCCCTCCTCGATTCGCTCTGCCGCGCGCATCCGCACGGGAGCCGCCCTCGGGTTCTCTTCGATCTCTTGTTCCGTCGCCTTCTCGGCCCCGCGGGTCAGTAGCCTGAATTCCGGTCCCATACCGGGCAATTCGACCGGCAGGTCGACCGGTGTCCGTGATGTGGTCCGCGCCGACAGCTCCTGTTTGACCACCCGATCCTCGAGCGACTGATACGACATGACCACAATCCGGCCGCCGATCCGCAGCGAGTCGAGTGCGGCGGGCAATGCGGCCCGCAACGAATCCAATTCGCCGTTGACCTCCACCCGCAGCGCCTGGAAGGTCCGCTTGGCCGGATGACCGCCGGTCCGCCTGGTCGCGGCCGGAATTGTCGCGTAAAGCAATTCGACGAGTTCGGCACTGGTGGTGAACGGCTTCTGCTGCCGACGGCGCACCACCGCGGCGGCGATCTTGCCCGCGAAGCGTTCCTCGCCATAGGTTTTCAACACGCGCGCCAAATCGCCGTGGCTGTAGGTATTGAGCACATCCGCGGCGGTGATGCCGGTGGTCGGGTCCATCCGCATATCCAGCGGCGCGTCGACGGAATAGGCGAATCCGCGCTCGGCCTCGTCGAGTTGCATCGAGGAAACACCGAGATCCATCAGGATGGCGCTCACCGAACCGGTGGTCGGCAGTCCGGCCTGCGTCAGCGCGACGGCGATTCCGTCATATCGGATGTGTACCAAGGTGATTCGATCCGCGAACGGGGCAAGTCGTGCACCCGCCAGCGCCAGTGCGTTGGTATCCCGGTCGAGCCCGACAAGACGAATGTTCGGATACGTCCGTAGGAAATGTTCGGCGTGGCCGCCCAAACCCAGTGTCGCGTCTACATAGACGGCGCCGGGTTCGGACAATGCCGGGCCGAGCAGCGCATCTGCCCGCTGGAGCAGAACCGGAACATGGCGAGGGCCGTCCTGTTCACGGTTCACCTCGTCCTCCCGGAATCGTGCCTCGCGTCGTTGCGCACCGAGCCGTGCCAATGGGTCGCTCGTTACGCCCGCTCACGGGTCGCCTTGTTAGACAGCTGCTTTGGAAAATACGAATGCCGCGGGGTCTCTGACCGGAGCCTCGGCACCTGGCGTCGGGGAAGTACGTCAGGGTCCGCGCGTCCGGGCAGAGGCCGCGTGGCACTCGTTCGCTCAGGGCTAGAAGATGCCGCCCAGCGACTCGTCTCTCGCTTCGGCGTAGTCCTCCTCGTGCTCGGCGAGGTAGGACTCCCACGCCTGCTTATCCCATATTTCGAGGAAGTCGACCGATCCGATCACCACGCAGTCCCGCGAAAGGTTCGCGTAGCGACGATGATCGGCCGACAACACGATCCGGCCTTGGGCGTCCGGACGCTGTTCATCCGTTCCGGCCGCGAGTGCCCGGACGAACGCGCGCGCCTGCGGATTACTTCGAGAAGCCGCCGCGGCTCGCCGAGCGAGCGCGGTGAACTCTTCCTTGGGATATACGGCAAGGCTGTGGTCCTGACCCTTCGTGACCATCAACCCTCCCGCCAGATCGTCTCGAAACTTCGCAGGCAACGTCAGTCGCCCCTTGTCATCCAACCGAGGTGTGTAGGTACCGAGAAACATCCCGCTACCTCCTGGATGAACCCCGCCGCGCGGGGAGCACGATCACCTCGGATGTATGCCCTTCCTCTAGTGCGCGCTCCACATTACCCCACTTTCCCCCACTTTCAATCGAAACTCAGGGTGATCTGGCTCCCCGCGTCATCGATTACGCAGGTCATCCCAGCTATCACGGTGGTGGAGAACTTTTTCCGTGTTCTGGCGACACGCGCCACACGGCGAAACGATCGCCCGACAACAACCAGCAAACGCCCTGGTGCACCCCATTCCGGCCGATCACGGGCGGCCGCGCGGGTGGATGGTGGGGCATGGTGGGGGTAGATCGTGGGGCGTTGTGGGGAACCGCTCGCGAAGATCACCCAGCAGCCGGATGGCTCACGCATGCGAATGCGCCGCCGCACCCTTTCGGTGCGGCGGCGCATTCGATATGTAGATGTCGGCTACGAGCGCGCTACTCCTGATCGAAGCGGCGACGGAACCGATCCTCCATGCGTTCGGAGAAACCACCGGACTTGCGCTGTCGCCCACGTCCGCTCGATCCGCCGCTCGCGCCACCGGATTGGGCATTGCCCGACCGGCCGCCCTTGGCGATGCCCTTGGAGCTGCCGAGCAGCAACAGCACGCCTGCGGCGAACATCACGATGAATCCGATCAGGCTGATGATCGGAAAGTCGCCGAGCTTCACCGGAGCGGCGATCCCAGCGACCAGTAGAAACAGACCAAGGACGAACAGGGCCGCGGCCTGGAGTCTGCGGCGACTCGAGGTCGAGCGAAGGCGTCCGCCGCGGACGGACGACGCGAACTTCGGATCCTCAGCATAGAGCGCGCTCTCGATCTGTTCGAGCATGCGCTGCTCGTGCTCGGAGAGTGGCACGGTACCTCCCCCGGCACTAGGACGTGGCTGTCGCCTCCGGGTAGGCGACAGATAGCCAAGGTCGGCTATCTGCCACCAATGATACGAGTTCGATCAGTGCCGTACCACCTACTCGCCGATAACTAAGCGGTCATGCCGCCCGACCACCCCGGCGCGGGGCGCAAACGAGCACCGGCATTCAGCAGATCTTCGACGTCGTGTAGGAATGCGCCCACCCGCGAATAGAACTCGTCGGCCTGCTGATCATCGATGTTGCGATCCAACCCCGCCTCCAGCGCCGCCCTGATCTCCGAATGGGCACTGAAGTAGTCGGCCCACATGACGAATTCGGGCGCAGCGCGCTGCAGCAGTACCCACGCGTTGCGCGAACGCGCCCGGGGCGCGCCGTCCGCCCCGGTATACGCCAGCACCGCACCGGCACCGCGCAACGCGGCGAGATACGCGGTCCGGAAACGTTCGCGCGGGTCGCGCTCCCCCGCCGCCTGCATCAGCAAGCCATCCGCCCGCTGCAGCAGCTTGCCTGCCTTGCCGGGTTGCCCCGGGTGTTCGATCCGACCAGACATCAGCCGTCCCTCCGAGTTCGTTCAGAGTCGTTCAGCGCCGCTCACCTGGCCTATCCTGTGCGCGAACGCCGAGTTCCCAGCACCGCGCGGATCGAACAGGTATTCGAACGTTTGAATTGAGATTGAATATAGGGACACCCACCGACAACTTTCCGCGGACCGACGAGAGCCATGACCGCCGTCAAGCCCAAACACACCCCCGCCAACGCACCCGTCGTCATCGATCTCCCGATCACGGCGCTACGCTCCCGGCTGCACGATGCACTGGCGGTGTACGTCGCGGCGATGGAATATCCGCACGGCACCGAACACCATCGAGCGCCGATGTGGACCGAGCACACCACCCGGCCCGGCTGGCAGGCCGTTGCCGCCGTCATCCCCGATGATTCCGGGCAGATCGACCTGCGGACCGCGCCGATCGTGGCCATCGCCTACGGCTATCGCGGCGCCGCCCACCAGTGGTGGCATCAGCAGGTGCACAGCGGGATGCGCCGCTCGGGCTGGCCGGAACACTCTGCGCGCGAACTGCTTTCGGACTATTTCGAACTGACCGAGCTGCACGTGCATCCCTCGGCACAGGGCCGGGGCATCGGCGGTGCGCTGCTGACGAGGCTGCTCGCGAACCGCACCGAGAGCGCGGTGCTGCTGTCCACACCGGAGGTGGAACGCGAGGCCAATCGCGCCTGGCGGCTGTATCGACGACTCGGATTCACCGATGTGATCCGGAATTTCGTCTTCGCGGGGGATACCAGGCCGTTCGCGATTCTCGGGTCGAAGAGGTCTGTCGTGTCCACGACTCCGAGCGTAGCCGAGGATAGTTGCGATGGGGATAGTTGACATGAGGAATATCTCTGGTCTAAGTTGTT
>NZ_JBSGEQ010000049.1:0-50525 GCF_053602975.1 Nocardia sp. NPDC004278
GGAAAGAAAAGAAAGAAAGTAAGTAAAGAACAAACAGTTTGTTCTTTACTTACTTTCTTTCTTTTCTTTCCCATTTTCTTTCCTTTCTTCTTGACCTGCCGGGTATTTTTCCTGTAGGATGAGAGGGTACCAGACGAGAAACGAAACAGGAAGGCAGGCGCGGCCGGATGACCGAACCGAGGATGGTCGACGTGGATACCAAATATGGCAAGAAGAGGCGCCTTGCGATTGGCGAACAGGCTGGAACCTGCGAGTTCGTGATGGATGACGAGGGGCATTTGTGCGGCCGCCCCGTCTACGTTCGGAGTCTGCAAGGCCGTCTCCCGAAGTACTGCGATGAGGTGGTTGTGGGAGTCGATGGCCGCCCTGTCGAGCATAACGGAAAAAATGCCGCAAAGGCCCGTGAAGTGCACGGATTCAATGCCTCCCCTGCTATTCATACCGTTTCTTCCTCCTCCTCCTCCCAAGGAGGGGTTTCGTTACATTCCGTTCCCGCCGCCCCGGTGGTATCCACTCCTCCTGCCGCTACCTCGGCCGGATCGACGGGTTTCGCTACAATTCCAGCCTCTCAGGCTGCTGGCAGCACAGAAGTTCAGGAGTCTGAGCCTGGCGAGTCGGATCACCCAGTCACCGAGGCAGTCGGCCGGTTCGAGGCGCTGGTCGCGCAGTTCGCTCAGGCCGCGCAGCAGATCGTCCAGGCCACACAGGCCGTCGAGTCCATTGCACCCGAGGCCCGCGCCGTCATCGAAGCAGCCGGAGCAGCCGGAGCAGCCGAGCGCGAAGTCATCCAGGCCGTAGACAGCGCCGATGAGGCGATCGCCGATGCCGTTGGGAAGCTCAACGCCGCTGAAGAGCGCGCCAAGAAGCACGCCGAGGAGCGGCGGAAGATGGCGGTGGAGCGCGACGACGCCCGTGCCGAAGCAGCAAAGGCTGTGGCTGCGGCCGAAGCCGAGCGTGATGCCGCCCGCGCCCAGGCACGGGCGGACGTGGAGACGGCCGAAGCCGAGCGTGATGCCGCTCAGCAGGCCGCAGAGGAAGCTCGCCAGTTGGCCCTTACCGCCGAGGAGAATGCCCTCACCGCGATCAAGGCCACTCAGGATTCCGCCGACGAGCGGATCGCCGAAGTGAAGAAGCAAGCCGAGTCGAAGATCAATGCCGCCACCGCGGCGCAGGTGCGTGCCGAGGGGGAGGCCGAGGGGCTGCGCAAGCAGGTGGGTCAGCTCTCCGGGCAGCTCGACACCGAGCGCCAAGAGCGCCGCTCGGATGCCAAGCATCGCGATAAGCGTGAGGCCGAGCACCGCGACGAGATCAAGCAGCTGCACGAGTACTACCAGAAACTGGTGAAGGAGGCCTACGCCATCACCGGCCGCCCGCAGGTCGAGGACGCTGCTCCATACCCCGGCGACCAAGGCGCATCGCCTGCGCGTCGCAACGTCTAGCGGGGAGACCGCGTCATGGGAAGACCGCTCGACAATCCAGAAGCACAGCAGTCCGACAGTCCAGGCTGTCAGGCTGCTGTTTATACGATCGAGCTACCGCTGCGCCGCCCACCGCTGACCTCCAACGGCCAGCGCCGTGCGCACTGGTCGACGGTTCGCAAGGCCAAGGCTGAGGTTGCCTCCATGGTCGGCTGGCAAGCCCGCAGCCAGCTCCCGAAACGTTTGCGGCTCAACCGGACCCGGGTCACGGTGTGCTGGCATGCTCCAGATGCGCGCCGCCGTGACAGCGACAGCCTGGGCCCGTTCCTCAAGGCCGCGCTCGATGCCCTGACCGAGGCGGGCGTGCTGCCCGACGACGACGCCGCTCACGTTCTGGAAACCCGCCAGCGCATCGTGATCGACCGCGTCAATCCTCGCATCACCATCGAGCTGGAAGACCTCGATGCCGCGCCGGAAATTCGTCCTAGTGCCCCCATGGCCGCGCCGCAGAGCGTGGGCAAGGCGTCAGGGTGCGCAGCGGCGCACCGTTCGCTGCATGAGCCTTCCAGCGCCTCGAAACCAGCCAAGGCGGCCGTGCCCGCAGCTTCACCTCGCGCCCAGCGAGTTTCGTTACAACCCGCCACCCACCCCAGCCCCGCAAAGAACGTTTCGTTGCTCCGCCCAACCGCCGCTCAGGAGCGGCCGTCAGTGCTGCGTGACACCACCCGGTGCACGGTGTGCCATAAGCCAATTACTCAGCCTGGCACCGGCCGTCCGCGCAAGACGTGTTCGGGTGCCTGCCGGGTGCGGGCGCACCGCGCCGCCGCGAAGAAATGACATACGAACCATTTGCACTGCAGGGGATCGCAGCCCCAACCTCGCTCTAACCTTTCACTTCTTCCGTCGCCGCTGTCCGTTCTGGGGCGAGCGCTGAGTTTCGTGCGCTGGAACTTCTCCATCGCTGGTGACCAATCGCGGGGTGAACGATGCGGTGGTGCAAGCTCACTTTGCCGTCGCGGCGTCGCTGGGCGAATCGGGTGAAGGACTGTTGTCCCAACTCGCCGCGCTGCAAGATCGAGAAATGCTTCTCGATTCCCGACCTAGCCGTGAGCTGACAGGTGACCGCCGTGTCGTCCTCCGCTGAACCTCAACCCGCTGTACCGGTTTCACCCACACCCGCTTCTACTGGCGCTCTACGGCCTCCCGAGCATCCCGACCTCTCACCTGTCTTGACGCACTTTGTTTCTCGAGGCCGTCCTATGGCATCTCCGTCCCGGAACACATCAAATCGATGAGCGCGGTGCAACGCTTGGAATCCATTCTGTGGCAAGGAAGCATCTCCGCATTCGTCACCTACTCCCAGGGAGATCCTGCAGTCTGTCTGACTGAGACGAAGCTCGACGGTCTGAACTTTCTCATCCGCGATCGCGGCTACGAACCGTGGGCGCTCCTCTTCCAACGGCAGAAGGTGTACGACGCTGGTGGCGGCCCAGTGTGGTACACCCGTCCTTCGGAGTACGAGGCCCTCAGGCAGCTGGATCCAAAGCTGCGGTCATGGGTGGTAAGGCTTGACCCAGGATCGGACTGGCTGGAGGAGCGCGAGTGGAGAGTGCCTCAGGCGCACAGGCCTGACGGCCAGGCGCCCGCTATCTCCTTGACAGACCTAGGATTCATCGGCCTGATCGTTGCCGACCTGAACTGGGACTGCGGTCAGCACTTCCCATTTGGCACTTCGCATGGCCAGCCAGCAGGCCGCAACCTACCGCCCATCCTTAAAGAGATGCCACGGTTCTGGTGGAATCCGACCGAACAGCGGCTGGTACAGGTGGATCCCCTGCTTCACTGAGTCAGCCTTAGATTCATAAGTCTGGCCCGGGTCCATCCGAACGGGCGGCGAGACCAGAGCGGTATGTCCCATGGCTGAGCTCCAGAACCCCGATCTCTCACCACAACTCGCCATCTATCCCTGACCTTGCCACCTATCCCCGAATACGACAGCAGCAGCCGCCGTCGTAACCACCCACGAAAACTATTCGCCACCAACCAAATCCATTCCACACACACTGTGCATTCTTGGAGCCTGCAGCGATGTCCTGCTGCGTACCGTGGGGTTTGTGATGACGTTGCACAAGCTGTCGGCGGGCGATGGGTACCTCTACTACGCTCGCTGCATCGCTGTGTGCGACGGCGATGATCGAGGCCGCGCCAGCCTGGACGACTACTACCTGGCGAAGGGTGAAATGCCGGGCCGGTGGCTCGGTTCAGGGCTCGTAGCGTTCGCCGACATCGGCGAAGGCGATCCAGTGCTCGAGCCGCAGATGGCGGCGCTGTACGGCCAGGGCATGCATCCCGACGCCGAGTCGATCACCGTGCGCATGCGAGCCGAAGGTGCCTCTCCGAAGGCGATTTCGCACGCGGTGCGGTTGGGGCGGCCGTTCTATCAGTACAGCCTGCCGGAACGCAGTTATATGCAGGAGCGCTCGAAGGCCTACGCCGAGTGGAACATCGAGCATGGCTTCGGGCCGCGGGCGGCGGTGCCGGAGGAGGTGCGGCGGCGGATCCGCTCCGAGGTGGCGAAGCGGATGTTCGAGGAGGAATTCAGTCGGCCGCCGAAGTCGGATCGGGAGCTGACGTGGTGGGTGGCGCGGAACTCGCAGCCGCCGAAAGCGGCGTTGAGTGCGTACGACTTGACGTTCTCGCCGTGCAAGTCGGTCAGTGCGTTGTGGGCGTTGGCGCCGCGCGAGATCGCTGAGAAGATCGAGGCCGCCAACGAGGCCGCCGTCGCCGATGTGCTGGCCTTCCTCGAGGAGAACACCTACACCCGGTTAGGCGCCAACGGCGTGCGCCAGGTCGACACCGAGGGCCTGATCGCGGCCGCCTATACGCACCGCGACTCCCGTGCTGGTGATCCTGATCTGCACATCCACCTGGTCATCTCGAACAAAGTGCGGACCCTCGATGGGAAGTGGCGAGCATTGGATGGGCGGCTGATCCACCAGCTGCGCGGGGCCGCCTCCGAAATCTACGACGCCCGCCTCGAACATCACCTCGAAGCGCTCGGCATCGAGTTCGCCGCCCGGCCAGGCCGCGGCGCCGATCTGCAGCCCATCCGCGAAATCGTCGGGATGCGCACCGAAGTGAATGTGATGTGGTCGAAGCGCTCGGCGATGATCGAATCCAAGTTGGCCGAGCTGACCGACGATTTCCAGAAATGGCATGGCCGTGAACCGACGCCCGGCGAAGCGGTGGAATTGGCGCAGACAGCGACGATCAAAACCCGCGCACCCAAGCACCGTCCGCGCTCGCACGCCGAGCAGCGTGAGGTCTGGTGGGCCGAGGCCGTACAGCTGCTCGGCGGCGACCAGGCCGTCGAAGCCATGCTCGCCGATGTGCTGGGGCGCGGGATCCTGGTGCGCGAGAAGGTTGTCGATGACGCCTGGATCGCCGAGACCGCGCGCCAGGTGGTCGACAAGGTGGCCGCGAAACGTGCCACCTGGCGGATCCACCATGTGCGCATCGAGGTTGAACGCCAGCTCCGCGGCCAGATCGGTCGCGAGCAGTGGCGGCAGGTCAGCAAGGAGGTGGTGCGGGCTGCGATGTCGCCGCCGATATCGATCCCGCGCGGCGTGCCCGACAACATCGTGGTGCCGGACGCGTTGAGACGTCGGGACGGAACCAGTCAGTTTGTCGTGGCCGGATCCGCGGCGTTCACCTCACCGAAGGTCCTCGAAGCCGAGCGTCGGCTGATCGATGCGAGTCTGCTGCATGGGGGACGCACCATATCGGCGGCCGCAGTGGATGTGGCCATCATCGAAGACGCCGCCAACAACCGTGGCCGCCAACTGAATCCGGAACAGCAGGCGCTGGTAGAAGCGTTCGCCACGTCGGGGATGCGGTTGCAGCTGGGGATCGCTCCGGCCGGGACGGGCAAAACCACGGCGATGCAGGTGCTGGTGCGGGCCTGGTCCGCTGAGGGCGGCACGGTGATCGGGCTCGCACCGACCGCGTCCGCGGCGGCGGTGCTCGAGGGCGAAGCCGGGGTCAGGGCCGGGACGATCGACATGCTGGTCAACGTCGCGGCGCGCGTGGAGGCCGGCACTTTGGATGCAGCGGATGCTCCGGAGTGGATGCGTGATATCGACGCGGGGACGCTGGTCATCATCGACGAGGCGGCGAAGGCGTCGACGACGAATCTGGATGCCGCCGTGCGGTTTCTGCTGGATCGCGGCGCGAGTGTTCGATTGATCGGCGACGATCAGCAGCTCGCGGCGGTGGCCGCTGGTGGGGTCGTCCGCGATATCGCCTATGAGGCTGGATCCTTGACGTTGTCGCAGGTGATGCGGTTCGCCGATCCTGGTGAGCGTGCCGCGTCTTTGGCGGTGCGGCAGGGTGATCCGGCCGCGCTGGCGTTCTACGCCGATCACGACCGTATCCACACCGGTGCCATCGGCGCGGTGGCTGAGCAGGCGTTCGCGGGGTGGGCGGCCGACACTGCCGCGGGCCTGGATTCGATCCTGCTCGCCCCCACTCGTGCGATGGTGGCCCAGCTGAATGCCCGTGCCCGGGCGGCCCGGCTGGCCGGTGATCCGCAGGCAAGCACCCGCGCGGAAGTGCGGCTCGGGGACGGCCTGGCCGCCAGCGTCGGCGACATGATCGCTACTCGGAAAAATAACTATCAGCTGCGGATATCCGACACCGATCATGTGCGAAACGGATATTGGTGGCGGGTCCGCACGGTATATCCGGACGGGCGGATCACTGTCGCGCACAACGGATCCGGGCGACTGGTGACGCTGCCCTCCGACTACGTCGCCGAACACACCGCACTGGGCTACGCGACCACGATCGACACCAGCCAGGGTTTGACCGTCGACACCTGCCACGGTGTGCTCACCGGGCGGGAAACCCGAAATCAGTTGTACGTCATGCTGACTCGCGGGCGCAGCGCCAACCACGCCTACGTCGCCACGGCGCTGGCCGATTCCGAGCCGGCGCCGTTCACGATCGAGGCGCAGATGCCGCCGACCTACCTCGATGTGCTGACCGCGGTGCTGGGCCGCGACGGTGGGCAGGTCTCAGCGACCAGCGCCGACCGCGTGGCCGCCGATCCACGCACCCGACTATGGCACTCGGCCACCGCCTACGCCGATGCGATCGCCGCGGCCGCGGAATATCGCACCGGGGAGCTGCTGGACGACATCGACAGCGCCGCCGAGCGCCTGGTGCCTGGTGCCTGGTCTGACCGACGAACCGGCCTACCCGACACTGCGGCAACGCCTTTCGCTTCGGGCAGTGCAGGGTGGCGATCCGGTCGCGATCCTCACCGCCGCGGTGAACCGGGGCGAGCTCGACAGTGCCCGGGACCGTGCCGCGGTGCTGGACTGGCGCGTCGGCCCGACTGGCGATCATGCGCGTATCCGTGGGCCGCTGCCGTGGCTGCCCGCCATCCCGTCGGTGCTGAGGGGTGATCCCGAGTTCGGGCAGCATCTGCGGGAACGGGAACAGCAAGTGCGCGGGCTGGCCGCCGAGGTCGCTGCGGCCGCACGGGCCTGGAAGGTCGCGTCGGCGCCGATGTGGGCGCGGCCGCTGATCGGCACCGACCCGGAACTGCTCGGCGATCTCGCGGTGTGGCGGGCCGCCCAAGGGGTCGCCGATATCGACCGACGCCGCACCGGACCTCATGCTCGCGGTGCGGCCGAACGCCGAACGCAGCGCAAACTGGAGCGGAGGGCCGCACGCGTGCTCGGCGACCAGGCCGTCGATGTGCGCCGCTGGTCTGCGCTGGCGACCTCATTGGATCCTCGGATCCTCGATGATCCGTTCTGGCCGACACTCGCGACGGAGTGGTCTCGGGTGTCGGCGACCGGCCTCGATGTGGAGGTGGCTGCGCGGGCCGCGGTCGAGCCGATGCTGCTGCCAGCTGAGCAACCGGCGGCCGCGCTGCGGTGGCGAATGGCCCGTGATCTGGACGAACAGCGTGGCGAGGATGCCAAGCGGTTCGCCCGCGTCGTGGATGAGCTGCGCCGCGACGGGCTGCGGCGGATGTCGGATGCCCAGCTCGCCGACGATATCGCCAGCTTGCGCAACATGATCTGGACCGACCAACTCCCCGTCTCCACCGAGCATCACGACCCGGTCGGCGAAGTCCAAGCTCGCCATCGTGACCTCGATGACCAGGCCGCCGCGATCAGCTCCGTCCACCGTGCGGAGCATGAAGTCGACGAGGCTGAGCAGGATCTGCACCGGCGGGAGCGCAAGCTGGCCGCGACGCAGCGTGAGTTGGCGGCCACGAAATGGTGGCAGACCCGCGTCCGCGGCGAAATCAACGGTCGCATCGCTGCCCAGGAGGCCAATGTCAAGGAGGCCGAGAAGGCCCTCGTCGGCGCCAAGCGGGACCTCAAGAACGCCGAGCGGGCGGTCACCGTGCCGAAAGCAGCGTGGACATCGACTTTGCTTCAGGCTCAAGACACGCAACGCCGCGACACCGAGTTCGCCAATGACCGCGAGACTGAGTGCCTGGCCGACGAAGACCGACGCCGCTCGGCGAAGATCCTGGACGACAACGCCGAGCTGCTCGATGCCGCTATCTCTGAACAGCAGCGCCGTGATGACCTGACCGATCCGGAGCGGGACCTCGAGGATCGGGCCCGCACCGAACTTGATGAACAAGCAGAGCACGAAGCCGCGGTCTCCATATCCGCCGCGGGCACGCAGGTCCGCAAGACCCGAACCCAGACCTGGACTCCGCACACCTTCCAGGAGATGCAGCTGCCGGACCTCGGTCCGGAGTGTGGCGGCGGGGATGACCTGGGCTTGTAGAAGGACGGGTGAGTTGACACCGCCGAGGCCAAGAATCGATAGCTCATCGTGTGCTCTGCTGGGCAGTCTGCACAAACCGGTCGGTTGCACGGGATAGTCTCCGCAGCGTGGTGAATGTAGGTGATCGCGTCTTGCTCGTAGCTGGTGGTGTGTCTGTGTTCCAGGTACTCGAGGTGGAGGCCGACCACGCAATCGTCGAGTCGGTCGAATCGGATTCACCGGGTCGCTACCCGTTCAGCGTGCGCGTCGCCGAGCTCGTCGCGGTCGATCCGGAATAGCCGTCCGTGCGCACATCCGGAAGAAACGACCTGATTCCGGGAAAGAAATGAGGGAGAAATTCGGGTGGTGCTCGTGAGGGTCGGGCTCGGGTTCGTCGCCGACCTGGACCAACGTCAGCCTGTGGTGCCCCCGTGAAACAGACAGATCGCGCGATTCCGCGCGATCTGTCTGTCTGATGTTCTAAGTCCTGTTCTTCTAAGTCCTCGGGTTGCCCTATGCAGGGTCGACGGACGTAGCAGGAGCCAACGTAGGTAAATCAGATGTAGGGCGGACCAGCAGTGCGCCTAGGTTCGGTTTTCACACTCAGGCAGGCATTGACCGAACTCGTGGCCGTCGAAGCGCTGATCGCAGGAACGGCGCACATCATGCGGTGGAGAGGGACGGACGACAAGCCGGGCACCGGCGCGCAATATCTTTACCTCCACAGCCGTCGTCGATCGTGTCGATGACGATCCCGTGATCGCACTTGTCGCAGCCGCCGGGTCGCAGACCTTCCGTAGACGCCAGGGGATGGGGCCGCGTGTCGTTGATCGCGGAGATCAACCGCCCGATCGGATTCCGGATCTCCGGTCCACCGCATTCGTACTCCAGATGCCTGGCCAGCGCGGCGGCTGGCCAGGTGCGAAGTAATTCGTCGACCTCTGCGGCGTGCTGACGAATCACCTGCGATGTGATGGGGGCGCGCAGGCGCAGCCTGCCGAGCAGGCGCGCACCTTCAGTGTCGGGCACCGACGCGTGCACCAGAACCGCGCGGGCGGCGGCATGGATGTTGTCGTCGCTGTCCTTCGTTGTCGAGGGCTTCGCCTTAACCAAGTCGACCACCATGCTCGCGCCGGAGTCAGTCGCCGGGCGGCGGATCTCCGCCGCGACGGTCGACGAGCCCAGGTTTGCAACGACGCGGGCGCCGGGCTCGTTTTCGGCGTCCGGGACCACCGACAACGGCGGGTCAGGTAGGTCGGTGATCAGGTACTCATAGGGGCCGAGGTGTCCAAGTTCGTTGCGCACGCGTTCGCCGCGGATGACGTACCCGTACTTCCTAAGCTCGGCGAGCCCGCTCCGCACCGCATGGTGCCCATCGGCGCTCTCCTTGACCAACTTGTCGAGGGTGACTGGGAAGCCGTCGGCGTTCGATGCGATCGCGATCCACACACCTTTGGCGTTATGGCTCAACCGATCGTCTCGGCACAGCTTGTTGCTCACCTGCGTGAATTCCTCCTTCGCCATCCGGCCTCGCCGCACCCCGCCACCTGCAGGGCGCACCGTGCCAGCGCGCCTATCACGGCCGCCGGCGACACGTTGGCGGCGGCCGCCGCCGTTACGGCCGCTCATCGCTGCCACTTGTCGGGCCGAATGATCACGATCTCAAGGCTGTGGCGAACGGGTGCGTCGATCACTGGTCACTCCCGGTCACCGGATCGAGCATGTCGGCGACGGCGTGCCCAGCGACCGCGGCCGCCTTGCGCGTTTTGTGCATCACCGTGCGAGTGCCGAACACGGCCGTGTTGAGGGTTAGGACGACCCCCATTGTGGCGGGGATACCGACCTGCAGATCAGCCTTGTCGATGGTCACCAGGTAGGCCAGGAAGACGAAGCACGCCACGGTCAGCCCGAACATCAGCCATGCCGCCGCATGATCTATGCCGCCCCGCGCCGGTCCCGCCGCGGACACTAGAGGCGAAATCGGCGATGTCACCGGCGGTCCTGGCTCGGCCGCCACGCCGATGCTCTGGCCAAGCGAGCGCGACTCCGTGGATGGAGTGGTCGTGGGCGGGTTCTGCGAGATCCGCACGGTCGAGGCCACCGCGATGTTCACCTGGTCCTGGACCACTCGCACCATTGGGGGCTGCTGCCCGGCGGGGTCGACAGGATTGAGGTGGGGATTCAGCATGGAGTTTTCCGGTCCTTGAGGGCTAGGTCCGAATCGGGCGCGCTGAACCTCTCACCCTGGATCCGGACTCACACGATTTAATTGGGGGAATGTGACGCACGCGGTCAAGCGTGTTTGGTTCGACTCGACGGTTTAGGTGAGCCCGTCGATCCGCAAGAACTCGACGGGCTCCCATCTCCCTCCGGGCTGAGGAGAGACGAAATGATCATAAACACAGTCTCCGAATTGTCCATGCCTAAGGCGGACCCAATATTCGACTCAAGCCTTCCCAACCACACCCATGCCTACCCACGCTCCCCCATTGAGTCCCTACTGCTCACCCACGCACACCCATTGAGTCCCTATCGCTCACCCACGCACACCCATTGAGTCCCTATCGCTCACCCATATGTCGATCCCCCACGCTGTCACCGCGACGGCCAGGTTCACTGCTCTCCTCGGGACATCCCAGGCAAGCTCACCACCGGAATTGGATTCCAAATACCCTTCCAAATCGGGGTGATCGGTTAGCTGGACAACTTGAGTAGGGTTTCCAAACGACGTCAGGCAACGCTCCAAAGATGGCTTCTACCTGTGCTTTTGGAAAAAATTCCGGTTCGCAGGCCCGCTTGACTTCCCTGATATGACACGCGCGGCGGGGTTGTTCGGATGTCGATGACGTGATTCACTGTCACGCGTGCTAACGCCGTGGACTACGTGGCGTCGCACCCCCCGGGCTCACACAGAGGGAATGTGACGAGAAGTCGGGGCTTACCGGTGGACCCCCGTCCGCAAGCGGCGGGTCCACCCCCAAGCGTTAACTTTCCAGAGTTGGAAAACCTAAAGTTGGAAACCCGAATCCAAGGACCAACAGAAACCAAGAAATATCCGATTTAGAGATTCAAATAAAACCTGATGGCTACAGAGAATTGAAATCCGGGAAGAGTACGAATTCTTTCAGAAATAGTTTCTCCGGTCTTACTAGCAGCAGTGCTGAATCATCGCAGGAAGAACGCTGCGGAGGACACCACCGAATCTGTCAATCCGTTCTCCTACACCCGCTTCAATCACAATTTCCTGTAGCTGAACAGACTCGGGCCCGTCGGCCGACGTGCCGGTCTCGCCGCGCTCGGCGGCCTCTCAGTCACCACGCCCAACCGCTGCCCCGCTTCGACTGTGTCGTCCAAGTACACGGCGATCTCGGTCAAGGTGCCGGTCGAAGGAGACCGCACCTCGAGCTCGAGATCAACCAGCGGATTGGTGATCTGCACCAACGGCTCGCCGGTGCTCACCTCCGCGCCGATCGCCTTGTACCAATGCGAAACACAGCCCACGACATTCAGATCGTCGAGCTCTGGCGGCGCCATCACGACATGCTTGGTGACGGTCGGCGCCGGATGAAGATTCCCGTCCGCCGGCTCGTCGACGCGGACGGCGGGCGCGGCGCGGGCAGGATGACGAACCGGAACCCAGGCTTTTTGCCTGGGCTCGAACTCGACACCGCGGGCCTGTGCTGCTTGGTAGAAGGCACGCGCGTCTACTGGCACCCACATTCCGTGCCGGACCACCGCCTCCACGGTTTCGCACACCATCGCGACGACAGCGGCAAGCGGTGGGTGACTGGTAGGGCGCAGTTGCTGTCCGCCCACCGGCTTGGTCCTGCCTGCGCTGCTCTTCTCTACCGGCAATACCGCCGACTCCAGTGCCCAGCCTCGCCGCGTGGGGCTGGCTCGCCAGGCCGCCACGAACAATCTTTCGCTGAGCCCGATCTCTCTCGGCCAGCCGCGCTTGCCCAGATGAATCAGACGGTTGTTCTCGGCAAGAATGCCCAGGTATCCGTGTTCGGTGAGAACAATGTCGCCGGGGCGCACCGGCAGGTCAGCCAGCTGCACCATGTCCATGGGCAGGCCGAAGCAGAGATCGGCCGGCAGCGGCAAGTCGGTCATCTCGAATACCCGACGAACGAAGGCCTCCTGTCCTCCTTCAAACGGGAAGCCCGACAGCTCGATTTTTCCCAAGGCAACTCGCCCTGGCTCGATACCCACGCAGAGGGCCTCGATCTTCTCGGTCAGCTCGCGCATCTCGAGCTCGTACATCTCCGCGATCGACTTCGCTGGCGGCGGCTCCGCAGGCGGCGCGGCCTGCCGCTCGGGGATCGGCTCCGCGGGCCAGACCAGTCTGCGAGCAGCCGATACCGTCTCGTATCTCAGCGGCCTGCGATTCACCTGGGCGCCGGTCCCGACCCATACGACCTCGCCAGCTCCGAGGTACAGGCCGAACGTGCGGGTCGGAGCATCGGCGAGCCCCACCAGCACGACGATGTCCCCGGGCATCAGGAGTCCAGATGCGACTGGCATGGTGACTTGAGTCAGCTCGCGATAGGTGCCCGGCAACTCCAACATGCCCGCACTCGCCCGCCGGTATACCTCACGCACCATATCCAGCCCGGCATAGCGGGCCAGCGTGTGCGCGTTGGTCGCGAACATCTCGCCGACCACGCGTGCCGCGATCTGCCCTGGCGATTCGACCCGCACCCCGGCGGGGCGTCCCGGCCACGGCGGGTTGGGCGCGGGCGGCCCATAGACAGCAGGTGCCGATGTGGGGGCGACCGGCGTAATTTCCAGTCCGTGCAGGTTGTAGGCGGTCACGCCTTTCAGCAGCGATTTCATCCCTGCCAGGGCGCCCTGTATCTTCGTCGACCACCCACCGTGCGCGGCCGGCACCGGTGCAGTGGGGGTCGGGGAGTTGGTGCTGCTGGGCGCCGCGGTGTCCGGCCCGGGCGGTGGGTCGATGCGGGGGACGCCCGGCATGGACGGGGTCTTGTTCCCTTCGGGATACAAGATCCTGATCAACTCGCACCTGGCTACCGCGAACACCACCTGCTCCGGGGCGAACCCGCAGATCTCCAGGTATTTGGTCAGCAGTTTGGGTTTGGGGAAGCCCTTGTACTTCTTCGGATCACCGGCATAGTGATAGACCGTCGATTTGCTGAATTCCCCGGCACCGAGACGGGCGATGTTGGCCTTGGTCAGCCCCGAATCCTGCTGCGCCCTGGCGGTCATAGCCAGGAATTCCTCGCGTAGCTCTTCGTAGGACGAGCTTTCGAGGTCGAGAACCAGATTCAGTTCGGTGCCGACATACTCGGTCACCCTGACGGCGGTGGTCACTGCGGTCGGCAGGGGTCATCGACATCCCGAGACCGGCGCAGCGCTCGACCTAGCCATGCGCCACGCTCCACATCTGAACGCTGCACACTCCTCGGTGCAGTCGACACAAGCCAGGCCACCCGTCAACTCCTTCGCATCTGCTTCACGCATGAGCCCTTGAGTCGCGGAATCACTTGCCCACCCAGCCGATCCGGATCGACGTTGGTCTCGGTCCGGATCCACCAGCGTGGTACCGGCCGGGCGAGCATGCGCGCCTGTTGAGCTCTAAAGCCTCAGCGATGCAACCCGTTTGAAAGTTCCCGCACCCCCATATAGCTACCTGGCAGCTACCGCACGTGGAACCTCCGGGCTGCACCGGGGCCGTTACCAGTCTGTCACCTCTTTCCCGCACACCACCACCCCAAGTGCCTCAAGAACTACATCGGTGCAATTCCGTACAGGCACATCGGCGCGCTGACCACGGCCAACGCGCCGACCAGCGATTTGGAATCGTTTCCAGGCCCTCTCACCCTCCATTTGGACTCCAGCACCTCACAAACTGCACAAACCCGTTGTGCGCCAACATAAATCTGAGCCAGACCTACAAGTACGCAGTGCGTGGCACCCGACCACCCCGCTCGACGCCGACCGCGCACCGAACGCCCCGCCGCCACCACCGAGCACGATGAAATCCCCCGTGCCGGAACGCTTCAGCAGACTTACGGTGAACTCTGTTCGGCCCCGACCTACACACTCGCGGGTCGGGGCCTCCGTGCTGTGTTATGCGGCAGCGGTTTTCGGCAGGTAGGCGATCGGGCCACCGGATCGTGCTGTCGACCGGCCGCCGAGGATCGTCTTGACCACCTCGCGGTCATCGACGGTCAGGTCCGGCGCGATGTAGTCCAGCTCGGGCACGCCGAGCTCACGCACCCGGCCGACCAGCTTCGCGGTGTAGGCGTGTCGGATTTCGATGTACGGGTCACCGGACTTGTTGATCTTGGGCACGCGCAGGGGGTCGCCGTCGACGCCGGCAACCTTTAGCACCGTGACCGGGAATCCGGCCAGGGTCACCGGCAGGAACTGCGCGGCGACGATCAGCTCCGGGTTCGAACGCCAATACATGCGGTCGGACTCGACCACCTCTTCGTTGCTGAGCGTGGCGGATTCGCCGATAACCTTCCTTTTTGGATCGCCGTCGAGTGCGGGTGAGATCAGCGCTTGCCGCAGGACTGGCTGGTCGCCATCGGATTCGAGGGTGAACCGTGCGGCCAGGCGCAGAATCCGGTCGATGTCGAGGTCGGGCAGATACCCAGAGTCGAGGAGCAAGTCGATTCCCCGTGGGTTCATCTGCAGCAGGTCGGCGGCCTTCGGCCGCGACAACTGACCCATGGGGCTACCGACCGGGGGGACTTGAAAGATGTTGGGCCGCATCGCGATCCCTTTCCAGGTCAAGCGGAAGATCGCTCCGCGTGGCGAGCTGACCGAACTCACATGGCCGATCAACGAGGAGCTACAGTACTCGCACCCGCTTCCCATAGTGCACAAATTCGGTGTACTACATCGAATTTCATTGCTACATCGAGCGAGTAGTGGGCGCCAACGATCGGTTCGAGGTGTCAAGCACCCGCCCGTTCGCTAGCTGAGGCGGCTACGAAGGTCGTCGACTTCGGCACTTCCGAAGATGTGCTCATCCAGCGATGGACCAGGTTCTCCGAACTGGAGGCGGTGCTGCCGCTGTTCCTCGCGATGCCACTCTCGGAGAACTGTCCGCACCCGCTCGGCGCTGGTTCCCTCGCGTTGGAGGAGGTCGACAACTTCGTTCTTGTTCAAGGCTTTCGCGCGACCAGTGGTCGGCTTTTCAGAAGTCGTGATGGTCGTCGATCTGTGTCGGCGTGCTCGCCGCCGAGAGTCTTCGAGCTGCCACCGATGCTCGGGGTCGAAACGATCGCCCGAGCGAACCATCCTGTCGCCCAGAGGTTGCACCTGCTCGGGTGCGTTCTTCCGTACCCAGGCCATGCCCTGCTCTGTGAGTCGGGCAACCCATACCTCGCGAGTGGCCGGCGGCCGACCATGCCAGCGATAGGCCCACTGGCCCAGGAGATTCAAGTCCACGGATATGAGCCTGGCCTCGGCCAGGCCGCGCTGCTCCAGCGTTCGCAGAGCTCGCCGGTACGGAACTCGTCGGCTCCGTTTGAACTCCCTGTCACGGGGAACCGTCGTCCGCTTCGCCGCGTATGCGAATCTCTTCGCATGGTCGGTTTCGACCAGATGGAACTGCGAAATGGCAAACCACGACCCAAGATCGTCGCCGGTGTCGAGATCTGGATGTATGGCCATCTCCATCCAGCGACCATTGAAATTCTCGGCGCAGTAGAGCGCCACCAGTAACCGGCGTTGAACCGTACCCAGCCCTTGCGACACAACGAGATTCTAAGTGTATCCACCGTGTCGGTCGGCTCTGCTGGAATGATTTTGCCTCGAAATGAAGGTGCCCCCTTCCCGACTGGTCCTCGGGAAGGGGGCGAACACCAATGTCCGGTTGCAACGAACTATTGGAGGTAGTAGTGACCTTAGCGGGTCCCCCCATCTGGGAAAACCCTGGAATGGGGGCTGAAAGTGAACCGGCGCAGGTTCGTGCTATCCACTCCGCGTCCACTCTCGGGGCTGCGGAGTCCGGGGAACGTGGCTGGGTCGGCTCGCACGATTCCAGCTCGGTAGAGGTGGAGAACCAGCCACTTACCGTCGGCGCCGTGACGAACCACTTTGAACAGCAGTCGAATCCGAGCAACGAGAATGTTGCCCCAATGCCGGATCGCGGCGGACGGGGCAACCCCGTCAAGACCTTCTTCTCCGCGGCCGCCGGAGCTTTCGTCGGGCGCGCTTTCGGTGACCTCGCGAGCAAGGCTGCCCAGCGGCTTTTGCCGTGGCTTCTCGGGTAGCGAGATAGGCAGGCCGCGCGGTGGCGCACAACGCGAACATGTTGTGCGCTACCGCGGTCCGCTCACGACAGCAGGCGAAAACGCTCGCCTGTCAGCGAAGCCGTACTTCTCAGCAGCCCTGTTGGAACGGGAAGCCCCCATGGGCGGGTGCCGGCGCGGCCGGAGGTGGTGCCGCTTCGGTGACCGGCGCCAATTCGGGTGCTTGGGCTTGCTCGGGCGCTGGCGATTGCTCAGTGACCGAACTCGGAGAGGGCGAGTTATCGCTGGCATCGGAGTTGCTGCTGTCCGTGACGTACCAGAGTCCGCAGCCGATCGCGGCGAAGACGGTGGCCGCCAACACGGCGGATCGCACCGGCGTTCGGCGGCCGCGGCTCCCACTCGAATTCGAGGCCGTGAACGGCACTGCGTAGTCGTCGTTCAAGTCATCGGCGGTGTAGGTGTCCGTGCGTCCCAAGTCCCGGTTCTCGATGACCGTCCGGCCAGCGTCGACGTCGGCGTAGGTCACCGGCGGCGACATGATGGTGGGTGGCGGTGGGTCCCATGATGTTTCAGCAACCGGTGCTTGCTCCTGGCCCGCCGCCGGGGCGTGCTCGGACGGGAAGCCGAGGCCGAGCAGCTTGGTGTAGGAGACTGCGTCGTCGCGAATGTCCAAGGCGGCGAGTAGCTTGAGCACCAGATCCGCGGTCCATGGGGTTTCGCTTCGGCGGGCGGCGCGGTAGAGCTGGGCCAGCAGCTCGTTGGGCCGATCACCCAGCAGGACATCGCGTCCGACCGGCATCGGGCCCTTGTTCAGGGTCACCGTGGTGCGATATTGCGGGATCACCAGGACCAGTCCGGCGACGAACAGATCGTGCCCGCCTGCCTGTTCGGCGAGAGCCTTGAGGTCGTACATGCGACCGGTCACCTGGTCCATGGGGTTGTTGTCACCGGCGCGCACGTGGACCGGGTCACCGTCGACGTCGCTGAGGTGCCAGCGGGCGTTGATTGGGCAGGTCAGCACGCCGCTGGCGCGCTTGAGGATGCCTTTGACCTCGATGACGAAGCAGGTCTGTGGGGTGATGACCACGAGGTCGGCTTCCTCGCTGCGGCGGCCGCGGCGGTCGGGGATGTAGCAGCCCGATATCGCGATCGCCGGGTTGGCCGAGTGGGACTGTAGCCAGCCGACGACTCTTTTCTCGGTTCCCGGCATTTCGCGGTCGCCGTTGATGACCAGCATGGTCATCCCTCCCCTTCGGGTTTGTTCTGAATGTGGCGGTTTCGGCACGATAGCGCCTGGCTCTGACAAACTTTCGGCATCGATCTTGTTGCGCGACAACACTTCTCATCGGATCCATATCCATGGTGGCCCATCGTTCGAGGCTGGTGCCGTTTTCGGCCGATGCCGATAGGTGGCCCGGGGCATGCGATGCGCTACAGGTCCAGCCTCCAGGCGGGGCTGGAGCCGCTGCCGATTTCAGCTGGGGCGGGCGCCGGTTCGGAGCAGAACATCCAGCATCTCGATGTCGATGTGGTCGCGGCCGTCATCGAATTCGAGTGCGAGGTCAAGACAGTGGTGCGGGCCGGATCCGCGGCTGCGGCGGGATCGGAGGGCGCGGGATCGGCTTCCACGCAGAACATCACGCATCCGTCGGCGCGGGGCGCGGTGATGGTCATGGGGATCATCGTCTCGGCGGGGGCGCGGTTGACGGTCAGCAGCAGTGCGCCCTGCAGCGCGATCGCGGCGGCGAAGAGGGCGAACAGCAATGTTGGTGTGCGGAACAGGAATTCGGCGGCGCTGCCGATTCGGTGCGCCAGCGCGCGAGCGATGCGGGTCGGCGGATTCAGTGTGCTGAGCTGGGACATGATCTCTCTCCCGAAGTATCGTCCGATTCGACTGCTGACAGTCTAGCAATGCAGACTGCCAGCAGTCTATATCTGGCGCGGCTGCAAAGATCGGAGGCACGAAAAAGCCCGGAGCTTGTGCTCCGGGCCTCTCTCGGTTCGTGCGGGGTTAGGACTTCCCTCGGCGGATCGCGTCGACGAGTTTGTCCCATACGTCTTCGTCGTCTTCGGCGAGTTTGACGAGGGCTTCCACCATGTGGCGGCGGTTGATGGACACCTTGGAGCGGCCGACGCGTTTGCCGGTGGCGCCCGCCAATCGGGCGACCAGGTTGTCCCACTCGGCCGCCTGCTGCGGGTCCATCTTCAGCGTCCAGGTCAGCAACTCCTCCTTGTCCGTAGACGCGGGGGCAGGGGCGAGTTGCGATCCGCCAGCCAACGCCGAGGCTACGGACGCTTGGATTTCACTTGCACGGATCTCACGCGGCTCAGCCATTGGTCGAATCCTTTTCTGTTGGAACGATGTCTAGTTCGCCGAGCACGTCGGAGTACGACTTATCGACGTAGGTGGTGCGGAAGCTGTAGCCGATGGACTCCTTCAACATGATCATGGTGCGGAAGGTCGGGATGCCCGACGCTGCGAGCTGTTTGGGCACTTCCTTGGCGTGGCCCGCGCTCGCTCGCACCTGCACCAGCAGCACGCGAGGAATCACCGGGTTGTGCTTGTCGACCTCTGCGGCTAGGGCGAGTGTCTGTGGCAGCTTGCGGATATCGGCGGGGTACGGCTTGACCGGGATGATCAGATCCGTCCGGTTGCTGTTCTTGTCGCCTCGCTCCGGCCGCCACAGCGCTTCCCGCAGCAGCTTCTCGCGCTTCGGCTCGACATCCACCACGGAATACCGATAGTTGCGCTCCATCTCCGGCAGACGGGCCAGCCCATGGGTCATATCAACCACATCGATCCGGTGCCGGCGATCCCCATTGCCAAGTGCCAGAAGCTTTTCGCGGACTGCGTTGATCCACTCCAGCGCCATCAGATCGGTGTCGGCCTCAGCCACTAGAACCGGCCCCAGGCCCAGCAGGGACAGCCAGATAGCGAACTGGCAAGCGGTGGTGCTCTTGGCCGCACCGCCTTTCAGCATCCCTACCACTAGTCGCCGAGTCATATCGACAGCATAGACTGTCAAACTGTCATCAGTCTAGCAACGGACAGCGCGGTCTTCGAGGCGCGCGCCGAGCACCGCGGACCAGACGCCGACACCGGTCGCGGCCGCCAGCAGTGCGAGCATCACGCTTCCACCGCCGGCGTAAGACACGACGCTGCCGCGAGGCAGACCGCCGCCGGGAAGAAGCTCGCCCAGGTCGCCCGGGACGGCGACGAGCAGATCGACCTCATGGTCGGGCGGTGGTCGCGTATCGGCACCCACATGCCCGGGAATAGCAGCCATCCGGGCACGCAGGGCATCGAGCTGGGCGGCTCGGGGGAGGGCAGCAAGCGATTCTGCGGGCGACCCCTCAGGTCGCTCGCTGACCGCTCGTGACTCCATAGATTCGAACATATGTTCGCATATAATGACACGGCTTCAGAGTCGATGTCGACTACCCACCCGCAGGTCAGAGCCTATTCCGGGCCGTCCACCCGGCTGTGGCAGCGAACGGCGTTGCCGCCCAACGCAAGTCCGGTGCGAGATTGAATTGTCATTCCGGCGCCCGGGGGACTCGGGTACCGTCGCAGAGTCTTATCGTCTGCTCTCAGTCGATCGAGATGGTGCGCAGATCGCTTGGGCACGTCTGCACTGAGACAAGGCAGGCGTACGCCCTACTCGCCGACAAGAAATCCGCGCCGCCCGTCAGCGAAGGGCGAGAACTTGAGCGCCTGTTTGCTCTGGCGGAATCCAGCCAGGCGCTACTCGTCAAGAGAATCCGAGTCCGACGCTGTCTTCTTGGCGCTTTGGCCGCGTGTGGACTTCTTTACTGGCGTGGACTTCTTGGCACTCGGAGCCTTCGCCTTGGCTGCGTCACTTTCCTCAGCGGTGTGCTTCGACACACCTTGGCGATCTTGAGCGTTCGCTGCGGCGAGGGCCGCCTGATATGTGGGATTCAAGTTCTTGAGCGTGGAATCCCGAAGGCCAGCAAATGGATTCAAGTTCTTGAGTGCGGCATCCAGGCGCGCAGTTGGATTGAAGTCCTTGAGCGCGGCATCCAGGCGCGCGGTCGGATTCAAGTCCTTGAGCGCGGAGTCAAGAGAGGCAGCGGGATTCCAGCCCTTGAGCGCATTCCCATAGATCTGTTGGGTTGCTTGCATGATTCCAGCGGCCTGATCGGAGTAGAGCCCATCGACCCAACGAGTGTCGATCGTGCCCGTGACCTCGGGAGAGAAGGCGCGCGCATATGCTCGCGCCGCCGGAGCTGCCACGACGGCGTCCTTTACCTGTTCAGGCTGCTCGGAGATGCGGCCCAACCGAGAAGCTTCGTCGACTGAAGCTTCGCTGACTTCTGCAGCAAGGTGCTCTTGCGCGAGGGTCAGGAAGGTTCGCGCGTCGACGAGGTGGAAATCCTGATCCGCCCGATCCCGCATCTCTTTGACCAGTTCTGACCGCGGGCCGATATGCACACCGTCCTCGCGCACCCAGTCCGGCTTCTGCTCGTTGGTGATCATGAGGACCGGCATCTTGCGCTTCTCTGCTTCACGCATGGTCTGCTCCCACACCAGGAAGTCGCCGATCGAACGATCGCCTCCCTTACTGGAATCGCGGTAGCCCGGCGGAATATTCGCAGTGAGGCGCTGCTGGCCGATTCTCTGAAGGCCAGCCAAGATGCTCACCTCGAACGGATCACCGATCTTCTCCTCCAGCAGCAGCAGCACCTCCTGCAGGATCGGATCTGAATCGGGATGAGCGTCAGGATCGATCACGGCACCGGTATCAGCCGTTTCGTCCAGCTCAGCGAGAACCTTTATCAACGCGCCAGCTAGGTGCTCGGCGATCGGCTGAACAGACTCATCCCCGAGACCGCGGCGCCTAGCGAATTGGGCGATCGCAGCCACTGCTACGTCAAGGACATTGGCAAAGTCGCGCTCCAGGTTGTCTCTGACGTCGTGCCGCTGGCGGATGACAGTGGTTCGGCGCTCGAAGAACTCGTGACCTGTCTGGTGCGGTATCCACAGACGATTCCCCAGGAGGCCCAGTACTTGCAGATACTGCGCGCGGGTCGTGTCGGTGAATCGGTACACATCCAATAGAGCGTTCGTATCGAGTACCACAAGACCGTCTACGACGAATCGGCGCAAGGCAACACTGCTCGGAGGGAAGTAGCCCGGAAACATGGTCTTCATGCTCGAGCTTTTGGTACGTCGACGCGTGGGCTTCGCTGCGCCAGAAGAGGTGTCGGACACCTGCTCAAGCCTAAAGAGCCTGAGTCGCCGAGCCTGCCTAAACCCGGGGTGTCACTGTGCGGGCCCATCAGCCCCCGCACCGTGGCATTCCGTACCGGGCCCGGCGGACAATCGGCGTAGACCCTACTTACGGCAACAGCCCACCTGCGATTTCGAGCAGATGGGCCGTTATCTGCGCGCAGGCGCGCAAGGTCATGACGGAGATCGACGCGTTGTGCCGTAGTACCCCCAGACGGGCGGCGGGTGTGAGTCAGCCCATATCGAAGCGCAACCCGACGACCTCTTGGACGTGGGCGCGGCCGCCGACCACCGTGGTCACGGTATGAGTGTCATGTCGGCGGACGTGTGCCACGGCGTCAGCGAGGATCTGCGCGTGATCGAACGCCAGCTGATCGGGCTGGCCGAGGATATGCGCCACCGGGAGCCAGCGAGCCGCGCGCGCGTCGTCACCAGCCGTGGGTGTGGGCATGTGATCGAGCAGGGCGACATAGGCGGCGCTGACGTACCGGCCCCGAGGGTCGCGGCCGGGTGCGCTGTAAACACCTACCTGTTCGAGCACAGCAGCGAGAAGACCGGTTTCCTCGCGCAGCTCCCGGCGGGCGGCGTCCTCGAAATCTTCGCCGGGGTCGACGTGCCCACCGGGGATTGCCCACCGCCCCTGGAAGGGCGGCTTCCCACGCTCGATGAGAAGGACGTGCAATTCGCCGTCGTGTTCAGCCAGCGCCACCACGTCAGCGGCCAAGCGGACAGCCGAGATCGTCGGCCCGGTGGTTCCGAATCGAGCGGCGGTGCGGGCGCGTTCCCCGGCGCGCAACTCGATCAGCGTTTCTACGGCCATGAATGCGCGGTCGAACTGCTCGCCCATCACACGTGATGCGCGTTCGCCGCTGCTGGTGGTCGCGAGCCGGGCGGCAGTGGTGAGCGATTCCAGCGCCTGCCGCAATGCCTTGTCCGCCGTGAGTTCCTGCTCTGGGGTGGTGTTTTCGGTCGTCATCAGGTGTTTTCCTTTCGGTTCGGTCAGATCCGGAAGCCGCGAATGCGTTTGACGGTGGCGGCGATGGTGTCGGAGTCGCGGCCGTCGACCTCCAGGCAGGCCGGGCAGTACGGCGTTTGCGGGTACGGCGGGAGTTCGGGCCAGTTCGGATCTGCCCACATCAGCTCACCGCACAGGGCTTGCGGGACGCGCCGGAACCGTCGCGGCGCCCACAGCAGCAGGCACGCGATCACCGAATCCCAGTAATCCACGATGTGTTCGACCTGCGGGGGTTCCGGAGCTCGGTCCAGGTAGACCATCTCCCGCCGAGGATGTTCCTGGTGGGCGCGGATCATGTCCTCCAGCAAGGCGCTGGGGCGAACTTCCTTGTCGCGCATCAGTATCCGGCCATATCTCGAGCGCAGTTCCACAGCTCGCGGGGACTGTGTCCGTCATGGAGCAGGCCGACGAAGATCTCCAGCAGCTCGGCGTTGGCCTGCCGGCCGTCGAACAGGTCGTCGACGCTGGCGCCACACGCCTGGCGGATAGCCCGATCGCTGTAGCGGTGGCCGGCGAAGAACTTCGCCTGTCCGACCACCGCGTCGGTGAACGCGGCGTGCAGCTCGGGGTCGACGTCGATGCAGTCCAGCAGCCAGGCCGGGTTGTTGATCGTGGTGGCGGCGGGCAGCTGCTGCTGGACCAGGCGGCCACGCTGATGCAGGCACAGCGACTCGCACACCATCTCCAGCGAGGACAGCGGGCCGCGACGGCTGGCCAGGCTGAGCAAATCGGCGGCGGCGGTCACCTCCTGAGCGAGCACCACTCGATCTGGGTACGCGTCGTAACCCACGTTCTGGACCTTGGTTTCGGGATTGAACGCTGTCGCCATGACCGCGGCGTGGACCAGGTCCGCTACATCGGTCGGGACTCCCGCGTCCAGGCAGCGGGTGCGGGCGGTTTCGGCGGAGGTCCGCTCGTCGCCTCGGTCGGGGCCTTGCCCCTCCGGCAGCAGGGACCGCCCGCACAGCTGGGTGTGATCGTGTGCGCAGGCCGCGGTGAACGTGGCCGCACGCAGCATCGGACCGATCACCTCCCGTCCGGCCGCAGAGTTGACCGCCTGGGCGAGTTGCAGAACGCCGCGCGGCACCCCGGCTCCGAGCGGGCCAGCGCTGGTGTGCCCGTCCGTGCCGCCGTTGTGGTAGCACATCAGTACGTCGGACTCGACGGTTCCCGAGGCCCAGCGCGGGGCGGCCGGTGATCCGTAGCGATCGGTCACCTCGGTGATGAACTGTGCGCCCAACTCGATCAGCACCCGCGTGTGCGGGTCGGCGAGCAGGCACGGATCCAGGTCAGCGACCGCGTCGAGCGTGGCAGCAATGATGTTGTCCGACATGGGAATGTTCTCGCTCATCGTGTTTTGCCCTTTCCGGCGCAGCGAGTGGTGTCCGGTGTCGCCCGACTTGTGCAGCCGGGCGACACCGGGGTTCGTGGAGGTTGTGCCTCAGGCCGCTGCGGTGAGGGCGAGGCCGGTCTTCTCGGCGATCCGGGTCAGGATGTGGGTGCGCAGGGCGCGGGCGACGGCGGCGGGATCGGCGGGGGTGTAGCCGTCCTCGAGTGCGCCGCGGCCACCTTGGGTCTGGATCTCGAGCAGTTCGTGCAGCGCGGGCGCGGCCGTGGTGGCGTCCTCGGCGTGGTCGCGCATCGCGGTGAACATCGCCGGGCCGGGGGTGTTGCCGAGGGCCAGGGCGAGCACGGCGTCGACGAGCTGGTTGGCGCGTTCGGTGATGGCGGGGGTGAGGTCGGCGGTGGTGTCCTGCATCGGGGGTGCCCTTCCGTCGTTGGAGAGTCGGAGCGGGAACCGGGCATGTATCAGATGTTCGGTTCCCGCTGCGTCCTCGTGGTGATTTCACCAGCCTAGCAGGCTAGACTGTTAACAGTCTAGCTTTCGTGATTGTTGACGTGTTGATTCCAAAAATTGCTGGTCACAGCGCTTGCCAGCCGAGAACGAATCCCGCCGCGAATCCGGTTGCGATGCCGATAGCGACAGCGGCCGCCGTTGTGGTGGCGGAGATCCCCTGGCGGTGCGACGGTGCGGATTCGAATCGCACGGTGGCGACCAATGGCTGTGGCGCTGGTCCGCCGTACTGTGCGCCGGTCGGTCCTTCGAAGGTGGGATAGATGGTCTTGGTCATGGCAGCTGAGTCCTATCCAGGTCGGCGATCCAGATGGTGGTGGTGAGCCGTGCCTGCAGCGCGGGCGCGACGGCGGCCGGGTCGACGGTGAGTCCGGCACGGGCGGCCGGACCGAGTGAGCCGATCAGGATGCCCAACTCCGAACGCAAGGCATCGGCCGCGGATATCAACCTGATCAGGTGGCCGCTCTCGGCGATATCTATCAAGGTCAGTGCGGCACCGGCGACATCGGCGGTACGGTCGGCGAGTTCGGCGACCAGGGCGTCGATGAATTCCGCGGTTGCGGCGGACGCAATCGCGGGTGGTTCCAGGACGGTGGTCATGATGCTCGCCGCCGCAGACGACGAAGATCGCCGAGCTGGTAGATCACGGCACTGTCGGCGGCGCTTTCACGGCGACCGCAGTCGGCGCATACCATCTGCGGGCCGGCGTCGGTGTCGACCTCATCCATCGGCGCCAGGCAGTTCGGATTCGCGCACAAGATGTCGGTTCCGCGCTTCATGAGCATCTCCTTCCTCGGTCCTCGGTGTTCGGCATTTTTTCTCCTTTTCTTCCTTTTCTTCCGTGGGGTCATATGTGGGCGCGGTCGACCAGGTCCTGCTCGTCGGCGAAGTGGGCGGTCTTCGGGTCGTCGGCGTCGACGAGCACCAGGCGGCGGGCGCGGGAGATCCGGTCCGGGGTGATGAATCGGAACGCGAAGGTGGGGTTGGTGTGCTGGTTGGGGTGGATCAGCACGAACAGCCGATGTCCGTCGGTGGTGCCGAAGGGCAGCACCATGGCCAAGCAGTCCTTGAATGCGCCGTTGTCACCGCCGTAGCTGCCGGTGATGGACCAGATCGATTCCTCTTCGGCCAGCAGCCACGGCATGCGGGACACGATTTCGAGGTTCACGGCCTGATCGCTCACGGTGTTCGACATGAGGTTCTCCCGTTCTCCGGGTGCGGGCGTCAGGACTTGCGGGCGAGGTGGGAACGGTCGAGTTTGGGGCTGAAGCAGTTGTTGTAGGTGGTGAGCATGTATCGCGCGGCGAGCGTGCCGATCTCGCCCTTTTCGGTTTCTCGCAGTGCCTGGGCTCGGGCTTTGACCTGGCGGGGCACCATCTCGATGAGCACGTCGTAGAGGCGGCTGTGGTCGACCTTGGCGCCGTAGGTATGCAGGATCAGTGCCAGCCCGAACACGATCGGGGCGTCCACGGACTCCAGGCGCCGCCCCCACACGTCGACGATGATCTGCAAGGTGTCGGCGAGCAGCTGGACACCGCCCAGGCGGTGCACCCGCTCGAGGGTGTGAACGCAGCGGATGTTGCCGTCCTTGGGGGCCATGGCGATCACGAATCCGGCGTCGGCGACGGTGCTCTCGACATCCAGGACCGCGATCTCCCCGGCAGCGCGGCGGGAGCGCCACCGATCCCAAGTGCTCAGATTCTTGGTCTTGGAGTCGATTTCGTGAAACAGGATCGCTTCTTGGGTGACCGAGAGACCGGTGTGGACGTTGGCGACCAGCACCAGGTACGGGTCGCGCAGGCCCGCCGCGGCCCACCGGTGCTGTCCGTTGATCAGTGCATAGCGGCCTTCAGGGTTGTGGGGCCCGCGGTCGGCTACATCGACGACGCCGACCAGACGCGGATCCCAGCTCTTGGCCATACGTTTGGCTCGGGCCACGTCGAGGTCGCGCTGATAGGTGTGGTCGACGAACATCTCGGTGATCGGGATGGCCGCGATATAGACAGTGCGGTCTTCTCGATCGGCGGCAGGCAACTCGACGACGACAGCGGCGGCTTGGCGGTCGAGAACTGCGGTGGTGTCAGGCATGGGTGTATCCCTTGGCTCGAGCTGCCCGAGCGGCGCGCGTCTGCGCAGCGGATCGGGCGGCAATAAGGTTGCTGCGGTTGTGGATTCGCTGGATCTGGGCGTCGACGCGGGCGCCGAGCAGCAGCTCGGATGCCTCGTCGATCAGCGCGGCGGGCCGGTCGAGATGCCCACATGGGTTGGTCCAGGTCTGCACGCGGCCGCGCCATTGCGGGAGTCCGCGGGGTTCGCCGCAGCGCGGGCAGTGTGTGCCGATGTCGACGGTGAGCACCGGCCCGTAAAGACCCAGCGCCCACCATGGGCCGCCGATGCGGTCGCGCAGGGTTACCGTCTGCAGTGATCCGGGCTCGACCTCTTCGGTCTGGGCGTGCCGAGCCATGGTGTCGGGCTCGGTGCGCGCGATATCGGCCTCGCGCCGGATCCAGCGTCGTTTGCGGAAGCTGCGCAGCCAGGTCATCGGGCTTGGCCTCCGTTCTTAGCGTGCAGCTGGTCGACGGTGACCTGCACCAGTTCGACGTGCAGCTGGTGGGCTTGGCGGACGGCGTCGTCCTCCCACGGCGGGGTCGGGGTCATCTGCTGGCATGAGCACGATCCGACACACAACTCGCGGCCGGCCGATGCGGGCACC
Organism: Nocardia sp. NPDC004278; assembly: GCF_053602975.1. Classification (NCBI taxonomy): domain Bacteria; kingdom Bacillati; phylum Actinomycetota; class Actinomycetes; order Mycobacteriales; family Nocardiaceae; genus Nocardia; species Nocardia sp. NPDC004278. Next base: position 27,282 of record NZ_JBSGEQ010000049.1, read on the forward strand.
GGCTCCATGAGCAGCTGGTGCGCGGGGTGAGTGTTGTTGCTGGTCATCGGGTTTTCCTCCCTCTCGCGGCGATCGAATACGGTTCCGGTCAGGCGGCTAGCCATCGGAGAGTTCCGAATCGGTGTCGGCTTCCCACGGCTCGTAGTGGCCGCATTCGTGGCAGTGGGCCAAGTGCTCGATGCCGATCTCGATATCGGCGTCGCGGCCGGGGATCTTCGCCATCGGCGCACCGCAGCAGAAACCGGGCGGATCGATGGGAGCTGGAGGCCTGGACCTGAGCGCGGGCTTCGGCGGAAGCGATATCCGGATAGCCGCGATCTCGCGGGCCCGGGCCAGTCCGTCGGCCTCGATGAGGACGGCGGCCGGGTCGTCGCGGTGCCCGCACGGGTTGACCCATCCCCACAGCCGTGGAGTGCTTCGGGGTGAACCCACAGGCAGGCAGCGAGGACAGTTCGCGGCGATGGTGACCGTGCGTGGGCGTGGCCGCAGCCGACCGAGCACACCGGTGCGGGTCGCCACCGTCGCGCTCAGCAGCCAGGGATCATCGACGTCGATCCCGGTGGTGCTCTTGAACTTTCGTTTCACATCTCCTCCTCGGTTGGGGCGGTGTTGAGGTCGGTCGCGGTGGTGACGGCCACGCGGGCGGCTGCCAGGGCGCCGCTGATTCGCGCGGCGCGCTGCGGGTCGTGGTGGGTGCGGTAATGGATCCCGGCGACGGACTCGGCCAGGCCCAGCAGATCCGCCGCCGAGGTGAATGCGTCAGCAAGCCAGCGCGGTCCGAGTTCGAGGTCCTCGGCCTCGACATCCAGGTGCGGGCGCAGCCCGGGCGGCAATTGCTCGCGGGCCTGCATCAGGAACCGGCGCAGGCCTTCGCCGTCGTCGTCGATCTCCTGGTCCTCCATGCCTTCCAGCGACAGAATCACTTGTTGGAGAATGGTTTTCGCGTGCTCGGCCGCTTCGAGGGCGTGGCCGAGGTGGCTGATGCGCCCAAGCATGGTGAGCACTGCGGAACCCAGCTGCCCCAGATCGGCGGCCGCGATATCCGGCAACTCGCGAGCGGTCTGCTCGGCGTCGTGGGGCTCGATGTGGTCCTGCAGCCGTGTGTCAGCGTCTGCCGGTTCGTCGGATTCGAAGATGGCGATGTTCATCGGGCACCGCCACCGGATTCGAGGTGTGCCCACATGTGCCGCGCCGCCGCCGAGGGTGCGTGTTCCCATTCGGCGCGGATGACATCCATGCGGTCCTGTGCGGCGTGCAGCTGCTCGATGGTCAGGTCGTCGGTGGCGGCGGCCGCGGTGAGCTGAGCCGCGAACGCCTGGACCCGGGCGAGGTCCGCGCGCAGACGTTCCTGCCACTCGGGAACGACGGTGGTGGTCATCGGATACCTCCGGACGGGGTGGTAGTCGGATCGAGCATCGTGAGGGCTTGACGCAGCACGCTGCCCGAGAACTGCAGGTGGGAGTCGATGGCGCGCGCGGTCGGGTCGTGATCGGCGCCGGTGATGGTGACGGTGATGGCGTGCGCGGCCTCCGCGCGGGCGATCAGCTCGAGCGCGGCCGCGATCAGGTCGGTCAGGCGGGGGAATCCGGCGTCGGGTGCGCCAAGGAGCGGTCGCAGCAGGACCGGCAGCGCGGCGTGGAGACGGTCCAGGTCGATCGAGCCGCCGAGGTCGGCGAGCTCGGTCAGCGAGCTGTAGAGGCGGTCACCGGTGTCGGAACTGCACACCAGATTCGCGGTGGCCGGTGTGCTGCCGACCTGGGCGAGGACTTCGGTGAGGTGGTTGGCCCAGGCGGCCAGGTCGGTGGCGGCCGCGTCGGAGAGAGTGGCGCGGTCAGCGCGGGTGTAGGCGGTGGTCATCACTGCTGCCCACCCGCCTTTGCCGCGGAGCGGGCGCGCGGGCTGATCCCGCACAGCGGGCACCGCCGCGCCGCGCCGCCGGTGATCTTGAGCTGGCGTTCGCGGCGGCGGGTCCCGTCCCAGGTGCGGGCCAGCGTCCAGGCGATTCCGGCCTGGCCGATCACGGCGAGCAGGCGCGCGCCGCGACCGGCGCGGTGCTCGGCGAGACGGGCGTCGAGATCGGTGGTCCAGCCGGTGTAGTGGCGGGCGTGACGGTACGGGCGCTCGAAATGCAGCAGATAGACCGTGCCCTCGACGTCTTTGGTGCTCACAGGTCATCACCCCAGTCCCGGTGGATCGGAGCGCCGAGCAGGTGGTGCAGGTTCTCCGGGGTCTGGGTCCGCACGCTGTCGACCAGCGCGGCGGCGTTGAGCGGGTGCTCGCCGGAGTCGAGCAGCGCCGTCCCGAGGCGGTCGGCGTGGTCGGCCAGGTCAATGACGAGCTGGTAGAGCGACTCGGGGTCTTCCAGGCCGGTGAGCATGTCCGCGGCGCGGCGGGCCACCGCCGCGATTTCGGTGCCGAGCGCGGCTTCGGTGCGGGTGGTGGTGTTTGGCATCGGATTCCTTCCGTAATCTGAGGTGGAAGGGACCAGCCCGGTATCAGCGGGCTGGTCCCTTCGCCATTCACGGGACGCGGCAGCCGTCTGGGGTGCGGACGTCGGCGGCGGTCAGCACTTCCAGCGCGGTGTGTTTGATGCGGCAGAGCGCCCGATCGGGCACACAGTCGAAGTGCTCGTCGAGGACTTCGCGTGCTTCGTCTGCGGTGAGGGGCCCCGGATCGGTGCAGGACCAGCGCGAGTCCACCTCCTCCGGGCCCTGGATCGGGCCGGTGGCGGGCAGGGCATCGGGCGGTGTGTCCGCGACGAGCACTGCGCCGAGGGCGTCGATCATGTCGTCGACCAAGGCGACCATGTCCTGGCGGGTGCGCACGCGGCGGGCGCGGCGGCGGATCTGAGTACGCAGAGCAGCCATCTCGTCGTCGGCGGTGGTGCCTCGAAACGGGTGCAGCAGCGTCATCGTGATCACCGGGCCGAAGTGGTGTCGGCGAGCACGTTGGCCGGGCGCCACGGGCTTGTGGTGGTGCCGGTGTCGCTGATGCGCACGTTGCGCACCATCAGCCGCAGCCGGTAGTCGCGGCGGCGGACCCCGAACACACCGCGGGCCATGGCGGTCACGTCGAACATCTCGTTCTCCGCGCTCTGACGGTCACGGAAGATGCTGGGGCCGCGGCCTTCGGGCTCGGCCAGGCGCAGCGAGAGCTTGCGCCACCACCGACCGCGGGGCAACAGAATCGCGAACTCCTCACGCAGCTGCGCAGCGATTGCGTCGGCGTTCGGGGAGGCGTCCAAGGATGCCTCCAGCGCGTCGATCGCGGACCCGATTTCGTCGATCAGCACGGTGAACGGCATCTCGGCGGGGCTGAGGGTGGTGGTCATCAGGGTGATTCCTTTCGATGAAACGGAACAAACAGAATTCTAGACTGTTAGCAGTCTTGCAGTCTAGAAGTTATTTAGGCGCTGTCCTCGTCATCCGCAGTGGCGACGTCGAGCTCGTTACCGATCGCGTCGGACAGCGCATCGGCCTCAGCGAAGGCCTTGGAGATGGCGTCGTCCTCGCTCATGCCGTCCTCGGCCGCCTCAGCGCTCTCGTTGTCGGCGTTCTTGCCGTTGGAGGGACCGTGGAAGGCGAGGATCGAGGCGGGAAGATCGCCATCCGGGAGGGCTGGGGAGGTGCGCTTGCGGGTAGTCATCGGCAGCACCTCGGCCGCGCGGCCACTGCCGATGCCGTCCTCTTCGGCAGCGGCAGCGCCACCGGTGTAGTTCTCCACCTGCTCGGCGATCCGGTGGTCGAACGGCGGGTACATGCGCGCGAACCGGTCGAGATCCGCGGGGGTGACGTAGTAGGCGCGGACCCGCACGATCTGGCTGCTGCCCTCATCGACGACGTAGGCCATGCCTTGGCTGTCGCGGTCAGGGATGGAGGTGTTCGCCGCGCCGCGCTCGATGGCGTGATGGTCGCCGTAAGTCATGACCACCTGCTCAGGCGATGCCATGCGCATGCCGACGCGGATCTGGAACAAGTCCCGCAGCATGCCGAGGATCGCTTTGTTGCCGAGCTGGGTGTAAGCCGACACCGAGACGCCGATCGCGCGGCCGAGCCGCATGATCGAGATCAGCAGCCGCAGGAACTCTTTGCGGGTCTCGGGGTTGTCGAGCAGCTCGGCCAGCTCGTCGACGATCAGGTGATACATCGGCGCGTCCGGGGTGGGAGTGTGCTTGTCGACGCCGCGGCGTTCCATGTCGCGGCCGCGCTTCTCCACCACCTCGTAGCGCAGCCAGCGCAGCACTTTCGCGCCAGCTTTCTCGCTGGTCGCGGCGTAGTGCAGCAAGCCCTTCGCCTTGGCTGCCTCGATGCCGAACTTGAAGTCCAGCATGATGTTGACGACCAGGCCGTCGCGGGCGGCCGGGGCGGTCGCGACCAACGCGCTGTGCACGAATCCGGACTTTCCGGCACCAGGGACGCCGACGCCGAGCCAGTTGCGTTCCAGCAGCGGCACCAGCCAGAAATCGCCGTCATCACGCAGACCGGGATTCAGCTTGGTCAGGTCGACCGGCTCCACCGGGACCGGCACCGGGATCGCGTTCTCGAGGGGGTCGCGGGTGCGCACGTCCAGGCAGATCAACTGCCCCTTGTGCTCCACAACGCGCACTGCGTCCACATCCAGCGCGACGGTCAGCTCCTCGAGCTTCGCCGCGTACTGCTTGGGGGCGTGGCCGGGCAGCATCCGCAAACGGACACGGGCGCCGACCGGTACCGGCCAGATGCCTTCATCCGGAGGGTAGGACCCATACGACGGTTCCAGCACCGGCCAGGATCCGGGCTCTCCACGCGTCGGGTTCGGCTCGGTACCCATCCCGATCGCCGACCACAACGTGACCGCCGACCACGGATCGGTCAGCCTGCGCACCACATGCCGCACCGAATGCGGGAAGCTGTCGAGCCAGTTGTCCCATGCGGCTTGGTTGGCGGCCGCGGCCCGCGCGGCCTGGGTGCGCTTGGACACCTTCGACGCCGCAACCAGCACGACGACCGAACCAACAGCGGCCATCACCGCGAAGACTCCGGCCGGGCCGAACGCGAACGCGGCTGTGGCGATGACCAGGAAACTGAGAGCGAAGATCAAGACAAAAGCGACGAATCCGAGCTCGATCACGCCGCACCTCCAAACAGTGGCGTGACCGTGGCCATGTTGTCGGCGGCCGCGGTGCGGGTGAATACCAGTTCGATCAGGGCGGGTCGGTGATCGACCAGCCGCAAATTGCATGTGGCCGCGCCGAACGCCACTGCCAAACCACGCAGCTGTCCAGCGAAGTCGGTGGGGGCCTGGCCGGGCAGCATCCGGACTCGCACCACATCGGCGGCGCGACGCAAGGTCACCGAGGCCAGCTTCGGCACCAGCAGCTGGTGGTTCTTCTCCACGGTCAGCCCGGCATCGTCGAGCGCGCGGGCCCACCGAAGCCGATACCGCAGCCACCGCGCTCCACGCCCCACAGCGAAGGCGATGGCCCCCGCAACCAGCAGCAGCGCGGCCGCGACGAACGCCATCCCGACCAGCACCGGAACCACCACAGCCCCGACACGGGACGCCAGATCCGCCGGCCACAACGGGTGGGTCAGAAACACCAGCCCACCTGGCACGCCAATCAGCATGAACGCGTTGACAAACGGGGTCGGCTTACGGATGTGCGGCGATTGTGACGATGCAGGAGAACGTCTTTCGGTCATGGCTTCACCGTCGTCCCGCCGCGCGGCGTGTCGGGAGATAGCAAGACATAGCAAGCACAAACGCCCTGTTGGCAACCGAACCGTTGCTCGGCATTGGCAAACTCGACCGCCCCCACGCAGAGTTGCGGTGCTGCTTGTTCTTCTGGCAGCAGCTCATCGCGATGACCATCGCGTCTTCCTTCCGCCGAAACTCACGTTCGACTTGAGCGCGGGCAATGCGCCCAACTCCTCTAGACAAGTGCCAGTCTAGGCCGATACTTACCTAGTCGTCTAGGTAAGTATCGGCCTAGACTTAGTTCAGATGGCCACCGACGCGGCTCACTTATCGGGCAGGGAACTCGTATTCCAGCAGGTAGGCGCTGGAGACTTTCACCGTGTCGCACACTTCAACGGCGACATCGTTCACGTCGTATGCGGTGCGAACCACCGTAATTACCGGAACGTTGGTCCCGATCTCAAGCTCGCGCCGTTCGTCTGGAGTCGGCATTCGGGCGCCCACCTCTTCGATGAACCGTGAGAGGACGTGCCCGCCCTCCTCCAGCCGGGCATAGATTCCACCGGGCCCGGTATCGACCTGTTCGATCATGGTCCCACTGGCGAACGCAGCCGGGATGTACGAGGTCGCTAACTCAACCGGTCGACCGTTCGCCAGATATCGCCTCTCGCGCACCACGACCTCGTGCTTCGGCCCCAGTCGGAGCCGTTCGGCCACAACATCATTCGCCTGTTCACGACGAACGACAATCCGATCGACACCTGGGGCGAACCCCGACTTTTCCGCCTCGACCGTGAACGCCGCCTTGCCCTCGGATCCAGCTCGATGTTTCCGGGCGAATCGATCCGACGCCAGTCGTCGAATGGGCGCTTGTGGCCGCACGAACACACCACGGCCATGCTCAGACTGAACAAGCCCCTCGGACCGCAGCTCTTGCACCGCCTGGCGGACTGTCATACGAGCAACACCGAAGTGCGTCATCAGTTCGGCTTCGGATGGCAGCCTGTCCCCTGGGTTTATTCCGCCCGATCGGATCGCATCCCGCAGTATCGACGCGATCTGACGAAACGGTGGCCGATCATCCGATCGATCCACCGTTTTCAAGGTCAACATCGCACTGCCTTCCGGTTTCCGCTGCTCAACACGTCTAGGCCACCTAGTCTAGGCTAGAAATAGCCTGCGTCTTCAGCGTGACGCAGCAAGCCGGATGGGAGCAGAACGAGTGACCGCCACGCCGAAACACTCTGTGAGTGTCGCCGGCATAGTCATCGACAACCACGACCGGATCCTGGTGATACAGCGCCGGGACAACGGTCATTGGGAGCCACCCGGCGGGGTCCTCGAACTCGATGAGTCCTTCGAGGAAGGCGTTCGCCGCGAGGTCTTCGAAGAGACCGGCGTGACCGTGCAGGTCGACCGACTCACCGGCGTCTACAAGAACATCACTCGCGGAATCGTTGCTCTTGTCTTCCGCTGCACCGCTTTACGCGGACAAGCCCACCCAACCGCTGAAGCTGCCGAACTTCGCTGGATGACCGCGGAGGAGGCCCGCGCTGTCATGGACCCCGCGTTCGCCATCCGTGTCCTCGATGCCTTCGAACCGGCAGTGCAACTGCGCGCGCACGATGGCGTGAATCTCGTCCTTTCGTCTACTACCTGAGCGCTTCCGGAGTTCCTGATGTGAGTGGTGGCTCGGTCGCCCCGGACAGGACGTTTCCCGATGAGTCTGGTGTGGGCTCAGCCCGTGTTGTACCCGGCGATGGTTTGCCCACGGCCGTAACTCGGACGATCCAATTCATTGATCGCCTTCTCCTCCCTGCTCGCGAAGTCGGCGGTCGGCGCGCTCGAAGAGCACGCGTACTCGCCGCTCGGCCTCGGCAATTTCCTCGGCGGTCGGCTCGGCCTGGTCGCCGCCGCCGCGGCGGGCCGCTTCCTCGGCCTGGTACTGGATCTCGTGTTCGGCTTCGGTTTCCAGGGATCGGGCTGCTTCTTCGGCTCGCTCCCGGGCCGCCTCGGCGGGATGTGCGCGCTCCCAGACAGCCGCGTCCCGGGCCGCGTCGGTCAGCAGCCGAGACCGGCACGCCTTGGAGACCCATTCCGAGAAGTTCTCCCCAGCTGCCTGCTGTATCCGCGCGAACAGAACGTCGTCCATCTCGATGATTGCGGTTGCCATCAGCCCACAGTAGAAGCGTGCTCGCGACGGGATCCAGGTATGAAGACCACAGCGAGGACGACCAAGCCGGCGCCAGCTGCCAGGCCACGCGCGAACGCCGCCGGGTAGAGGCTGGGAAACCGTTCGATCGACGTGCAGAACGCCACAACGGCCATGCAAGCGCCCATGCCGAAAAGCCCTTGGCGGGCAGCGCGATACAGCCGTGGTTGCGCCCGGCGTTCCCACACGAGGGCTATCCCGGCGAGATACACCATCGGCGGGATAAACCAGGTCAACCACGCCATGAATGCGGGCAGATGCATCAGCGCGGTGCCCGCCGGCCCGATGGCGAGGGCGGCTTCTACACCGCAGGCGATGACCACTGCGGCGGCTGGGCCGTAGCGGATGGCCGTCAATCGGCGTTGCCCAGCTTCACCTCTCGGCGCTGACGAGCCACGAATTCCTGAGCCCCATCCCATTCTGGGATCTTGCCCGACACTACCGACAGCTTGCGCGCGAAATCATTGCCACTGCAATGGATCTGAGACTTTGGTCCCTAACGGCCGTCATCCGGATCGATCACGGCAGGCTGTCGAACAGCACCTCTGGGTCCAGACTGGTCATCAGTTCGGCGCGATCGGTGAGTATGTACCAGCCTCGTGTGGTGGCCTCGGCGACGGCGTGGGCAGCGCTGATCAGGGTGTCCGCGTTGTCTTGGTGGCCGCGGCGGCGTAGCAGCGCGCCGAGGTCGGCGGCCGTGGCGCGGTCTAAGACCGAGATCATGGTGTGCGGGGCATCGAGCAGCACGGCGAGGGCATCGCGGTCGCGGTCGGTGGATTCGGCTGCGGCAAGCACCGCGGCCGGCACCAGGACGGTCCCGCCGTGCTCGACGAATGACCAGTAGATGCCTTGCGGGTATGGGTGGTTGTGGATCCAGCCGAGTACGGCGGCGGTGTCGAACACGATTCCGGACACCGCTGGAACGGGTCGGTTCACGCAGCGCCCGACCGCGATTCGGGCGCGGTAGCCCAGGCCTGGGTGCTGATCGCGTCGGCCTGGTCTTCAGTCAACGGCGGTAGTCCTTGCAGCGCGCGGCCGCGGTTGATGAACTCCAGCGGGGGCCGTTTCGGGCCGCTGGCGCCGCCGTGGACGGTCTCGACGGCGCGCAGTGAGGCGGCGCGGTCCATTCCGGCCTGCAGTTGGTCGGTGACGTACTCGCTGACGGACTTGATGCGCCCGTCCTCGCGCCACTGCTCCAACGTAGAGGCCACGTCCTCAGGGATGGTGACTGTGACTTTCCGCGTCTTCTTCGCCATACCGAAATTGTATCGGGTATGGCGTGCCGAGTAATCCTGATCAGCTCGATCAGGGTGCACGGCGTGAACTTCTCCTGTCGCCTGCCTGAGCAAATACCAACGGTGTTTGACTCAGCTGGTGCGGAGCGCGTCGACGAGTTGGGCGAGCTGTCCTTGGTCGAGGTAGTCGCGTAGTGCTTCGGCCAGGATTGTCGGTTCTGGCTCGAACCGGCGAAGGGCCTTGGTGATGTGTGGTGCGCTGGCGGACCGGAGCTTTGGTGTCGGCTTCGGCTGGTCGGCCTCTTCTTTGTTCTCGGCGCGTTCTTGTTCGGCACGCCATCGAGTGACCTGTTCCTCGCGAGGGACTTGGGCAAGGCTGCGGGCGACTCGGACCGCGAGCTCACCACCGCGCAGCGCTTCTTGGAGTTCAGGGGCGAGTTTCAGCAGTGCACGTCGTTGTGACACCCATCCTTCGGTGCGGTTGAGTCGCTTGGCTGCCTCTCCGGCGTGGCCGCACTCGGCGACGAGCCGCTCGACGGCTTCGGCCTCCTCGATGACGTCGAAGTCGCGGCGGCCGATGTTCTCGTCGATAGCGGCGGTGAGAAGCGAGATCCGGTCGTTGGCGATTTCGTTCTTGACGACGATGTCGAGCTTGTCTCGGCCGTATTTGCGTGCGGCCGCCAGGCGCCGGCATCCGTTGATGACCACCCACAGCGCATCATCGATCGTGGCCTCGTCCTCCGGCCACAACTTCAGGTACGCGGCACGGGAAACGACGAGCGCTGACTGGAGTTGACGGTCTTTGATTGACGCCAGGTCGGACAGGTCGCCGACATCGCGGCGTGGATTGCGAGGGTTGGCCACCAGCTGGGTCAGCGGCGCCGTGGTCGGCGATCCGGCGGACCGTGGGGCGACTGCCTTGCCGTCGACGGGTGAGTTTTCGCCGATGGAGTTGGTCAGATCGGCGAGGCTGTTTCGGGTTGTGCCGCGTGCCATCACGCCACCCGCAATTCGAGAGCGAGCTTGAAAAAGTCTTCACGCGCCCTCAAAGCTGTTCCGTTGGGCGGATACTCGGTGACGAGCCGACCGTCAGCGGATGCGCGGGTGTGCAGTTTGTAGTGGCGGACTACGGTTTTGGCTCGGTTCCAGCCGTTGCGGCGGATGAATTCGATGGTCTGATCGCGGTCGGCCTCGCCGTCGCGCGGGTCCCAGTTGTTGAGTACGACCGTGTATCGCAGGCCGCGGGGTTGGACGATCCGTTGAATGGTGCGGGCGGTGGGATCGAACGACAACGGCTCCGGCTCGATCGGCACGATCACATGGTCGGCGGCGTCCAGCACAGCCCGCAGGGCGTCCGCAGCTGGGCCTTCGCCGAGCGGGTCGCCGCTGCTGTCGTCGTCGGTGGTATCCAGCCAGCCTGGCGTGTCGACGAATACGTGATCGATGCCAGGGAGTTCACGCAGCTTGCGCAAGCCCTCGATGTCGTCGTGGGCTTGGACCATGTGGAATGGCAGATTGTCGAGCCGCGAGGCCCACCACACCGCCGAACCTTGCTTGTCGATCGACACCGCCGCGACGGTTGAGGATGCCTCGGGGTCCTTGGCGTCGCTGATCACATCCGCGGTTACCGCCGCCAGATTCACTGTGAGGGTGGACTTTCCGACGCCGCCCTTCTGATTGAGCAGCACATACACGTATGCCATTTCAAAAATCTCCCGTGTGCTTCGCCCTCGCGGGCTACTTCGGAACTGGCCGCAGCATACGGGGTCCGAGCGTCGACGCGCACGGAGAAGCAGGGACGACACGCCGAACGGTGGCTTGTGACACTGGATTCGGCTCATCTTTACCGCGGTAAAGATGAGCGGACGTAGCCACACTGGATTTCTTTGTGGTTGACGGCTCAGGTCGTCGTTCAGCGTCGGCGCGGCTGACGGAGCTGTGCCTTGTAGTGCAGTTTGATATCAGCGGCGGTGCCGAGCTTGCTTGCGGCATCACGCAACTCATTACGCCGAACGCGTGGATCCTTCTGGACAAGGAGGGCCGCTGATCCGGCCCACATGAGGCTGATGCAAGTGCGACGAACTGCCGCTGACCGGTGAGCGTTACGAAAGTCTGCAGTTCAAGTGTGCCCCAAAGGATTATCCTCTGATCAGGCATTACGAGGCCAGGAGAAGGTGACCCCCAGGGGCATACCGCCGTTGAATCGACGTGATACCGTAGTGGTGAAGGGGACAGCTGCGTCCTCGGAACCTCAGCCATTCATCGGCTGGGGTTTTTTCGTTTCCAGCACCTACCGACCCCCCCAAGCCCTCGGCGACCGCCGAGGGCTTTTTTTATGCCTGGAGGCACCCTTGTCCGTCATTCGTGAGTTCGCGGCCGCAGGTATATGGCCGATCCTCATGTTTCTCGTCATGATCTCTGCCGTGACGGGCGTTGCCCTGTGCCGCGCCGACCGCGACGATATCCCTAGGATCTTCGAAGCATTCGCCGCCGCCTTCGGATTCCACAGGCCCACGAAGTCCGGAAACGAACCAGACGATGGCGCCGCCGACGGAGACACCACCCCGCCAGCGCAGGGACCTGATAGTCACGGTGAGGAAGCCGCATGAGCCGCCGACACTATGCCCACCGGGCACCGGTAGAACGCAATGTTCTGGCCGGAGTAGCAGCCCAGAGATACTACGAGCGGTACGCCGAGGCCATCGAATCCCTCAACCCGGACGACTCTGCACTGCTGAAGCGGGTCTATTCCGGAACATCGTTGCGCTACATAGCGATAACGGACGGGATCTCGCTCTATTCTCTCCGGAACCGATTCGGGAAGACCATTTCGAAACTGCGCCACCCATCCCGCTACGCCTTCCGGGGTGACTACGATGACGACGACTTCAAGAAGTTCGTCCAAATCCTGCAGGCATCCGCCGAGTCCGAGCAGGAACCTCTCACATGGTGTGATCACCATGGATGGACTGAACCGCTCGGGCTGCCTAATTGCCCGGAATGCCCATGCGAGCTGCCGCCGCCGACGAACCCGGAACTCGAAGACCTCGGGCGGCCCCGGAGCTACTGCAGTAACGCTTGCCGCCAACGCGCGTACCGGCGACGGTCCGCGAACCGTGTGGTCTCATGACTCTCGCTCCAGCGACAGGGGTCCCGGAAACCGCGCGGAAATCAACGGATTGATGTAATCCGTTGTTAGATGCTACTTCTCGCGCTCGGGGAGAACTGGAAGACAGACCGCTGCCGGTCCAGCGCGCTCAGAGACCGAGATCGCGCTGCCGTCGCCAAACCTCATCGGCCATATCGCGGATGCTCTCCGCACCTCCTGTAGCTCGTAGCCTTTCGTTCGCGATTTTCTGGATTTCTTGGAACGCACCCGATGTACGGAAGGTTTCGGCCGCAGTTTTCTGGATCTCTCGCATTGCATCCGACGTACGGAACGTTTCGGTCGCGGTCTTCTGGATCTCTCGGAACGCGCCCGACGCATGCAGTACCTCGGATGCGGCCTGCCGCACCGACTCTTCACCTCCGGCGGAGTCGAGGGCTTCCTGCGTCATCTGTCGCACGCTGACAGGGTCGGGCCACAGGGCACGGTTGGGATCGTCTGGCAGTGCGTTCACCGACTCGATCACAAAGTCCGCTATGGATTTGTCAGGTGCGACAGCGATGTCGCCGCTGAAGATGAGCTTCTTGTGCCCGATGGACAGCTTCCCCAGATCGTCGCTACTGGTGTAGGTGGCGATGGCTGTGACGGTGTAGCGGGCGCTCCAGCCATCGCTTCCCCGCTGGGCAGCGCTAAAGAACTCCCAGAAACCGTTGTCGGGGTCGGCCAAGGTGACTATGGCGGTAACGGCGTCTGGGTTGAGCGCCGCATCGCGTGGTCGCAACAGCTGGCCGACTACGGAAGCTTGGAACCGTGCGGTGAGGGTTGCAGCGTCCATGAGGTTCTGGAACTCGTCCGAGCTGACGGGCGCGAACTCGCCTGCGAGGAACTGGTCCAGGCTATGCACGTTCGTGATGTAGCGGACCCGGTCGTGCAGGCTGGCGCTGATGAGGTCTGCGGTGAGGTCGTCGTGGAACAGGATCGGGCCGCCCTTTCTGTCGCCGGTCCCCTCGCCGTTCCAGTCCTTGGAGGCCGGACCGAAGTCGTCGGTGTTGTCGCTGACGAACCAGACTTGGTCGTCCAGATTGTGTCGTGCCGTTTCCAGTACCGAGTGCCAGATCAATGCGTCGCGGTAGCAGTCCTTGTCCTTGGCAGAGAACGGCGCCCGACCCGCGGCCGACCTGCGGGCGAGGTCCATGTGATCGACCGCGGGCGGCGCGACGATCTCGGCGCCGATCTCGTTGAGGAGGGCGCGGAGATCCTGTTCGTAGTCCTCGACTTTCGCTTGAATCGTGTCGATCCATGCCTGTTTGTCGACGTCCAGGCCGAACTCGGCCACCTTCAACCTCTTCACCTTCCGCAGTTCTTCTTCCCAAAGCTCACGGACGTTTTTGACAGCTTCCATCAGTGCTACCTCGGGAACGATGAACCGGATGCCCCAGTTCGAGCGCTGTTCGATGAGGTTGCGCCAAGCTCTGGTCCGGAGACGCGGTGAGGACACCAGGATGTTGGCATCGATGACGATGATGATCGGCACGATGCCATTCTCGGTCGCGCCCGTTCATAGTTCGGTAGGGGGGTCCCGGTAGTAACCGCCGAATTTGGGAGGAGAAGTCTCGCCGCGAGCCGACGACGGCAGCCGTGAGCTGTGGTCAATCCCGTTGCGCGCCAGAGGCTGACACTACGGCGACCTCGTATTCAGGCCAGGGCTACAGGCTCCGAACAGCAGTCAGGATGCCAGCGGCGGGCAGCTGACTCTTAATCAGCGGGTTCGGGGTTCGAGTCCACCGACAGGTGTCGGATGCGCCGAATTCGAGCAGAAGTACAACCGCGGCCGCGCCTTCCCCCGCTGGTGTAGCCCTCCCCTGGTGCTCCTGGATCCGGCTCGTCTTTACCGCGGTAAAGATCCACCAGGTAATGCCTTAAGGCACCGACCGGGCAGGTTTCCCCCTAGCCTGGACGACGTGGCTCGCTCATCGGCATCTGTTTTCCTGCCTGACACGGTCGACGCTGTGCTGGATCGGGCGTGCCGCGCTGTCGGCCTGGATCCCGCTGGCGCCGAGCTGCTACGCCTCGGCGAGAACATGCTGTTCCGGCTGTCGTCGGCGCCGGTGGTGGTGCGCATCGGCAGGGATTTGCGGCATTGGGATGACGCCGTGAAAGAGGTCGCTGTGTCTGGTTGGCTGGCGGCACAGGGTTTTCCAGCCGCCCAGATATACGGCGTTCGTGACCGTCAGCCCATTCAGGTGGACGGACACCCGGTCACGTTCTGGCGATTCATTTCTGGGCGAGCCGCCAACATCGACGAGGCCGGCGTCCTGGGTTCTTTGCTGCGGCAGTTGCACGAGCTCGAGCAGCCAACAAACCTTGCTCTGCCCGCGGTGCAGGGGTTCGGGCATGTTCCGGCGCGGTTGGATGCCGCCCCAATTCCTGACTCGGACAAGGACTTCCTACGGCATCGGGTGCGCGAACTCGAGCAGGATTTGGGGCGGCTGGAGTTCCGGTTGCCGGCGGTGGCGATCCATGGTGACGCGCACGTGAAGAACGTCATGATCGAGCCGGACCGGGCGGTGTTGATCGATCTGGAGGCGTTCGCGTACGGGTTCGCCGAGTGGGATCTCGCCAAGACGGCGGCCGAGACGAGTATGGGCATGCTCGCCGAGCGTGACTACGCGGCCTTCGCCGACGCTTATGGCTACGACATCGCCGCCTGGAGCGGCTTCCCCGTGCTCCAGGCGGTGATGCAGCTGAAGATGATCACCTGGCTGGCACAGAATGTCGACCACTCCCCCAGCATCAGCGCGGAATACGCGAAGCGGATCCGCACCATCCGCACGGGTGTTTTGACCGAGCCGTGGCAAGGGTTCTGAACGTCACCGAGCAGCCACGATCGCCGGGTAGTGCACGTGCATGAGGTCGACGAACTCCGACAGCGCAGGATGACGCGCGCCGCCTGGCGGAAGCCGCTTGTAGAAGTTGCTCAAATAACCCAAGTAGCGCGCTGAACGCAGCCCGTCGCCGTTGATGACGGCGGCCGCGGCAAGTGCGCCCGCTTCCTCCAGGTCGCCGGCGATCAGCGCTGCGTCCCCCGCAACGGCTTGGATGAATGCTCGGGTCCGGGGCGGTGTGGCGTCGGTGAGGGCCTCGCCGATGAACATCATGGTTTGCGGCGCAAGCTGCAGGTCGCGGAAGCAGTGCGCGGTGTCTCCCGCGAGCTCGGCGGGGTCGTAGTAGCTGATCCAGGTCGGTTCGTCGTCACCGCGGCGCTCGAAGAGCTGATCAGCTCGATGTATCGCCGCGGCCGCCCCTTTCTGGTCGGTGAGACTGGACAAGCCTCGGGCTTCCATCATCACGCACATGGTTTCGACCGATGGTGTGCCGCGGCCACGTAGGGCCGATTGCGCGGCCCGGGCGTACATCACGGCTTCGTCGTACTGGCCCACGAAATTCGCCTGGTGGGACAGGTTCGCCAGGAGCCGGGCGCCCATGAGGTGGTCACCGGCTTCTTCGGCCAGTTTCAGGCCCTGCACGAAGTAGCGGACAGCGGCCGGGTGACGGCCCGCGTCGTACGCGCTCCAGCCCAGCAGCTGAGCGACTTCGGCGGCGGCGGAAAAGATTTCACGTCGCACCGCTTCGGGGTGCACGGCGTGCAGTTGGGGCACCACCTGGTCGCGGAAGAACGTCAGCAGTTGCCGCCGGACGTGCCCTCCGCCTTTCTGGAAGTCCATCGACATCATCGATGCCGCCGTGCCGCGGATGCGTTCGGCCACAACAGCTCCACGCACTTCCCCACCTACGATCTCCAGCGCGGGAGACTGCGCGAACAAGTAGCCTGTCACCACCCTGGACGCGCCCGTGCTAGTGATCAAACCTGCAGTGGCTAGGGCTGGATCGTTGTCGGCGTCGCTTCCGGCCAACGAGTCGAGCAGGGTGATAGCCGACACGGCCTCGCGTGGATATTCGCGCCCCTCATTGAGCGGGTCACCGGCGTACGGGAGATGCAGCACCTTGGCCAGGAGCCGGGAGTGCATCTCATCCGGCTTGGTGTGGTTGTTCTCCCACCGCGAAACCGCGACCTGAAGGCTTCTCGGGGTCATCAGATGGATGCCCACGCGCTCGGCGGCTTCATGCAACGCAGCGACGAGTAGCGGTATCGACCAGCCCCGGGCCTTCCGGGCTGCCCGGATGTCATCGCCTCGCATGTCACTCCCAGCATGTGCGCGCACTGGATTCCGACAATATTTCGTCTTCCCACGCAACCGCTGCAACTGCGGCCAATCCTGCAGTGACCAATGGCGTTCGGGCGGTTGCTATCCCGTGCTATCTCCCGACACGCCGGTCCGCACGGCGATGGTGAGAAGCATGATCGGCACCACATCTAAGCGTGCTGCGCGCTTCCCAGAGGCGTGGGCACGCTTACAAATTTGCGCTCAGCACACACTCTCAGTGCTCGATCCGAGTCAGCCGCCCGTCCGAACTGTTAAGCTGTCAACATGGCACACTGCTAACAGTCCAACAGTCTGCCAGTCTATTCCTACTCGCCGCTTGTAGAGGACAGCCCGATGATGAACCTCCGCCTCAAGCCCAAGTCCCCGCCGATCGCCGATAAGGATCTGATCTCCGGCGAACTGTCCGAACGCGTGCAGACCGCACGCGGCCGGTTGGCCTTCCAGCACGATCCAGCACTGCTGGACGCGTTGTCGGAGCGGGAGCTGGCCGCGAATCGTGAGCTGGCCGAACGCATTCGCGACTACGAGCGGCGCGAAGACCTCGCGCGCGTCGAGACGGCGGCCACGGCCGCCGAGCGGATGCGGAACACTGCCGGCCGCCTCGCAGACCAGGAGGCCGATGACCTGGTGACCGCCCGCCAGGCCATCGTCGAGCAGCGTCGACAGCACAGCCCACACGCGCGCCTGGCCTGGCTGCATAGGCGCCGCAGTAAGGTGCTGCGTGGGCTGACAATGCTGATGGCGTTCGCCATGGTTTTTTCCGCGGTCACCGTTCAGCAGAACATCGCCCCCACCGGCGGCATCGGCAACCCCATGTGGTGGCTGTCCTACGGCCTTGAGGGACTCATAAGCGGCATGCTGATCGCGATCGCGATCAGCGCGAGCGACACCGCCGAGTGGCTCACCGACGAGCGCGACGAGTGGAAAGTTCGCACCGCCGAGGTCGCGCTGCTGCTCGTGACGATCGGTCTCAACACCTACCCCTACATCGGCGACGGCAACGTCTACGGCGTCGCCGTGCACATGATCGCGCCAGTGATGATCGGCTTCGCACTCGTCATCCACGACGCCGCGTCCAAGCGCTACAGCCGCGCGATCGAGGCCGTGACGAACTCGATCACCGAAGCCGAGTCCGACATCACCGAGCGCCTGGCCGAACTCGCCCGACTGACAGACGTACCGACCACCGCAACGCGCATCGAGTCGGAGCGTGTCGATGCTGGCATCCCTGTGCTCGAACCCGCAACACCGCACATGGGAACCGCACATGGGAACACCGCAACCCGCACATCCGCGACTGGAACCGCGACCCGCAACCCGCAACCCGCAACCGCACTCGAACCCGCACATGCGCCAGCGCGGAGCGAAAACGATGGGGTTCGTACCGCAACTGCGCACATGCGGTTCTCCGACAACAACCCGCATATCGACACCGAATCCGCACGTGCGGTGAATGGCGGCGCACATGCGGCCCGCCACTCCGAGTCGCGGGTTGAGGACCAAGACCTCACCGCAGAAACCCGTGAACAGGATCTGACCAGTGCAAACACTCCGGTTGCGGGTAGTGCGGATTCAGCGGACGAACCCGCACATGTCGCCCCCGAAACCGCACACGCGGCCGATGTAACCGCAGCCCTCCCCCACACGAACCGCAACCCGCACCTGGAGCACACAGTCGAACCGCACAGCGATATGCGGGTTGAGTCCCAGCCCACCGAACCCGCACATACGCGGTTAGGCGAAATTGCGGATGAGGTCTTGCGGCGCCGCCCACGGATGCGCACTCCACGCGAGCTGGTGATCAAGATCTTGGCCGCGCATGAATCTGAGCTCCCCTACACCGCGATCGCCAAGGCGGTGAACGTCCATCGCGACAGCGTGCTCGGCATCCTCCAGACCGCTGACAAGCTCCACCAGGGCGCCACCGTCGTCGCGCTCAGGAAGCAGGGAACCGACCGATGACAACCAAGGATTCTCGACAAGGCCGACGAAATCCGCACCGATCGGGGATCGGATTAGTTGTCCGCCATGGGAACTGACGGTCAAGGCGATTCCACACCGTCAGTGTGGATGACGCTCAATGGTCGTGGGTTGAGAGACGATGCTGTGGCCATGGCCGGAAAACATTCTGCTGCAATGCCTCTCGAAACCCGCCAAAGCGTGATTGGTGGCCACGAATTTGCTGGTCTTCCGCAACGGATGTGTGCGTGTCGCAGTGGCTCGAGCGGCCCACGTTGTGGAACGGTTGGAGGTTGGGAGGACTCCCTCGGGACGATCCCCACCCCAAGACAAAAAAATTGCCCGTCCTCTCTTCGCGGCCAAACGAGGGAGAGGACGGGCGTGAAACCCAAGCTGGGTGCGTCGGCTCGCGTAGGACTGAACAGTCAAATGCGGGACTTCGCGTGTATGACGATACAGCCCCACACCGACATGTGTGGACTGGACCCGCCATACGACCGCGTGTCGCACCCGGCTCTGACTCCCCAGGAAGGGACAGAGTGCTCGACACGACGACGATGCCAGCGCAGCGATTCACGCGCGCCCAATCACCACCGCCGCGGTTGCTAACCCTTGCTATCCCTTGCTATCTCGCGACACGCCGAGTGGCTGGGCAAGAGTGTGAAGGCATGACCGCCAAAGACCAAAAAGGCCCAGAATGGGTTCTCGCGCTGTCGATTCGAGACTCCGGCGTGCGGGACGGTCGATCCGTGATGATCGATGTCCCGCAACCGCCGCATGGCTCCGGCGCGCGCCGAAACCGCAACCGGAAGCCCGAAGGAGGTGGACCACCTAGGTGCCCAACACCTAACTAACTGAACAACCACACATCAGCAGGCTGAGCCCCTCGCGACCAAACGATCCGCTCACCTGCTGCCTTCCAAAGAAACCGCTCCGAGAAGCGGCGCCTTTGTCGTGTCCCTGAAAGGAACCCGTTGGATAACCGGTCCCATGTTAAAGCACGCTCTTGCACACCGTGTGCTAGCCGGGTAGATAACCTGGTCACAACTTCATCTAAATCGGTGTCCCCCCAGGTCAATCGGCCGTATAAGGGTGGTGATTCCGACACGGACGACGCGTTCGCCGAGATGATCACCGAGCTCAACCGCAACCAGATCGGCATGTCGTGGTCACTGCCGCTCGAGGACGGCGCCTCCGCGTTGGTACCGGCGGTCAGCGTGCGGGACTGGCTGCCGTGTGTAGCCCTGGCCCTCGACAGCGAGGTCGGCCGCGCAGCAGTCGCCAAGCACTACACCAGCGTCACAGCAGTACTGGAGTGCGCGCCGGTAGTGGGCTCATTCGCCAACCTGCACACCGGCCGCGGCATCACCGCCGCGCAAGCGACCATGGCCGAGCAAACCAGCTACTCGGACAAGACCATCCGCAAGGTGCTCTACGTGCTGCGCGATCTCGGGCTCGCCAAGGACATGAAGACCGGCCGGCGGCTGTCCACGATCGAGATCGCAGCCGCACACGCCCATCACGGCGGCCGCCAGCTCAACGCGGCCAGCGTGTGGCACCTGACCGTCCCGCGCCCGTTAGCGGCCACACAGACCCCGCTGACGCCGCGCCGGAAGTCGGCGAGCCTGGGCCGGATGAACCGCGCCGCGCACATCACCGCGGCCGCCGAAATAAAGCCGGAAACAATGTCGCCCTCGACCAGCGGCGATGCGGTCAGCGGGCACCTATCTTCAAGAACTTCAGTTCTTGAAGAATCTTCTGTTGGAAAGAACTCACCAAAGCGCGCGCGAGGCGCGCGCGGGCGGGAAAATTCGTCGAAAGAACCCAGGAAGATCCGAGAAGATCCGCATCCGTTGCATCGACAGCTCACGGCCGCCGAGTTGGTCGCCGAACTGCACGGCATGGACAGCGGGCAGTGGGTGCATGTGGGCTCACGGCAATACGTCCGGCTGTACGGCAGCTGGCATATCGGCGCCGTGTGCGATGCCCTGGCCGAGGCCGGGATCGACACCGAGCAAGTGGGTGGCCGCGCCATCGCCCGCGGCCTGACCGAGCTCACCATCGAGCGGGGCCTGACCTGGCCGAACCATATTCGCAACCCGATCGGGTTCCTCCGTTCACTGCTGGCGCGTCTGACCAAGTCCAAGCGGCTCCTGGCCAAGACCGGCCACCGAAGCATTCGCCAGCATGAGGTCCGGTGCGCGGAGCACCCGCACAGCCCCCACCGCGCCGATGGCGAATGCGTGGGTTGCTACGGCGACCGGATGGCGGCGAAACTGCCCCCTGAAAGCGCTCTGGCCGGTTCCGGGGAAGCCGCGCCCTCTGCCCGCTACGTCCGGCGCTCCACGGCCCAGCCAGCACCCGAAACGGCGACCGAACGCGCCGTCGTGACCCACCGGATAGGCGCCGTGGCAGGGGAGGCGGTGGACGGGCTGTGCACGGCATGCTGCGAGGCTCCAGGTGTACTGCGCGAGCAGCTGCTGATCCCGACGCCGGTGTGCGACAGCTGCTGGAGCACCGTGGATCCGGCCACGCTGGACCAGGACCACGCGCCTGCCGACGGCGGCCTGGACGACGAGCTGACCGCGGCGGCTGGCGATGCGCGTGCACGTCGTCCAACAGCGATGCTGTCATCGTCGGTCTGACCTGGCGGTTGCCTGCTATCTAGCGAACGAGGGACAGGAAGATGAACTTTGCGTCGATGATGGAACGGGCCCAACTATCGCCCAGCAGACCGTTGCTGTATTCGGCATAGACCCAAGCTCCAACGTTGAGCGTGTACTCATTGCCAGGTCGCATCGACCACACGACTTCGATCGGGTCGCCGATCCCGAAACCGCCGTTGTCGAAGGAGTCCACCTCTGAATTGCTGACTCGTTTATGCCAATGCTTGTCGGTGGCAGCGGTGACGAATTTGCCGTTTTCCAAGACTGTGAGCTCGGTTCCTCCCTCAGTGACGGCATGTCCTCCCCAAGGTCCGCCTCCAATGGAGTACTGGTTGTGAGTCGTTCGCAGAGTACGGCCGAGCGCCGCGACCTCATGGTCCGTTCTCAGGATGATGCCAACGCCTGCATGAGCGTTGACGTAGCTCGATGTGCCTTGGACGTCCTCGACTTGGGCAGCGATCCTCGCCGTGCCAGCAACGCGGTCCGCTGACATGGGGACAAAGTTGCCACCATCGGTGTCGACCCACTTCCAGTCGAAGTCATATGGGGTTCCGTGGATCTCGAGTCCTTCGCGGACGTCGAGCGTCATCGAACCCGAAAGGTGCTGTCGTCGGCCGTTGGATCGAAGTCCGGACTCGTCGTCGCTCGGCCGGAAGTTTGTGCGAATGGCGTCGATGGCTTTCATGGCGTCGGGGTCTTGCTCGGCGAGCTTGGCCAGTGGCGAGTCGACGGCCTTCAGTAGTTCGGATCGCTCGGCCTCACGCGCTCGGGCGCGGGTCGTGGCCCTGGATGATCGCTCGATCATTGTTGCGACCGACTGCTCGACGTTTCGACGCTGATCTGGTGTGACGCCTTCACGGATATTGATCTCAGCCACGCGTGGCGCCAGGCCAGCGGTAGGAGCACTCGAAGTCATTTCGATACCTCCTCTGAAAGATCGAACGGGATGTTTCCGGTGTCACCAACGGTCAACCACAGCCGATGCGGCTGTCGGCGGGGGTAGCTGGAACGGGGAACTCTGGGTGCTTCCCGTCGTCATGAGATGGGTCTTTTCGAAGCGATTGGCGATTGCACAACTCGGCCTTCGACCTGCCCGGAACCATTGCGCGCGCCTCAAGCGCGGACACCTCAATCGTGGCACCCCGAATCGACTGTGACATCCGAATTCGTGAACATCGACATCAGGGCACCACCCGGGTAGGCCGCGCGGTCTACTCATCGGTCAGCGCCTGGCGTGTTTCCGACTGTCGCAGGGCAGGGGTCCCGCTGGCTGCTGGCCAACCGGCCGGATGCCGCCCTCTCGGCACCGTGGTGGATGTGTAACGAAACGCCTTGAAGGGGGCCAGGAGTACGCCAGTTCAGGCTGCCAGCAGCACAGGAATGCAGCAGTTCGGAGAGCGTGCAAAAGCGCGGGAAGTTGAGAAATAATCAAAGAAGAAAAGAAGGAAGTAATCTAGAAATCTTGGGAATCTTTCATTATGATGGAAGATAGCAACTACCGAAGGAGCAGAAAATTGGGCAACGAGCTGGATCGCATTCACTCGGTGACGACTCGCTTGCGCGGATACGACCTGGTCTTGCTCGATCAGGCCATCGCGCAGTGGAAATTGACAGTCGGATCTCGGAAGATCGACACCTCCGTGGCATTGAACGCCGCGGCACTCCTGATCATCCGCGCGGGCGACGAAAACCTCATTCGAGAGCATGCCGAACGGAAGGGCCTGCCTGATCAGGACGTCGAAAAGCTGATCGGACACTACCGGTGGTTTTTCGACGAGTACTTCGAGGTCCTGCGAGACGTGGTCGAGACGCGGAAAAGGCTGGATGGCCGCCGCAAAGGCGACAGCGGAGAGGAATAAACGACCGGTCCTAGGTGCGCACGGAAGGAAGATTGCCACCTGGGACCGATTACGTTACACTCCGCAACCATGCCGAGAATAAATGATGACAACGCTGCTGGTGAGACCCGCTATCCTATCAGAAAAAAGGAAGGAATGGAAGTTATGATGGGAATAAATAATGGAAAGAAGGAAAGAAGGAATTAAAGTAAGTTTCAGAAACTTACTTTAACAGCCCTTGAGGATATAGGTGACCGAATGCTTGAAGTGGGTGTATAGGCGGTTACGAGCTTGCTGATCGGGGCAGACGGGGCATGGTCGCGGGT
>NZ_JBSGEQ010000050.1:0-50331 GCF_053602975.1 Nocardia sp. NPDC004278
CTCAGTTGGTGGGTGGGGGGCGCGGGCGCGTTCGCCCCCCCCCCCCCCACGACTTGCTATTCGGCTGGTTCCGGTTCCGGTTCGTCCTTGATCGCGGCGAGTTCGCGCTCGACGCGCTCGTCGTGCGCCTTCGCCTCCGCGCCGGCCTGCTTCGGGCTCCAATGTCCGGACATCAGGAATACGAACGGCAGGAATACGACCTGCGCGATCAGGCAGATCCACCACCAGCGCTTCCACTGTCCGGGCGAATCCTTGGCCGCCTGCTGCACCTCGGTGGCGTGGGCGGCCAGATAGGCCTGGTCATCGACGGGGATGGTGCCGACCGACTGCAACTGCGCCGTCGCCTGGGTGAGCTTGGGGCCCACCTTGGCGGCGATGGCGAGATCGGCGGCCGGGAGCTGCTGGGTCGCCTGCAGGCGTGCGATGGCCTGGTCCACCGGGATACCGAATTTCTTCGCGACCTGGCCGACCGCCGCGAGCCCGGCCGTGGCATCGGCGGGATTGGTGGACAGCGTCGCCAAGGTGGCCGGGTCGATCGCCTGTAGTGTCGCCAGCTCCTGCGGATAGCGGGTATTGAGGCCGATGGTCGTCTGGATATCGGCGGGTGACGCGCCGGTCAGCTTGGTGAGCGCCGCGACCTGTGCGGCCGGATCATTGGGGTTCTTCTGCAGTGCCGCGAGGGTGTCCGGGCCGACCGTCTGAATGGTTGCGAGCTGTGGACCGTAGTTGTGCTGGATCTCGGCGAGGCGAGGACCGTAGTTGACCAGCGTGCCAGCGGTATTGATCACGATCAGCAAGCCGAACAGCACAATGGTGACGACGCCGCGCAGCGTGCCGCCCCAGACCGCGAGACCCACCGCGGTCGCGGCCGGATTCCGGTTCTCCACGGTCTCGGTGAAGCTGGCCATCCAGGTGGCGTAGGCGATGCCCGCGCCGACCGCGATGACACTGAGCCACAATGCGAACGTGTAGTACCCGGTATCGGGCTTCTCCGTGTAGCCGAGGAATACGAACAATCCGACAATGCTGATGAGCGCGCCGATGATCATGAACGGCTTGCGCACCTTGAGGTAGTCCGAAATGATGCCCGCCAGCACGAGCGCGATCGCATTGGCGATCCAATACCAATTTCCGAGGGCATTGGCCTTGGCCGAACTGAACCCGAAAATGGTTGCCATATAAACGGGTAGGAATGACACGATCGTGTAGAAGTAGGCGAGGAACAGGCTGATCGCCAGCGCCGATCCGACGATATTGACGCGCAGCATCTGCCGCCATTGCCCCTGTTCCAGCGTGCTGACGTCCAGCCCGCGCGCCCGCGCTTCGATCAGCGCGCGGTCGCGCAGGGACACCATGATCTGGTCGCGCAGCGCCGGACTCAGTTCACGCAATCCGATCACCGCGAATACCGCGATGACCATGCTGATCACACCGCAGAGCCGATAGTGGTACTGCCAATCGGGATGAGCATCGAGGGTGTGCGTGGAGATCTCGGTGGTGATCAAGGCGCCGAGCACCGGCCCGAGCGTCCAGAAGCCCATGGCCGAGGCCCGGCCCAGCTGTGGGGAGAAGTCACGAATCAATGCCGGTGTGGCGACCAGTACCGCGCCCTCGACAATGCTCACCACGCAGTAAACGACGAGATAGGCCTCCTTGCTGGTGGTCGCGGGCACAGCGAACAGGGTGAGCAGGGAGCAGATCACCACGCCGTAGGCGACGATATTGGCTCGTCCCCAGCGGTCGAGCAGACCGGCGAGCACCGAGGCGGCCGCGCCGAATGCGGCACCCGCGATGAAGATCCCGACGAAGTACCGGAAGGATAGGTGGAAGTAGGCGATCAGCTCATTGCCCACCGCTCCGGTGACGAACAACTGGTAGTACAGCGCCACTGATGTGATGACCACCAGGGCCAGATACCAGGAGCGGGCGGGAGTATCGGGATAGTGCGGTAGCTTGCGCTGCCACAGCCCCGTCAGTAGGGTCGGCGGCTCAGCGGTCCGGGTCGAGCTCATGGTCGAGATGCCTTTCTAGCCACGGCATTTCGTAAGGAACCTGAACCGTCCGCGGGTCAGGACGAGTTGCCGGGTGGAAACAGGGTAGTGATATGGATCACTGACCGCAGGTGTTTCGGGCCATGAGACCGATTGATTGCGCAACTGAAATGGGCGGTACCGGTGAGCGGGACTGGTAGTTGACTGTGCGAGCGCGCGCGGGAATCGCGAATTCCACTATCACGGAGGGATGTTCGAATTCGATGTGCCGCGGGTGGTCAACGGGTATCGCTGGAAATAGTTGCGCGGTGTCCGGATGATTGCTGGAAATAGTTCCGGTGCTATCGATTTCGGTGGTGCGGAGTCCGGTGTGCGGGCCGACGACAACGGGGTCCGTGCCGCTGGCACGGACCCCGTTGGGGAGATCTGGGCTTACAGGTAAGCGCCGCACACGGGCCACGCACCCGGGCCCTGGGTGGCGAGCACATTCTCGGCGACGCGGATCTGCTCGTCACGGCTGGCGCCGCTCGGGCTGCCCGAACCGCCGTTGGCGGCCCAGGTGCTCTGCGTGAACTGCAGGCCGCCGGAGAAGCCGTTACCGGTGTCGGTACCCCAGTTGCCGCTGCTCTCGCACTGGGCAACGGCGTCCCAGTTGTGGCCGGCGGCCGACGCGGTGGCGGTGGACAGACCGAACGGAACTGCGGCGATGGCACCGGCGACGGCGGCGATACCGAGGGCGCGGGTGAACTTGCGGTTCTGAGTCATGTGTTTTCCTGGCTGCGCCCGCTCGGCCCGGCGGACTTACCGCCGTGTCCCTGCCCCCAGCGATGTCGGGGATCCTCGGAACCGCGGGGCAGGGTTACCGGCGTTCGGCGGTTCGCGTTCGAGCCCGTCTCGTTGATCAGGGCTGTCGACGACGGTAGCGAAGAATTCGCCGCAGATCACGTAGAGATAACGTCCAAATTGCCTGAAGCGCAGAGCCAGGGTTTTTGATATTCCCGCAGTTCGAATGGGTAAAAATGTATATCCGTGGTTAGTCGTGATAGTTACGTTATGTGTTCGGGATCACTGTGAAATAGTGACCTGCATCGCGTTTTCGCGGCGATTCCTGGGATGAATGTCCGATTCGGCAGCGGCTTCAGATGACCCCCCGCTGTTACACATGGTGCAGCAGTCATCTGCCGGGGTAATTGTGAATCCAACACACGCCGATTCACGAGTCCGATCGAATCGAGTAATCCGGTGTGGAGATTGTTTTGGCGCCGCCCGACAGAAGCGGCAGCGCGCTGTCGATTCCGCCATCCCCGCGGGCCAGCAAGCAGCCTGCCAGTGCGCGGCGATCTCGCAGTCCACGACACCCCTGCCGTCCAAGCGTCACGTCATAACCCCGCGCGAAGGCGCCGTGGATCGTGGACCGCGATACAGGAATCGGGCTCTTAGCGGGGCTTCTAGCGCCCGGATGCCCGACAAGGCCGGGCGAACACGACCGCGCATGGCTCTGACGCGCAATCGAGCGTGCGTTGTCACGAACAACGATGCGAGGTGTGGCACCGCCTGGGCGGCCCTGACCAGCCGTACGCCGTACCAGGGCAGCCGCACGGATGGCGGGGACCAGCCGTGCTCCGGTTGCGACCTGCTGCGCATGGTTGGGGGACCGGCCGTGTGCGGTCGTGACGTGCCCGTCGCCGAGAATGCGCTGGTGCAGGGGTGTTCTTGGCGTTTACCTGCTGAGCGCATGGTGATCGTTCGTCCAGTGGGCTTGTTGGGGCTGGTCGGTGATGGGAGGGGCTGGGGGAGCGGAGTGCATGGTGCGGGTGGGTGAGGAGGCCTGTGACGGGCAACCGTGGATGTGGTCCCTGACCTGCGCGGTTGGGAACCACGTGCGGCGCGAGTCGACACGATGGCTGCGGCCCGGCAAAGGTGATCGTCAGCCTTTGCGGCGCACCAGCGCGACGAGGGGCACGACCCACAACAGCCCGGCGGCGATGATCTAGCGGATGTTGTCCGAGTTCAAGCGCGGATGTGCGTTGGCCTGCCGCCACATCGAGGGTCCGCCACGGCGGGAGCGCTGGTCGATGGGAGCATCCAGCCGACGCAGGTAGCAGCTCCATCCGAGCCACGGCCGCACCCAGTAGGGACGCCACCACTAGTCCGGTCGTCGCAAGGTGCCCCCGTCGCCGCCAGGAAAACAACGGGACCACGAAGCCACCCCCGGTCCGATAGTCAGCCGAGAATGCACTGGTGCAAGGTGCTCTCGACGTTTACCTGCCTCAGCGCATTGTGATTGCTCGTCCAACGGGGTGGGGCGGTCGCATCTGCGGGGTGAGACGGCGGAGTCGGGCGAGGTGCGTGGAGTCGGTGATGGCTGCTGGGTGGTGGTGGATTGCGGGCTGTGGGTGGGCGTTGGGGGGTGGTCGTCGCGGATTTCATTCGCGCCCGAGGCGGCGGAAGTCGGGGCGGGGTGCGATTGCGGCGGACCTGGTGATCGGCGGGATGGACCGGGATCGTCAGAGATGCGCTTCGTTCGGTTCGGATCGGTGCTGGCCGGTGTACTGGGTGACGGAGCCGCTGCCGCGGTGGCTGTCGAACCGCGATGGCGGTGGTGTCAGTCGCTCAGTGCTCGAGCAGTGGGTGCCGAGGCGTTGGAGCTGGTTGTGGAGGATCCAGCTGCGACCCAAATGGCGGAACTCGGGGGGCGATTGTCTGATGGAACCGGTGGTGACCCCTGCGGTGGTGATTGCGTCGGACCGCGATGGCCGGCAGGGGGTGTCAGTCGCTGGGGGCTCGGGCTGGTTGTGGTTTGTCGTCGGGGATCTCGTCTTCGGGACGGATTCGGCGTAGTTGGCCGTGGACGACGATGTAGCCGTCGAGGGGGTAGGCGATGTCTTCGGCGGTTGGGCGATCGGCGAGGCGGCCGGGGATTGTCGCGGGTGCTTCGTTCGACTCGGATCGGTGATGGCCGATGTACGGGGCGGGGGCGTCGGTGTCGGTGCGTGGGAAGAGGTAGCGGGCGCCTTCGCGGACCGTGGTGTGGATATCTCCGGTCGGTGCGGTCCATTGCAGGCGGTCGAGGTCGGCGCGCCAGGTGCGCCAGGGGAGTCTTTCGTTGTCCGCCAACGTCTTCAGGCGATGGTGGCGGGTACACAGCACGGCCAGGTTGGTCCGTATGGTTCGTCCGCTGCGGTCGGGCCGCCGGTCGCTGGGGTGATTGTGGTCCAGTTCGGATTCCGCGGCGGGCATGACGCAACCCGGAAAGCGGCACATACCGTCCATCGCGCGCACCTCACGTTCCAGTCGCGGCGATGGCCGCCATTGCACCGCCTCGTCGGCGGCGAGCGGGTCGTCGGCGGCGGCCGAGCGCTCGGGAATCACTTGGAAGCGCGCGTGTTCGGCCAGAATCCGGGCCAGCGCCGCATCGATCGGCCCATACCCGGCGAGAAAAGCCGGTGCCTCCTGAATGCCGAGCAGGGTGTCCGCCGGAATCCCGATCTGGATCAAGGGCCTGCGCGGCTTCTCGATCGGCACCCCGAACTTCGGACACCGCGCACCGCGCCCGCAATGGCATCGCAGCCGCCCCGACCCATCCGCCAGCGCCACCAGGGCATCGGCCCGCCGCTGCGGCATGCTCCGCGGATCCGACGCGCACACCTGCAGACCCATCTCCCGCAACCGCATCGCAACCGTCTGCGCACCCGGCGCGGGGAGCAACCCGTCGAACACTGCCATGCCGTCCTGCACTGCCCGCAGCCGCACATCCCGCTCGTCCTGGCGCAACTCCCGCCGTCGCTGCGTCCCGCCCGGATCCAACCGCGCTGCCCACCGCCGCGCCGCCTGGCGCAGTCGCATCGAATTGTTCCGCCCTGCCGCATCCAGCAGCCGCGGCTCGAGAACATCCAGCACCTCCCTCGCCACCGCCCGGGTGTTGTCCACGATCACCCGCACCTTCGCCAGATCGATCCGCCCCGCGGCAAACGCCGCCCGCGTCTGCGGCAATGAATCCTCCAGTGCCAGACCGATATCGATCAACGCCCCCGCCGTGCCCTCGTCGACCTGCAGAGCCACGGCGGCTTCACTGGCCGCGAACTCCCCGGCCCGCACCCCGCCGGGCCCCGGCTCCGCACTCTCGGCCCGATGCCGCCGATATAACTCCCGCACCGCGAACACCTCGGCGGCCTGCGCCATTGCCGCCCGCCCGTGCGCCGCCCGAAGGGCCTCGATCAGCCCCTCGTCACTCATGGCCCCGAAGTCCATGGATGAGAGATCATCGCTATCGAACATGTGTTCGATTCTAGGTTCGAACAATCCCTTCCGCCACCCCCGAATCAAGGCGATTTGGTTGCCGACATGCCAGTGGTGTAACTTCGTTCAGGCAGTCAGGGAAACCTGAAAGCAACCCACTCGGGGCTATGGCGCAGCTGGTAGCGCACCACACTGGCAGTGTGGGGGTCAGGGGTTCGAGTCCCCTTAGCTCCACAATATTTCCGCAGGTCAGGGCCGATATTGATATCGGTCCTGACTTTTTGTTTTTCAGCCATCTTGTCAACGGGTGCGAGAAACCTCGTATCGGAGCGTTTCAGATGGTCTTTTTGGTGCCGTCGAACACGGCTGAGGCCGCTGCGGTCAGGCCTTCGTCGCAGACGCGGTTGTAGATGTGTTCTGGTCGGGACGGCGGATTCATAGGATTCGTCCGCCGCCGACCCCGACTGCTGTGACCATCGGCTGGACAGCACCGAACGCGCAACCATCCCGATCATGGGGCGACTGCGATTCGGCTGGTGGTCGAAGTCGATCAGCGTTGGGGCGGGTGGATCACTCGTCCGGGGACGGGTATGAGGCGATATGTGTCGCCGTGGGTCTGGACCAGTCCGGCGGTGGGAGGGGCGAAGTGGCTGCCCAGTAGGAGTGTGTCGGTATCGGCGAGGTCGGCGAGCAGGTCGCGGCGGGTGCGGGCGGCTCGATCCGGGTCGACGTCGACGCTGCTGCACAACGCCGGGTCGGCCAGCTGGACAGGGTGATGGATGCAGTCGCCGGTAACGACGGCGGAGCGCCCGGCGCTGTGCACAGCCACGGCTACCTGGCCGGGGGTGTGACCGGGAGTTGGCACAAGCCGCAGTCCAGCAGCGATGTCGGTGCCCTCGGCGCAGACGTCGATGAGGTCGAGTTGGCCGCTGTCGCGGACCGGTTGAACGGAGTCGGCGAGCATGCGCCTGCGGCTGTCATCGATGTCTGCGCTGTCCCAGTAGTCGGATTCGACGCGGGAGGTGATGTAGCGGGCGTGCGGGAACGTCGGTGTCCAGCCGTCGTGACCGTCGGGGCATGTGTTCCATCCGACGTGGTCGGTGTGCAGATGGGTCAGGATGACCAAGTCGACGGATTCGGGTGCGAAGCCGACCCCGGCCAGACGTTCGAGATAGGGGGTGTGCAGATTGTGCCAAGCGGGGTTCGGGCGGATCTTGCCGTTGCCGATTCCGGTGTCGATGAGTACACGCAAGCCTGCGGCCTCGACGGCGAAGCTGTGCACGGCCAAGTGCAGAGTCCCGGCTTCGTCGGCGAAGTCGGGAGCAAGCCAGTTCGTGCGCTGCACGACGTCGGCGGTGGCCCCGGGCAGCAGCCATGGACCGGTTTCGGGAGGCAGGATCACCTCGTCGATACGGTGAATGACCGTATCGCCGACGCTCCAACTGGGAGCGCTGCCGGGCGGTCGAAGGGGCTGTGGCATGCGGAACTCCATGTGGCAGATGTGTCGAGTTTCGGTGTGGTGCTTCGGATATCGGCGCCCGGCCTCAGCCACGGGGCGCGGTCGAGCGATAACGGCTGAGGAAGGTGGCGATCGCTTCGTTGATGACTGTCTCGCGCGGGGGAGTGCTCGATGAGGTCGTGGGGACTGCCATCACCATGGGCCAGACGATGAATTCTTGGATGAGCCCGAGGAATTGGTGAGCGGCCAGTTCCGGTGACGGGCATGCGATCGTGCCCGCCTCGCTCATCTGCTGCAGGCAGGCAGCGAGGGCTTGCATCAAGGGCTGCTTGCCCAGTCGGTAGAACTCCTCGGCAATCCATGGGGCGCGTCGGGATTCGGAGATCACCAGCCGGGTGAAGGCGATCTGATCGGTTTCGTCGATGAAATCCAGGAGTGCTTGGGAGAAGTCGCGCAGAAACTCCGCCGGATCATCTCCGCCGGCAACTTTCGCCGCGAAACGTACAGGCAGAGCGTCGGGGTCGAGGTTGCCCCAATGTTCCTGCATGACTGCGCGAAAAACGGCTTCCTTACTGCCGAAGCGGTTGTAGACCGTCTGGCGTGCGACGCCCGCCCGGGTTGCGATGCTGTCGAGGTTGACACCGTCGTAGCCGTCGTCCAGGAACAAGGATCGCGCTGCCGTGAGGATCTTGGTGCGGCTGCGTTCCCGCACCGCATTGTTGCCGGACAGCGACTGCGAGGAAGCGGTGGGGGGCACCGTCGAACACCTCCATGTGGAACTGGACTGGACTGATCAATCTAAATTGTGCCCTGTAGCACTTGTGGGCACCTTACTTAGATTGTACAGTCCAGTCTAATCATGGCCCTGAACAGGCCTCCTTTCGCACCCAAGGCAAACCCATGGACCATCCACAACAAATCGGCGGTCTCTCCGTCGCCGCGCGGCTCGACCGACTGCCCATGACTTCGCTGCACAAGCGCTTCACCGCGATCATGGCGCTGGGCACCTTCTTCGAGATCTACGAGCTGTTCCTGTCCGGAGTCCTCGCGACCACCTTGCAGAAGACCTTCACACTGCACGGCCTCGAGCTGTCACTGGTCCTCGCGTCGGCTTTTGTCGGCGCATTCATCGGAGCCGTGGTCATCGGGCGAATGGCGGACCGAGTCGGTCGGCGCAGCGCCTACATGCTCACCCTCAGCCTCTACTCGGCAGCCACTCTCGCCTGCGCCTTTGCGCCCAACGTGTGGACTTTGGTCCTGTTCCGCTTCATCGCGGGAATCGGACTCGGTGGCGAACTGCCGGTGACCGACTCTTTCCTCGGCGACATCCTGCCGCCCGAGCGCCGCGGCCGCTATGCCGCATGGGCGTTCACCGCCGCCTATCTCGCTGTCCCCGTTGTCGGGTACCTCGGGATGACGCTGGTCGGCACGACTCCGCTCGGGATTGCTGGCTGGCGGTGGATGTTCGGCTTCGGCGCCTTGGGAGCAGTGCTCACCTTCCTGGCGCGACGAGGCCTGCCCGAGTCGCCGCGGTGGCTCGAGTCGGTGGGCCGGTCGAAGGAGGCAGACGCGATCACCGCGCGTCTCGAGGCGGCCGCGCAGCAGGAAGGGTGGACACCACCTGCCCCGGAGCCCGTCACCGCCGCTGCTTCCGCTCCCGTGCAAAAGCTGCCGATTATCGGCCTGTTTCGGGAGCCCTTCACCCGACGCACGATCCTGATGGCCATCCTGTGGGTCCTCGCGCCTGTCGGCTACTACGGGTTCAGCAGCCTCGCCACACTCGCCCTGGCCGCCAAAGGATTCACCGTCAGCAGCTCGCTGACCTATCTGACCTTCTCCTTCATCGGATACCCACTCGGCTCGTTCCTGTCTGTCCTGGTCATGGACAAGTACGAGCGGAAATGGATCCTGTGCGCCGCGTTCACTGCGATGGCTTTGACCGGGATGGCATACGGAAACGCGACGACAACGGCAGCGATCATCATTTCCGGTTTCTGTTTCACCATGGTCGCCAACGTGATGTCCAACGCCGGCCACATCTACCAGCTCGAGCAGTACCCGACCGGTGTGCGGACCACCGCAACCGGTTGGCTGTACTCGTTGAGCCGACTGTCCACCGCGGCAGCACCGTTCTATCTGATCCCGCTCCTGGATTCCTACGGCGCCGCCGCTGTGTTCACCCTGGTGGCCGTTGTCATGTTCGCGGCCGCGTTCGCCATGACATTCGGCGTCAAGACCACCGGCCTTTCCGTGGACACGATCGCCGACCCGAACACGCAAATCAGCCCCGAGGTGTCGGCTCGCTCCACGGCGTTGCCGCTGAGCACACCCGAAACCCTCTGAACGGCAAGGAGTTACCACCATGTCCGAAATTCATTGGAACCGTATGACTGCGCCAACTCTGCGCCAGCGCGCGGCTCAGGGTGCTCCCGTGCTGCTGCCGGTCGGCTCGACCGAGCAGCACGGACCGCACCTACCCACCGGTGTCGACGACTTCCTCAGCGCCGAGGCTTGCCGTCGCGCCGCAGCCATCATGGTCGCGAACAACCGGCCGGTGGTCGTCGCCCCTTCCCTGTGGTGCGGACTGGCGCAACATCACATGGAATTCGGCGGAACCTTCACCCTCACCCTGGCGACATATCACTTGCTGCTACGGGACCTGTGTCAGTCGGTACTCACAGCAGGATTCACCAAGATCCTCGTCGTCAACGGCCACGGCGGAAACGTCACAGCCCTCAACGCGCTCAGTAACGAACTGTCCGAGGAACTATCGGCCACCATCGCCGTCACCAGCTACTTCACCGCAGCGCAGACCCGCACGGCAGAGGTTCTCGACACGCAGGACACATTGATGCATGCCTGTGAGGGAGAGACCTCCATGATGATGGCCATCGCCCCTGAACTGGTCGATCTCACTCAGCTCC
The DNA here is from genome assembly GCF_053602975.1 of Nocardia sp. NPDC004278. Classification (NCBI taxonomy): domain Bacteria; kingdom Bacillati; phylum Actinomycetota; class Actinomycetes; order Mycobacteriales; family Nocardiaceae; genus Nocardia; species Nocardia sp. NPDC004278. Next base: position 10,614 of record NZ_JBSGEQ010000050.1, read on the forward strand.
CGAACGCGACGGGGCCGGACATCGTCTTGCAATCAGCGCCCGACCGCATTGTCTACACGCCGCGATCGTTCAAACATGTCACACCCTCCGGCGTCGCCGGAGACGCCAGAGCCGCAACCGCGCAGAAGGGTGAAGCCATCCTCGACGCGAGCGCGCAAGCCATCGCCGAATGGCTGATGAACTGACCGCCCGCTCAGCGCTACATCGAACAGGGCAGTGTCGTGTTTCCAGCCGCGAATTGCATGAAATGTGCTGTCACAGATACCAATCCGCGCTCATGTGGCTGCTTGACAGTCCAGACGCCAAGTTGATTGTCGCCAAAGGTTTCGACGACACATGCACCGGACCGCCAGCGCGAGTTCAACGGCACACGACTCATTCCGGGAGGGCGGTTTTCGGGTCTCCGGCGTCGATGCCGCGGGCTACCCGGTTGGTTCGAAGCGCACGGACAGGGCCTGCACCCCGGCCGGAGCATTCCAGATGAGATCGACACCCTCGATCTCGGATCCCGCACCGCACGCGGAATCGCCGAACAGGTAGGCCCGGTCGCTGGTGCCGTTCTCGAAACGCACTGTGGCATCCTGCAATTGGATACAGGCGCCACTGTCCGGCCGTTCGATCGACAAGATCTTTCCCGCCGCAGTGACGTAGGAGGCCCGGCCAATGGCCGCCTGCGCGGTACCGGGCAGCAGCGCGAGCAGTGCGAGCGCCGCGATGCCCGCGCCGGCGGCCTTGCCGAATTCACTTGGCAATCCCATGATTCCCTCTCTCGGCCGCCGCCCGGCCGACTACACTGATCGATCCCGCTCTAGCGTGTCAAATATGTTGGGAGACAACGGCTGTCAACAGTATCACTGATGGGCCGATCGCTTGCAGTGGGCGAGAATCACCTGCCCGGGCCATAACTGGCCGGGCCAGGTGCGGGGTGAACTCGGCGATACGTTCAGAACGTCGCGACCAGATTGACGGGGACTCCAGGCGATCGGGATTCGGATCCGGCGGCGCTGCGCCACAACCGGTTCCCGACCCGAAGATCTACAGGTGAGACTCTTGATGGCGAGGGTTGCAGCGCGACCAGTGTGCCCGCGGCGGTCGGAGCGGTGTGGTCTATCGATGTGACACGATGACCGGCGACTGCGTTTTGTCCCTGGCATCGCCACGACAGGAGCCCGACCATGCCACGTATTGCCGCCGCCGACCGGGTCGAACGAGCCGAACTGTTGGAATTCCTGCGTACTCGCCACCGCGGCGTCCTGGTCACCAACCGCGGCGACGGCCGCCCGCAATTGTCGCCGGTGACCTGCGGGATTGATCCCGAGGGCCGCATCGTGGTGTCGACCTACCCGACCCGCGCCAAGGTCGGCAACGCGCGACGGGACCCGCGCGTGTCGATCTGCGTGCTGTCCGACGACTGGAACGGCCCCTATGTACAGGTCGATGGCCGCGCCGAGGTCCTGGACATGCCGGAGGCCCTCGACGGTCTCGTCGAGTACTTTCGCGCTATCTCCGGCGAACATCCGGACTGGGCCGAGTACCGCGCGGCCATGGCACGGCAGAACAAGTCGCTGTTGCGCATAGATATCGAACGCTGGGGACCTGTTGCGACGGGCGGCTTCCCGCCCGAACTCGCGGACTGAAACGGTCGATCACCGCTTGGATGACGATGCGCCGCGGCAGTTCGATCAGATCTCGGTGCAATCAGCGGGCTGTTACCGGTGGCTGGTCATCGGGCGGTGATGAACCGCCCCAGTTGCGGTACCGCTTCACCGGGGTGTTTGGCCTGGAAGCCTTCGCCTAGTGCCTGCAGTTTCCACTCCCCGCCGGCGCGGAAGACCTTGGCCATCGCGATTGCGGTGAATGCCATGCCCCCGGTCAGTGAGTATCGGGCGAGCTCGACATCGGTGGTGCTGTCGACCAGGCGGCAGAACGCATTGGTGACCTGTTCGAAGGTTTGGCCCTGGTAGGAGGTTACGACGAACAGCAGGGTGGTGATGTGGGCCGGGATCCGGGTGAGGTCGACCAGGATCACTTCGTCGTCGCCCTCGCCTTCGCCGGTGAGGTTGTCGCCTTGGTGGCGGATGGATCCGTCCTTGGAGGTGAGTTGACCGTAGTAGGCGACATCAACCAAATTCGCCTCGGCGAACAGAGCCACCCAGGCGTCGAGATCGATCTCGATCGTGCGACCGCCGAACAAGCCGCCCTTCTTGACGGGGTCCCAGCCCAGCCCCATCCGGATATAGGTCAGCGCGACACCACCGTCCTTGCGGAGCGTGACGCGCTGCCCCTTTGCCAGGCTGACCGGACGGTTTTTGGAGAGACTGACCTCGCCTGGCGATGGTGTCGCATGCCGACCGGGCGATGGCCGGTAGCCCGGGCCCGCAGAGCCGGGAGTTGGTGTCGAAGGATAGCCACTCTGGGGGCGATGGCCGGTTGCGGGCGGGTGGGACGCTGCGGGCGGATATTGCGGGCTCCGATTGGAATTCACCGGATCGGCGGTTGGCGGCGGGTAGCTCGGCGCGGGTTGTGCGGGGTAGCTGGGAGCAATGGGCGGCGCTGGCGTGTGTGTGGTGGTCGGCCGGAGTGGGTCGTCGACGGTCACGCCGTGGTCGGTGACCAGGGCGGCGAATCCACCCGCGTAGCCCTGTCCGACCGCGCGGACCTTCCAACCGCCCTGGCGGCGGTACAGTTCCAGGGCGATCACGACGGATTCGGTGCTCAGACCCTCGATCCGATACTCGTACAACCGATTACCGCGAGTATCGGAGACGACTACCGATGGCGCGGCGATGCGACCGAATCGACTGTTCGCATCATCAAGAGTGATCACCGCCCGGATCTGAGCGATATCCGCTGGCACCCGATGCAGTGACACGGCCAACGCGGCCGGCCGACCGGGTTCCATCGACTGCAACCGAACACCAGGACCGGTCGGCTGATCGAAGAATACGAAATCCGCATCAGAGCGAACTTTCCCGGCCTCGGTGACCAGCAGCGCTGACACCTCCGCTGGCGCGGCAACCTGCACCGAGACCACCACATCGGTGACCGTCAACGGGCCGTTCTGGCCCTTCACCAGTGTCGCGGACACATCCGGCCCCTTCGCCCGTCACTGCACTCTGCTACCAACTCTACGAGAAATCCTCCTACCGCGGCCGACCACCGGTGATGACACCGAACAACTTTGGCGCGCGGTTCGTGCTCGGGGCGAGTGCGGCGCGAATTGTCGGCTGTGAGTGCGAGATTCGGCGGGGTCGTGATCGCCGCAGGACAGGCTTCGGCTGTGGTCCCGGACGTCGCACATCTTCGGGCCGCGAGCCCGGTGCCGTCGAATCGGTAAGTCCACCAAAGGTACTCGCGAACATCTAGAATCGAGGCGTGGACTTTCTGTTGACGAGCATCGGGATAATCGGCGTGCTCGTGCTCGGCGGTGCGGCGTGGATGGCGTTCCTCGTCCTGCAACGCCGCAAGTAGGACTATCGCCACCACGTCGACCTCGACCCTAGCGCCATGGTGAGCATGGTCACTGGAAGCGAAGTGCTGCTTCTGCACCTGCGCCGTGTGGTCCCAGTGGCTGGCGGGGGATTCGCCGGGGTTCAGCTTCTGCACCATCGACCTCCATGTCAGTGACGCCGGATCCCGGATTGCCGGAGCACCATCCGGTCGAGAACACCTTCAGATGCGCCCTGCACCGCCGCCATGCGGATCAGGCCGTGCGGTCGAGATCGCTGTCGCAGGCACGGCGGCACAGCAGCGGGCATGTAGGCCCTCCGCACTACCGATGAATTTCGGGTTCCACGGCCGTCACCTACTTCGAACCATCCGTACAACCAGGAGTGCGCCATGAGCAAGGTGATCACAGGAGCCAGCATGTCGGTCGACGGCTATATCGCCGGACCCGAGGAGAGCGGCTTCGAGCATTTGTTCGCTTGGTACAGCGCTGGCGATCACGAATTCCCCAGCACGCACCCGGAGATCCCGTTCCGGCTCACCGAGGTCGACTATCAGCACCTGCGCGAGCACGTCGACAGTCTGGGAGTCTTCGTCGTCGGCAGGCGACTGTTCGACCTCATCGATGGCTGGGGCGGTATCCACCCGCTCGATCGGCCGATAGTCGTTGTCACGCATACCATTCCGCGCGAATGGATCGACGAGCACCCCGGCGCTCCGTTCACCTTCGTCACCGATGGCGTCGAATCGGCGCTCGAGCAAGCATCGAAGGTGGCCCGCGGCAAGGCCATCGCCGTCAACGCCGGAACGATCGCCCGCCAATGCCTGGAGGCGGGGCTGCTCGACGAGATCCACATCGATCTGATCCCGGTCGTGCTCGGCGGCGGGACCCCGTTCTTCGACCACGTCGGTGCCGGTCCACACCTGCTCGACGATCCGACCGTCGTGCAGGGCGAGCGCGTCACCCACCTGCGCTACCGGGTCCGCAATAGCTAGCGCAAAACCCTTGTGCACCAGCGGCGGTCGCATCGACCTGCCCAGTGGCTGTCGAACCGGCCGCCGACGGGCCGCCGGGTGGCGGCCCTACCCGAGCGTGACCTTCTTGGCCTGCCCGGAGACGACAGTGTCGTCGCGATCGACCAGCGCGACCCGCACTTGCACCGTCTGCCCCGCCGACAATGGCGCATCCCGACCGGCGGCTCCGGCGAGGATGATCACGGCGGAATGCTGGGCTCCGTCGCATGTGACGGCATTCTGTGCGCCGGTGGCCGAGGGACTGTCTGCGTTGGGATCGCCCACCATTGCCTTGATGGCGGTCACTCCTGCCGATGCATCGCAGCTGTAGTCGACCCCGATATTGGCCGGACCGACGCCGCTGACGTCGATGTTGTTGGCGGCCAGAGCGGGAGCAGCGGTCGATATTCCGGCCAGCCCCAGCACGCCGAAGACGGTCGCGATAAGGGCAGGACGTCGGTAGTTCCGGAAAGTCATCATGGATCTTCGTCCTCCTGCGTAGGTGGAAGTAGATCGCGGAACACACTCAGAAGACGGCGCGGCGCTCACCGCACCGCACCGCACTCCATGGTCCCTCACCACCGTCCACGGCACAGAACTTCTCGAAGATCTATCCGACATCGGCTGTGACCAGCCGGTGCGAGCGCTCGAAGATCACCAACACCGCGCGTCGGCAGTCCAGATTCATGTGATGGCTGATTACCCTGCCGCCGAGCGTGCCTGTCCACGTCGGGACAGCAGCGACTGCAATACGACGAGCGCGCCGAGGACGAGTACGGTCACGCCGATCGCCCGCAGTCCGAAGTCCGTGCCCGAGACGAATGCGGTGATCACATCGTTGGCGCGGTCGGGTGTGGTGGCCGCGAGTGCCCGGGCCACGGTGTGCGGATCGTGGTCGGTGCGGATGTCCAGCGGCAGTGCGGCGACGAACCGGGCGGTGAGCACCGTGCCGACGACGGCGACGCCGAGGGCGCTGCCGAATTCGCGGGTGGTGGCCTGCAACCCGGCTCCGACCCCGGCCTGGTCTGCTGGGAGCGAGCTTGCGATGGCTCCCGAGAGTGTCGGAAGTGCAAGCAGTACACCGACTCCCGTCACGAGGAGCCAGGCGGCGTAGGCGAGGTAGGGTGTCTGTGCGCCGCTCGTGGAGAGTCCGAGCAGTCCACCGCCGACGAAGACGAATGCGATAGCGATGGTGGCGTCGAGGCCGATGCGCTGTGACAGCCGTCCGACATACCGTGCGCCGAGGATCATCGGGACGGTCAGCGGGATGATTCCGAGACCGGTCTGCAGCACGCCGAATCCCTTGCCGTACTGCAGGAACGACGCGTTGACGTAGAACAGCGCGAACATGCCGAAGAAGACCGCCGTCATGCCGAGGCAGGCGCTGCGCAGCGCGGGAAGGCGGAACAATCGGGGATCGAGCAGCGGGTGTTCGACCCTCAGTTCGACGATCGTCCACACGACGAAAAGGACAGCGGCACAGATGAATCCGGTGATGACGATCGCGCTGCCCCAGCCCGCCTCCGGACCCTGCACGATGCCGAGCAGTAGCGCGACCGACGCACCGACGAACAATGCCGCGCCGAGCGGGTCGAGGCGGCGGTCGTGGTGCGGTGAGATCGGCGCGACCCGGCCCACGAGCGCGAGGAGAATCAGCGAGATCGGCACGGCGGCGGCGAACAGCCAACGCCATGATCCGCCCGACAGGATCGCCCCGCCGCCGACATTGCCGACGACTCCGCCGATACCTGTCATCGATGCCCAGACGGCGATCGTCGCGCTCTTGCGTTCGACGGGGACCGCATGCAGCAGGACGGCGAGCGTATTGGGCAATACGGCGGCGGCGCCGACACCCGTGATCGCACGGCCGGTGAGCAGCAGTGCCACATTCGGTGCCGTCGCCGACAGCAGCGCGCCGACCGCGAACAGCCCGAGGCCGACGAGCAGGATCCCCTTGCGCCCGAAGCGATCTCCCGCGGCCCCGCCGGGAATCACCAGACAGGCGAAGACGATCACATAGGTGTCGACGATCCAGACCAGCGCCGATGCGGAGGGGTGCAGTGTGCTGGCGGCCAGCATCGGGACGGCGAGGTTGATGGCGGCGACCATCCCGACGACGAGCACGACGCAGGCACACATGGCCGCGAGCAGGCCGCGCTGCGTGCCGGGACGGGCCGACGGGTCTCGCGAGGTCGGAGCGTTCAAGAGGTTGTATGACATGACTGCGACGCTATGGACAAGGGCGGTCTCCGCGCCACGCAACTTCGGCAATAGATCCTTGCGTACGATGCAACTATGCCCGAGCAGCTCGATCTGAATCTGCTGCGCGTATTCGACGCGCTGCTCCAGGACGGCAGCGTCACGGCCGCCGCCGAGCGCCTGCATCTGTCCATCCCGGCGACCAGCCGGGCACTGGGCCGGTTGCGGCGGGCGATGGGTGACCCGATTCTGGTGCGTGCCGGTCGCGGGCTGGCCCCGACACCATTCGCGCTGCGCACCGCGCCGCGGGTGCGGTCACTGCTGGACGAGTTGTCGGCACTGATCAGCGCCGACCGCGAGATCACGGTCGCGGAACTGAAGCGCACCTTCACGATTCGCATCAATGACGGTGTGGCCGCGACCCTGGCGGCCGCGGCGGTCGAAGCCACGGCCGCGCTTGCCCCCGGCGTGACACTGCGCTTCGTCACCGAGGGCAGTGAAAGCAACGATGCCCTTCGTGACGGCTCGGTCGATCTGGATATCGGCACAGGCGAAGCGGCGCCCGACATCCGGACGGCCGTGCTGTATCGCGAACGAATAGTCGGGATCGTCCGCGCCGACAGCCCGCTCGGTCGGCACCGCCGCCCGACGCTGGCGCAACTGTGCCAGCATCCCCACGTCTCGGCCTCCCGCCGTGGCCGCGCTCGCGGACCACTCGACGACGCACTCGATGCCGCGGGCCTGCAACGCCGCGTCGCCGCCGTCGTCCCCACCTTCGCCGTCGCCGCGCTGCTGGTCGCGTCGAGTCAGTACGTCGGGCTCGTCCCGCAGCGCCTCGCCGAACAATACGGCCGGGCCCTCGGCCTGCGCTGGTTTCCCATCGCCGCGGCCCTGCCGGCAGTCGAAGTGCGGCTGGCCTGGCATGCACGGCTCGACGCCGACCCGGCACAGCGCTGGCTGCGCGACACGATTCGTGATGCGCTCGGCTCGCCCGGCGATCCGGTGGGCCGCCAGGGGTGACTCAGCGCGTGATCGCGGTGAGAGTCCGGGGGAGGGCAGTGTCGCCGGGTGGTGGGTCCGACCAGCGGGCGCCGATGTGGCCGTCGGGCCGAATGAGCAGTGCTCCATGTGGACCGATGTCGAAGCGATCGGCGTGTTCGCTGGTGAGGGGCTCAATGTGGAGCGGCCACGGTGGCGTGGCCTGTTGCTTCCAGTGGCCTGGGTCCGGGGTGAGCAGGGTGAACCATTCGCCGATGGCGTCGAGTGTGGAGCGGTCGGGTGTGAGCCACTGGTGTGGCATACGGCGGCCCGGCTCCGTGGTGGGCACATAATCCGTGCCGGTGTCGGATGATTCGGGTGGGTTGTTGTCCCCGGTGTGGACGGCGTCCGAGCGGTAGGTGACCCCGAGCACCAGACCGAGCTGGGCGAAGTACCGCTCCGACCAGGGCAGCTCGATCTGTTCCTGCGCTGCCGCACCGTTTTGCAACTGTTCGCGGCGCCGATTTTGGGCTTGGGACAGGAGCTGGGTATTGGCCACCGCTTGGCGGAGCGTCTCGTCGGCAACCGGTTGTCGTTCCGTCTCATAGGTTTCCAACAGTTTCGGTCCGGCCCATCCGTGCAGCACACCGGCCAGTTTCCAGCAGAGGTTGTGCACATCGGCGATGCCCGTATTCATACCGAGGCCACCGACGATGGGCACCGCGTGCGCGGCATCACCGGTCAGCAGGATCCGTCCGTGGCGGAAGTGTTCAGCGACGAATGCGTTGGCCACCCAGTGCTGTACCCGCAACACGTCGACTCTTCCGTCGAGGTCGGGGCCGAGGGCGCGCGAGACGAGGTCGCGCCAGTCGACGCGCGCGGCGTTTTCGGGGGTGGGCCCCACCCAGGCCCACCCGCCCTCGGGGTAGAGCGGGAGGAACGATCCGTGCGCGGTGACGTAGACCCCCGCGGGCTGGTTGGCGCACCAGCGGTGCAGGTCGGCATCGAATACGACGGTGGTGACGTCCCCGATCGCGCCAGGGCCCGCGGTGTCGATTCCGAGCCCCTGCCGGACGGTGGAGTTCGCGCCGTCGGCCGCGAGCACATACCGGGCACGGACATGCGTCTCGGCACCGCTGTGCTGGTCGACGAGTAGGGCCGTCACGCCGTCGGTGTCTTCGGCGAGGTCGATGAGTTCCACCTCGAACCGCATCGGTGCCCCCGGCGCGGCGAGCAGGGTGGGTTCCAGCCGATCCTGTGAGGTGACCACACCGATCACCGGGCTTTCGGGTATCGGCGCATTGATCCCGACCATTGCCGCGGTGGCGAAATCGCGGTCCCGCAGGGTGTCGCGGAAGCGGATGCGGCCGTACTCGGGCGCAAATGCGCGGGCCGCGATCGGGGCGGCGAGCCCGACCTGGCGAAAGATCTCCATCGAGCGCACATTGACCAGCCGGGAACGGGGAAAGGGTGATAGCTCGCGGCGCTTCTCGACCAGCATTGCCCGCACACCCCAGCGCTCCAATAGCGCCCGGGCGGTGAGCCCGACCGGTCCGCCGCCGACGATCAATACCTCCACATTCGCTGCGGGCATATCGACTCCTCCTGCTCACCTGAGAGCTGTCGGGGCAAACTCGATCGGGAAGGCGCGGTCGGATCCTCGGTCCCGGCTATTGACCGTGACTCTGCGAGATCGCCGTCCCGAGGAAGTTTCAGCGGCACTTCACCGGTTCCACATCGATCATGACCGAAACCCGGATCCGGCGCTCACAGCTGGCGCAAATGTTGCTCACATTCCGGACAGAGGTTGGAGCGCAACGATTCTCGCGTCGGCACGAGATATCGGCCGACGGTTTCGGATCGAGATGCACCCTCAGGAGGAATGTATGGGAGTTAAGTCGAAGCTGGTGACCGCTGCCGCGGCGGGTGTCGTGGTATTCGGCGCGCTCGGCGTCGGCGCTGGTATCGCGAGCGCCGACCAGCCTCAGGGACCGGACTCCGGACAGCAGTGTCCGCCGCCGCCCGGTGACCACCCGGGCCCGCCTCCCGGTGATCGCCAGGGTCCGCCGCCCGGTGACCACCAAGGTCCGCCGCCGGGTGATCAGCAGGGCCCGCCGCCCGGGTGCCAGCCGCCCGCACAGTGATCTGAGACCGCGGCCCTATGTCCGGCAAGGACATAGGGCCTTTTCTTGCGCTGAATTCGACTACGTCTTCGCCACCAGGATCTGCTCGGCGCTCGGGGGTCGCAGCCCATCCGTGCGCCCGGCGAAATAGAGCTGGGTCATGGCCGACGTCGAAATATGTTGCGCCGATGGGAAACCCGCGTCTTCGGCCAGTCCGATCAGCTCGTCGGGGCGGAACATACTGAGGAACGGGACTCCGCTTGCGCGCGCCGCATTCTCGACCGCCTGACGGATCGGGCGCTCCTCGTCGTCGAGCAGTTCCAAGGGCAACTGGAATGTCGTCACGAAGGTCGAACCGGGGGCGAGCGTCGCGAGATGACGCAGCGTCTGGATATTCGCCTCCCGGGTGAGGTACATGGAGACGCCCGTCGAGACCACCACCGCGCGCCGCTGTGGATCGAAGCCTGCGGAAATGAGCCGGTCCCACCAGGATTCGGTTTCGAAATCGACCGGCACCAGACGCAGCCATGCCGGAATTCCGAAACCGAGTTCGAGTAGCCGCTGGCGCTTCCACGCCTGTGGTCCGGCTTGATCGACCTCGAATACCGTGAGGCGGGCCGCGATTTCGGGTCGGCGCTGGGCGAAGGTGTCGAGACCGGCCCCGAGGATGACGTACTGGTCGACACCCTGGGCGGCCTGTTCGATCACCAGATCTTCGACGAAGCGGGCGCGCGCCGTGACGCAGGCGCGGGAGAGCGCGGTCCGCTCGGGATCCATATCCGCTCGGTCGCGCCACCCCGGGGCCGGGTCGACCAGCCGAAGACCGACCTCGTCTTCGAGGACATGCGGCGATTGATCGAGTTCGATGTGCAGAGCGCGCCACAGTGCGACCCGCTCCGCGGTGCTCTCGGGACCAATGATCTGCTGCACATGTACTCCTTCAGCCGAGCTTTCCGACCTGCAGATTCCAGATCCGTCCGTCGGGGTCGCGGACCGTCATTTCCTTTGTCCCGTAATGGGTTTCCTCGAACGGTGTGACCACCTCCACATCGCTGCCGGGCCGGAACGCATCGGGTTCGGTCACCGTCAGCACGAGTTGGGTCGACGGCGTTTCGCTCGCCGGAATCTCGGCGATGAAGACATAGGGTCCGTCGCCATTGCGGAACAGGCCGGAGTTGTGGTCGGTGGTGAATTCGGGTTCGAAGCCGAGCGCCATGAAGAATCGTGCCGTCTTGCCCCAGTTGTGGGTTTCGACGAAGACGCTCTGAATGCCTTCTGTCGCCATATGGAATCTCCTTGTTGCGATCACGGTTGCTGGTCGTGGGTGTCGTCGAGGTAGCCGCGCAGTGCCTCGGCGACCAAGGCCGACAGTGACATGCCGGACTCGATCGCACGGAACTTCACCTGCTTGATCAGTCCGACCGGCAGGTACACGTTGAACTGCTTCACATCCTCGTCGCCCACCACTCGAGACTAGCATGCTAGCAAGCTAGTGTCACGGTGGTCGGGCAAGCCTTGACCTGGCCGACTCCGGCAAGTAACTTGCTAGTCAACAAGGAAGTTTCTAGGAGGGTCGTCGATGGACGAATCCGGGTACCGCCCCGACCTTTACCCACCAGCGCACCGCGACGGTACGAAGGGGAGCGCATGAACGATGCCTGAGCCGCGCCGCCATCGCCCGCTCCACCTTGCGAGATACCGTCATGACGGCACACGGGAGGAATGGTCATGAGTCGAGCTGACGCCACATCGCGTCGGTCCCAGGAGGAACGCCGCACCGAGGCCGAGCGGCGGCTGCTGGAATCGGCCGCCGAACTGGTCGGCGAGATCGGCCCCTCGAAGGTGACGCTGGCCGCGATCGGTGATCGCGCGGGCTACAGCCGCGGATTGGTCACCCATCACTTCGGCTCCAAGGGCGCGATGATGGCGCGGCTCGTCGGCGTCGTCGGCGAACGGTTTCAGGATGACCTCACCATTTCGACCGCATCCACGTCGCCGATGGACCAGATGATCGGTTTCGTACGCACCTACTTCGACATCGTGTCCGATATTCCGCCGATGAATCGAGCCCGGCTGGTGCTGTGGGCCGATGCAGTGGCCACACCATCGGAGCTGCGTCCGGCCATCGTCGTCGCCGATCGCGAATTCCGCGGCGAACTCGCCGAGCGCATCGCACAGGGGCAGGCCGCAGGGGAGTTCTCCCGCGATATCGATGCGCAAGGGCTCGCCACCACCGCCGTCGGCATGCTGCGCGGCATCGCATTGCAAAAACTGCTCGACCCGGAGGTCGATCTCGACGCCTGCCGCCGCGAAGTCGAACAACTATTTCTTACTCGCCTCCGCCCTGCGGAGCACGAGGTGCCACCCGAATAGAAAGAACCCGTGTAATGAGTCGAATCTTCGGTCAGATCGCCCAGATCGGTTACGTCGTCCGCGATATCCGCGCCGCGATGGACCACTTCATCGAAAATGGCGTCGGCCCTTGGTTTTACGTCCACAAGGTGGAGACCGACTACTTCACCTACCGCGGCGTCGACTCACCGCTGGAGATGAGCGTGGCCTTGGCCAACTCCGGTGACGTGCAGCTCGAATTGATCCAGCAGCGCAACGACGCTCCATCGCTCTACCGGGATTTCCTCGACTCCGGTCGCGAGGGCGCGCAGCACATCGCCTACTGGACCACGGATTTCCAGACCCTCTACGACAGGGCGCTGTCGCTGGGCTACGTGGTCGGGCAGGAAGGTTCCATCGGCGGCGAGCAAGGTCGCTTCGCCTATCTCGACACCGAGCACACCCAGGGCACGATCATCGAGATCTCCGATATCAGCGGGCCCAAGGGGGAAGTCTTCAAATACATCCGGGAAGTCGCGGCCACCTGGGACGGCACCGATCCCATCCGTGGCGATATCAGCGAGCTCTGACCCCGCCCTACGACTTCCGAGGAACCGCAATGGAATATCCCGATCCCGCCACCCTGCCCGCCGAACTGCGCGAGGCGCTGACCAGCCACACTGCGAATATCTATCGGATGGTGGCGCATTCGCACGGCATGGGTCTCAGCTTCCTGGACATGGCCGCTGCGATGCTGCAAACCAATTCGGTGCCGTTCCCATTGCGGGAGTTGGCGATTCTGCGCGTAGGACATGTCTACGAATCGCCCTACGAGCTGCACCATCACGAAAGGTTCGCGCGTGCGGTCGGTCTCAATGAGAATGCCATCGCCGCCGCGGCCACCGGTGTCAGGGCGGGTTTGTCCACCGAGGAGGCGTCGATTCTGCGGTGGACCGATCACCTGCTGGCCGAGCACACCCTCGGCGAGGCCGAACGCAAGCAAGCCCTGGAACTCTTCAGTGTGACGCAGCTGGCCGATTTCGTGCTCACCGTCGGCTTCTACCAGCTCGTGTGCAATTTTCTCAATACCTTCGATGTCACCACCGAAGGCGAAGCCTGAGCCGCCAACCGAAAATGTCGGGGCCCGTGTCGATTTCGACCCGGGCCTCTTGCCTATGCGATCGCCGTGGCGAGTTCGAACATGCTCGGATCGTGCGAGCAGACCATCAGGAGATCGGGTCGGTCGCGGTGGTAGAGCTCGGTGGGGCGCGCATGATTCTCGCGCACCACCTTCGGTCGAATGCGGCGGTAGTTTTCACTGCCCGCAGGACGAATGGGACGTGGGATCGGCCGTCGACCGTGCCGCGGTGATAGAAGGCGTCACCGCACCGATGTCCGGCATCGACGGCGACCGCGGCGTGGCCGCGGGTGTGGCCGGGCAGCGCGATGAGCGCCGCTCAACAGAGGCAGGACGCGGCTGCAGGTCAGTAGGGTCTACCAGCTCCTAACACTTACTTGTTGTATAACAAGTTATATGCCCAGTCAAAGGCTTCATGGCTGGAGTAACCGGTTCTACTGAGGTGTTGCGCCTGCTATCGAACCCAAGAGGGCGCCACGCCGCATTCGATATGCGGTCGCACAGCTTTGTGGTCTTGAACACGGTCGTGCTGCCGCGGTGGTGCAACACTCCACATCGGCGGCGGGTCATTCGGTGGATCGGGGGGTGGCGCGATAACTTGATCGGGTGATCGAGAGTTCTTTATCCGCGACGGCTGGGGCTTGGCGGGTAGGTGACGGCGACCCGGTGTCATTGCGGGAGGCCACGGTGGCGTGGGCGATTGCCGCGCACGCCGAGCTGGCCGAGATTGCCACCGGGTACGGACATTTCATTACGGTCGGGGAGTTGGCCGAGCGGGTGCAGGACGTGTCGGGGGTGCAGACCGGGGCGCCGACGCGGACCTGGATGGCGGCCATTCTGCGCAAGGTCGCGCGGCGCTGCCACAATGCGGGCGAGCCGCCGCTGACCTCATTGTGCGTGCAGGACAACCACACGGTCGGCGACACCTACAAGTACGTGCTCGAACTCGCGGGGCTACCGATCCCGAACGACCTCGAGTTGCATGCGTCCTACGCCCGGTGGCAGTGCTACGAGCACTACGGGGCCACCATGCCCGCCGATCTGGCCGTCCCGCCGCTCATTCCCAAGGTGGCGGGACGCCGTCAGTCGGCGGGCGCGACCGTGCAGGAGGCCAAGCCGCAGCCGACCCGCGCGGCGGTATGCGCGCAATGCTTCATCCAACTCCCCGCCAGCGGGACCTGCCAGTACTGCGTGTGACGAGCCGCCTCAGTTGTCCAGCGGGAACTGTCCGTTCGCTTGGACCGTGGTGCCGTTCAGGCTGAACGTCACCACGCTGGGGCCACCCTGTGGGCAGCACAGCGCATCGTCGGGCTTGGCCCATCGGTACTGGACCGAGACGGTGTCCTTGGTCTTGCCTAGAATTTCGGTGTAGCCGTACGGCTTTGACGTGGCGGTGCCGAGGTAGGTGCCGTTGGTGAAGAACAGAATGTGGCTTCCGGGATGAATTCCCTGCCATTCCACCTGCATCCACGACAGCACATCCGAGCATCCCGCCTGAATCGGATCACCGCTTCCGCCCTGTACGACCCAGCCGCTACCGGCCGGTGGCGGCGCCAATTGACCTGATACCCATGGCTTCCCCTCGAGCTGATCGCAAACGCGAACTTCCCTGTGCCGCAACCGATTTGTGCACAGACAGAACATCGGACGAATCGCGATCGGTGTTACCGGGGTAGCGGGAGAAACGTGCCCCGAACTATCGGGGTACTCGACGAGCGACTCAGTACCAGTGGTGCGCTTGCCAAAAGGCCCAGGCGCGTTCGGGGCTGCCGTAGCGCTGGATCATGTAGTCGTAGGTCCAGCGGATCTGGGTGAGCGGGTTGAAGCGCCAGTCCATGCCGTGGGTGGCCATCTTTTCCGGCGGCAGGGCCTGTCCGATGCCATAGGCGCCGGAGACCGGGTTGGTGGCGAAGGGGTCCCAACCGCTTTCGCGGGTGACGATCTTGTCGAACGAATCGAACTGGTGGGCGGGGACAACCGTCAATGCCAGAACCTTGGTGCTCGCGCGGACCAGTGAGAACGCGAACCCGGCCGATGAACCGGAGATTTCATCGTTGTCGGTGGTGGCCGCCGCGGGAGCAACGCAGATGAACGACATGCAGACAGTGGCGAGAACGGCGCTGATGATGCGTGACATCGACGATCTACTCCCTCCACGTTCGGGACAGATGCGATAGTCAGCAAAGCACTAGTTACCGTGGCAGTGTCGCAGCCGCTCCGGCGTGTCCGGGAATGTGGCGGGTACCGCTGCTGCGGATTTCGTCAATGACGCACGCTCAACCAATCGTCCATGAGCGCGAAATATCTGCAGTAGAAGGGGTGTGACCCGATTTCATCGGGTGCGGTGAAGGTGATGGTCTGACCGGGACCGATCTCGTTGTCGAAAAGTCCGGGCCTTCTGCTGGTGATGCTGTGTTTCAGCGCATCGTGGTTGATCACCGTGATGACCGCGCCCGGCGTGATCGGAGGTGTGGCGCTGTAGGTCTGCTTGTCGATCGTGATGGTGACCGCGGATATCGGGGCCGGGCCGGGTGGCGTCGGCGCCGCCTGCTCCTCCTCGGACGTGCCGCACCCCGCCGCCCAGGCAACGACGAGCATGCCGACCGCGACCGCCACCCGGTGCCGCCACCGCACGGGGATGGTTCGAGCGCTGTTCATACGGACCGGCTTCCCAAAATTCGAGCCGCCATGCCTCTGCGAGCGCGTGCGCAAATCACTCGGTAATCACCAGTTCCTGCGCGTGATGCAGGAGGCCGGGACCATCCGGCGCGAGGTCGACGTGCGTGTCATCGCCTTCAGCATCGACGCCGTCACCCCCGCCCTGCGGCTGACCTTCCCGCACGATCGAGACGCCGACCGGCCCTCCTCGGACGACGTGCTCGAAACGCCCGCGGACCTGCTCGACCTCGGCCTCACCCCACCCGGTGGCGCGGATCTCGCGGCAGGCAAGGCGGTGCTGCTCGACGGTCTGAAGCAGGCGCGGGCGGCCTTCGCCGATCACGATCACTGATTCGACGGTGTTTAGGCCACGGCCGAAACATGGTGAGGATCCGGGCTGCTGATTTCTAGGCTCCTGAACAGTGACGATTCAGGAGTCTGAGATGTTGAAGGATGTTGCGGTGCGGCCGGGCGATGGGTTCGCGGTGGCGGTCGGTCGACTGGCCGATAGCGCGATGGTGGTTGGGCGGAAGCGGTTGTGGCCGATGCGGTTGCGCTGGGCGGTGACGTTCTCGCTGCCGTCGGCCGCCGATCAGCAATTGGTGCGGTTGGATCCGGTACTCGCCGTGATGGTGCGAGGTCCGCGGTGATCGCGGGTACCGTGGTGCGATACCTGGGCACGGCGATGCGGGGCAGCGTATGAAGCGGATCTACTGCACACCTGAGGATCTGACGCGCATCAGGATCGGGCCCCCGCTCGGCGCGATTGGGGAAACCGTGCTGGCCACCAGGGTGGTGCAACGCACCGACGCGCGGCTGTACGACGGGTGGCGCAGTCAGGTGCGGCGTGCGATGCCGGAGGACTTCGGTATGCTCGCCGATCTGTTCCCCGGCGTCGATCCCTTCGTCGACCTGATCACGCCGACCCGCGGCACGCGGTCGATTTCGGCCGGAATCGAGGCGCTGCATCTGGCCTCGCGCGAGGAACTCCGCAGGGAGGTGGAGCATACCGATCGCAACCGCGCGCGGAGCGAGCGTCCGCTACCTACGTGGACGCGCGGCCTGTCCGACCGCGATAGTACGGCGCGGCGCGATGTAGCCGCTGCGGTCCAGGCGTTTCATTCGGCGGCGTTCGCCGGTCGCTGGGCGCATCTGCAGTCCTACCTCGAGGTGGCCGCCGAACGGATGGCCCGCACCCTTGCCACCGAGGGCGTGGAACGGCTCTTCGCCGCGCTCGCACCGCTCGCGCGGTGGCGTGCGCCGGTGTTGGAGGTGCTGGCCATGACCGGCTGCCACGACGAACACCTCGATGGCCGTGGATTGATCATTGTTCCGTCGCTGTTCGCCTGGCCGGGGCCGCTGTTGCTGAAATCCACCATCGACAAGGATTCGCCGATGACGCTGGTGTTTCCGGTGCTGCGCGAATTCGCCGATTTCGCCTCGGCATGGGGTCCGCGGGCGACCAATGAGGCATTGTCCGCGCTGCTCGGCCGGACGCGGGCCGCCGCGCTGCAGGTGATCGCCGAAGGCTGCTCGACCACCGAACTCGCACGCCGACTTGGTGTTTCACCCGCGACGGCCAGTGAACACGCAACGATCCTGCGGGAGGCCGGGCTGATCGAGAGCTGGCGGCACCGCAATGCGATGCGGCATCAGGCGACGACGCTCGGCATCGCGCTGCTCGACGGCGACCTCGACAGTGGTGTGCGCATCGCCTGAGGCCGCGCCAGTATGGTCGGGCACGTGCAGTGCATAACCGACCGGAAGAGTTCGGCGTGGTAGGGCAGGGTGAGCTGGCGCGGGTGCGGTGGGCAGGAGTCGGGCTGGTCGCCGGCGCGGCATTGGTCGTCGCCGGGGCCAACACCCGGTTGTGGCTGGTGTCGTCCGGACATCGATCCGGACCCGCGTCCGCGCCGAAAGTCCCGGTCGTGATCGTGCCGGGGGCCAAGGTGGGGCCGGATGGAGCGCCGATGGCGTATCTGCGTGGGCGACTCGATGTGGCGATCGAATTGCTGCGGGCCGCAAAGGTGCACCAGATCCTGGTGTCCGGTGATGCCGCGGGCACGTCGGGAGACGAAATCGCCGCAATGACAAAGTATCTCGTCGACCATGGCGTCGATCCGGCGGTGGTGCGCTCCGACGGCGAAGGATTGTCGACCCGCGCGACCTGCGAGCGAGCCAAGAGCGTATTCGGTATCGACCGCGCGATCATCGTTACCCAATATCAGCATCTGCCACGCGCGGTCGCCCTGTGTCGCGCGGCGGGCATCGACGCCGACGGCGTCATTGCCCACTGCGACTGCAGGCGAAAAACCAAGGTGCGCAACAATATTCGCGAATGGCTCGCCGCGCCGAAGGCGGTCGCCGCATTGATCGGGCGCTGACCACACTGCTGCGTGGTCTCCGGCCATGGCTGGGCGCAGTCGGCGATGGAGACGGCGGTGGTGCGTTACTAAGGGATATCGCACTGTTTTCGGGAGTTCGGAATCAACGCGGATCCGGCAGTGCGGGATCCATCGGATCGATCGGTCCGCCGGGATTCGGGATCGGTGGCGGTCGGTTCGGATCCGGGTGTGGTGCCGGGTCGGGAATCGGCGGCGTCGGTGTCGGAACTGGTTCCGGTGGTGCAGGCTGCGGATCGTTGCCGGGCCTTGGTGGTACGGCTGCCGATCGGGGCCGTGCATGGGTGCTGTAGGGCCCTCGCGGACCGGGCGTCTGTGGTGTGCGCTGTGGATCGGGATTGAGCGTTGGTGGTGACTGTTGTGGATTGGGGCTGGGCGTTGGTGGTGACTGCTGCGGATCGAGGCTGGGCGCTGGATCGTGCGGGGTGCGGATTGGTGCCGGGCTCCGGTGGTGTTGAGTCCGGATCGCGGTGGGTGCGGGCTCCGGAGTTGGGAAGGGATCGGTGCCGGGGGCAGGTTCCGGCTGAGGGAACGGCTCAGGGCCAGGGACCGGCTCCGGGCCGGGAACCGGCTCGGGGCCAGGACTCGGTGGGACCGGATCCGGGATCGGCATCGGCGGAACCGGGTCGGGGATCGGCGCCGGCGGGATCGGGCTCGGATTCGGTGGCACTGGACGCGTCATGTGTGTTCCTCCTCATCGCGGCGGTACCCATCCGGTCGCGGGCGAATCAGTTCAACGCCAGCTCCCCAGCCCATACCGCCCTGCCGACGGATGTCGGCTTTCGACGGCGGCGCGGAACTGTCGCACGGCATCGGTGAGGCATTGGGGTACCAACTGTTCGAAGCATCTCGGGATCGGCACCACAGTGCGGCTCGGGTCCTGCTAGGTTCGCGGGCATGCCCGCTCGCGATGAGAAGACTGTCGGTCTCGTCCTCGTCACCTACCAGAGCGGCGAGGACCTGCCGCCCTTCTTGAAATCGCTACCCGCGGCCGTCGAGCCGCTGACGCTCGAGGTGGTCGGCGTCGACAACACCTCGACCGATAACAGCGCCGATCTGGTCGACGAATTCGGCGGGACGGTGATCCGCAACCGCAAGAACGTCGGCCTGGCTGCCGCGATCAACCAGGGCGCGGCCGTGACGAATGCCGAATGGATCCTGGTCGCGAACCCTGATACCCACCTCGCACCGGGTTCGATAGCGGCACTTGTCGAGACCGCTCGGACCGACGCGACGATCGGCATGATCGGACCGCGGATAGCCCGGCTGGACGGAACGCCCTACCCGAGTGGCCGTCGGTTCCCGTCGCTCGCAGTGGGGATCGCACACGCCCTGCTCGGTGGTGTGTGGCCCGGCAATCCCGCGACCCGCGCTTATTTCGGCGATCCGGTGACCACGGTCAGCGATGTCGACTGGATCTCCGGCTGCTGCATGCTGTTCCGCCGCGAGGCCTTCGATGCGGTCGGCGGGTTCGACGTTCGGTACTTCCTGTACTTCGAGGAAACCAAGATGGCGCTGGATATGCACCGCGCCGGATGGCGGGTCGTACTGGATCCGGCCGTCGAGATCCGCCATCGCGAGGGCGGCAGCATGCGATCGGCGCCGTTCCGCAAGATCCGCAGCCACCATCGCAGCGCTTTGCGGTTCTACTGCGACTACCACCACGGCTCGCCGTGGCTGATGTTCGCACCGTTGGTCGCCGCGGGCCTGATGGTCCGGGGCACGCTGTCGGTACTGCGGACCGCGATCGCTCAGCGTCTACGGCGCTAGGCGAACGGCCGCCCGGATCGATCTGAAGACGGAGTTCGCCTATCCGCCGCCGATGCGGGTCGTCAGCGAGTTGATGGGCGTCGACCGTGCCGATCCGACCTGGCCGCCCTCCCGGTCTGCCTCGACGCCTGACGGTCAGTTGGATTGCACCGCGTATCCCGGCGGCAGTTTGTGCGGTGGACAGTTGATCACCGTGTCGTCGTCGATGCCCCGGGATTCCAGGAAGGTGATGCGCCCGGTTGCGGAGACCAGCGTCAGTGGATAGGTCGGTCCCTTGTCGCGGTCGGCGATGATCGCGTCGAGATTGTGCTCGTAGCGGGTGAGCGTGCTCTCGGGGTAGTCGAGCATCCACTGCGGATACGAGATCGTGGTGTGCACGCGGCGATCCCCGAGCCAGATGATGATCACGGTGGTGCTGCCGGTCTCCTCCACCCAGGCGAGTTTGTACATATCGTCGCTGAGCTGGACCAGCTTGACGGTCTGATTCTTGGACCAGCGCCCGAACATCGGTCCCATCAGGCAGCGCGAATCGATGGTGTGCCAATCGCGCACGTAGATCTCGTATTTCCAGCCGTTGTCATAGGCGTAGATCAGGTGTTTTCCGACAATGCCGGACAGATCACCGGTCAGGGCTGAGGCCGTCCAGGCTGGCTGCCGCACGCTCATCACTGACTCCTCTCGGTCGACCTATGCCGTCGGGACCAGGGCTTTCTCGTCAGCCTAACCACTCGCACGGACATTGCGGCCGGTTTGCCGGGAACGCCGTCATCATGGCCGGGCGGCGGCGTAGAGGATCTCGCGCATTCCGGGCAGGGATTCCTGATCCGCCCGCCACACCAGCCGCAGACTGAGATCGGGTACCGGAAAGTCCAATCGGACCAGCGTGCCGTGTACGAGACCGTCGGCGACCGCGAATTCCGGTAGCAGGGATATGCCGAGTCCGTGCTCGGCCCAGGCCCGCATGACCGGAACCGCGCCGGCCCTGACCCGCTGCGGACCCGAGCCGAGAATCCGCTCCCCGGCCATCCAGAACGAGCATTCGGGCACATTGACCAGCAGCCGCTCATCGATCAGATCGGCCGGCGTCAGGGCCGACCTACCCGTCAGCGGATGGGTGGGCGCCGCGACCAGGGCCAGCGGCACCGGGTCCAAGTCCAGGAAGGCCAGCGGTTCCGCCGGTGCCGGGAATCCGAGATCCCCGACGGCACCACCGGAATCCAGAAGCAGTGCCGCATCGAGTTCGCCGCCGACCACATCGGCGAGCAGTCCGTCGCGGGCTCGATCCGAGCGCACCTCGACCTCCAGATCCGGCCGTCGCTCGGCCAGCCGCGCCAACACCTGCGGCACGTAGGTGCCCGCGAGGGTTTCCAATGCACCGAGCCGCAGTAGCGGCCGTTCTGCGCGCACATCGCGGGTGGCCTGTTGGGCCAGGTCGAGGAGTCGTCGTGCCCACCCGGTCAGGCGCTGGCCCGCGGGGGTCAGCCGCATGCCCTTGGGATCACGGACGAAAAGGGTGACCCCGAGTGCGGACTCCAGCGTGCGGATCTGTTGCGACACCGATGACGGCGCGAGGTCGAGTGCCACCGCCGCATCGGTGACGGTGCGATGGCGCACCACGGCCTCGAAGGTCCGCAGCTGACGTAACTCCATGGGCTGGCCAACAGCGCCGGGGCATTCGGATATTCCGAATGCCCCGTGCGCCGCAGCCGGTGGAGTGGGCGTGCCCGCCCGACCAGAGTCGATCGCGTCACCATTCGAGTCGATCTGATCGGGAGCTGTTGTATCAGATGAGCATTCTGCAATCGCGGGCACACACGTCCGCCGCGTCGAGCGGGCGGACCCGTGCCCTGCTCGGAATATCCCTCGGGTACTTCATGGTGTTGCTGGATATGACGGTGCTCTCGGTCGCCGAACCGGATCTGGCGGCGTCGCTGCACACCTCGGTCGCCGGACTGCAATGGGCGACCACCGGCTATACCGTGGCCTTCGCCGCGCTGCTGCTGTCCGCGGGCGCGGTCGCCGATCGCTATGGTGCGCATTGGGTATTCCGCTGTGGCACAGCTGCTTTCGGTTTGGTATCGCTGCTGAGTGCGTTCGTGCCGAACCTGTGGCTGCTGGTCGCGCTGCGGGTGCTGCTCGGAGTTGCCGCGGCGGCGTGTGTGCCTGCTTCGATGGCGATGATCAGCCAGCTGTACCCGGATCCGGCGCGACGCGCCAGCGCGATCTCGACCTGGGCGGCGATCAGCGGCGCGGCGGTCGCGGCGGGGCCGATCGCGGGCGGCGCACTGGTCGGGCTGGCCGGTTGGCGTTCGATCTTCATTGTCAATGTGCCGATCGCGATGGTCGTGCTGGCGCTGAGCGCGGGTTCGGCCGTGCACTGCGCCCGTGGCGAGCGCCGGATCGACTGGCTGGCGCAGCTGATCGCGGCCGTCGCCCTCGCGCTGTGCACCGACGCGCTGATCGCGGCGGGTGCGCAGTCGTTGCGGCATGCCGCGTGGTCGCTCGGTGGCACCGCGCTCGCGACGGTTGTCTTCATAAGACTCGAACGACGCAGTGCCGCACCGGTGTTGAATCGGGAACTGCTGCGCGCCGGCCGGGTGCGGGCCGGGCTGTTCGCGGGTGCGGCGGTCAACTTCGCGCTGACCGGCGCACTGTTCGTCCTGCCGCTGCTGCTGCAACAGCAGCGCCACCTGAGCCCATTGCAGACCGGGCTGGCATTCCTGCCGCTGACCGTTCCGTTCGCGGTCATCCCACCGCTGGCGGGCAGGATCGTCGCCCGGGTCGGCGCGCGCCGTCCGATCCTGGCCGGACTCGGCCTGCTCGCGGCGGGCGGTGCGGTGCTGGCCGCCGCGGTCTTCGCCAACCTCGCCTATCCGGTGCTGGCGTCGGGCCTGCTGTTGTCGGGATTCGGTGTGGCCTTTGCCCTTCCGGCATTGGTCACGGCCATTGTCAACGCGGCTCCACCGGGTACGGCCGGTGCGGTCGGTGGTCTGCTGAACGCCGTCCGCCAAGTCGGTGCGACGCTCGGCGTCGCCGTCATGGGCGGGCTCGTCACGCCGGGCATCGGCTGGGCGCTGCTGACCTCCGCGGCGGCCTGCGCGCTCGCCTTCGTCGTCTTCGGCTACTACCGCGCAGCCGAATCCTGACGCGGGTTCCGAGCGCGATTCGGCCCGACCTCGCCGTGCCCGGCGCTGGCCGTCGATGGTCGACCGTGCCCCGGGCCGCGGGGCACGGTCGACCGATCAGCGGGATTCTGTTGTGCCGGTGCGGATTTGCGTGCCGTGCGCAGGTGCGGCAGGGTCGTGCGGGCTGGGCGAGGACGCACTTAGGGCCGGTCTCGACGATCCTCGTGGGCGACTGGCCGGTCTGTGACCGTTGTGAACGTCGCGCACGCCGGTATCGCCGTGCGGCCACCGTGCTCCTGGGGGCGATGGTTGTGAACCTGGCGATGTTCGTGATCGCGATCGCGCTGGGCTGGGCTGGGCTGAAACCGCCACTGGCAGTCGTCCTCCCGCTGGTGTGGGCGTTCTTTCCCGGCTCGGTTCCGATCGGGCTGGCAGTAGCGGTGTGGCTGTGGGTGAGGGCAACAACACCGGTCACGTTCCGTTCGATCGACGACGAACGGTTCGTCCCCGTCCGAGCCCATCCGAACTTTCGCGCCGCGCTACAGGCTATGGACAGCTCGGACTCCGATGGTTGACCGTGCACCGGGCCGCGGGGCATGGTTGGCCGATGAGTGCCGCATCGCACAGCGATTCGATGAGGGGTGGTGGCCGGGTGGCGGGTGGACGTGCAGCAGAGGTCCGTGCGGGTGTCGAGCTGACCAATCTCGACGCACCGCTGTTCGACGGTGCGCAGGCGACGAAGCGCGATCTGATCGACTATCTCGAATTCGCCGGTGATCGGCTGGTTCGGCAGCTGCGGGACCGCCCGCTCTCGGTGGTGCGCATCCGGCCGGGGCAGGAACCGTTCATGCAGAAGAACCTGCCGAAATACACCCCGGACTGGGTGCGGCGGGTGACGGTGTGGGCCGAGACCTCCAAACGCGAAGTGACCTACGCACTCTGCGATGACGTGCGCACGCTGCTGTGGTTCGGCAATCAGCGCGCGGTCGAATATCACCCGACGCTATTGCTCGCCGATCACGCCCATGGGCCGACGCATCTGATCCTCGATCTCGATCCGCCAGAGGGTGGACCGTTCCAGCAGGTCGTGCAGGCCGCCGAACTGATCAGGCAGGCGCTGGCGAACGACGGACTCGCGGGCGCGGTGAAAACCAGTGGCGCCAAGGGTGTGCATGTCTTCGTACCGATCGAATCCGGCATCCCGATCGAGGATGTCGCCGCTGCCACCCGGGCGATCGCGGCCAGGGCCGAACGCATCGACCCGGCCCTGGCTACCACCGCATTCATCCGCGAGGACCGCGCGGGCAAGGTCTTCCTGGATTCGACGCGTGCGGGCGGGGCGACCGTTGTCGCCGCCTACAGCCCACGCGTGCGTCCCGGGGTACCGGTGTCATTCCCCGTCGAATGGGCCCAGCTCGCCGAGATCAGCCCGGGCGATTTCACCGTGCGTACCGCACCGAAACTCCTGGGCGAGCACGACCCGTGGACACGGGCGATGCCCGCGCCACAGGCCTTGCCCGCCGATCTCATCGCCGAGGGCCACACCATTCCGGTGGCCCGGGTCCAGGCCATGCACGAGGGCAAGCGCCGGGCCCGGGCGCGCAGGCAGACTTAGCTTTTCAGTGCAGCTGCTCGATCCGCCAAGTGCGCCTTGTGCTGATCGAGGGCGAAGCCGCATACCGTGCTGCGGCCTCCGCAAACTTCCATCGCATATGACCACATCGCTGACCATCCGATCGGGATGGCATTTGTCTCCGGTGGAGTGTGCCCCTGGAGACCAACCCGCCAAGGGCACACCCGGGGATACAACTCAGCGCAGGTCGCGGCGACGGAAGCCGACAAGCCCCACCGTGATAGCCGCTGCCGCGATCGCCACGAGGATCACCACCGGGGTGGCGGTGAATGATGCCGCGGGCAGCTTCGGCAGGTGGCTGTACGGGTCGAGGTCCAGCACCCATTGCGGGATACCGGAGATGGATCCGAGCAGGAACAGGGCGAGCCCGCCGGTGAAGACGCCCCACGCCACTGGTGTCCACCGGGGCAGCAGCCCGAACAGCAGCACGGTCGCTGCGGCGAACAGCCAGATAGCCGGAAGCTGCACCATCGCCGCCCCGAGCACTCGCGGGAGCTTGCCGCCGACATCGTGGGCCGCCAAGCCGTAGGCGAGGCCACCGACGCAACCCGAAACCAACAGCAGCACTACCGGTCCCCCGAGCGCGAATACCAGATGTGAAGCGGCCCAGCGGATCCGGCCGATCGCGCCGGTGAGCACGGCCTCGGCGCGATCGGCGGTTTCTTCCGAATACAAGCGCAGCGTAGCCGAAATCGAGTACGCGGCCGCCGCGAGGCCGAGCATGGTGTACGCCATGGTGACCATCGAATCCTCGAGCACCTGCGAGCCGCCCATCCGGGCGATGATGTCGCGCATGGTCTGATTGGAACCCAGCTCGTCTCCGATGCCATTGATCACGCTGCCGAACATCAGCGCGTACAAACTCAGCCCTACGCACCAAGCCGCCAGCGTGCCACGCTGCATCCGCCAGGCCAGCCCGAGCGGTCCAGCCAGCGCGGGACCCGCCGCGGGTGCACCGGACCGCTCGGCGATCAGCCCCGCCCCGAGATCGCGCCGCGACAACAGCAGATAGGCTGCGACGATCAGCACTGCCGTGGTCGCCGCGTGCAGCAGCAGAATCCACCAGTGATCGCCGGCGAACGGCCGCACCTGCAGCGACCAGCCCTGCGGTGACAGCCAGGTGAGCACATTTGTGGGGCCGTCACCGGCGCGGGCGTCACCGATCGCGCGCAGCGTATACGTTCCCGCGAGTACGGCGAAGGCGATTCCGCGCGCGGTCCTGGCACCGGCGCTGAGCTGCGCGGCCACCGCAGCGACGGCGGCGAACACGATGCCCGAGCCGGCCTCGGCGAGCCCGAACGCGAGGGCACCACTGCCGGGCACCCCGGCGCCCTTGATGCTGGCAGCACCGATCAGCCCGGCGGCAAGCGCACCTCCGCACGCGACCGTCAGCGCGGCAGTAAGGCTCGCGAACCGCCCGACCTGGGTCGAGGCGAGCAGTTCCCCTCGTCCGGTCTCCTCCTCGGCGCGAGTGTGGCGGATAACGGTGAGAATCGTGGCGATCGCGATGAGCGCGTGAAATGGCCCGGCCTTCCACACTCCCGCCGCACCGAGCGTGGTGTTGTAGATCGGCCCGTACATGGCCAACTGCGCCGGGCTGGACAGGATCGAGTTCGCGAAGTCGGCCAGATCGGCCGGGGTGTTGATCAGCTTCTCGATACTCTTGACGTAGACGCTGCCCAGTGGGGCCGACAGCAGCAGCACCCACAGCGGCAGCACGATGCGGTCGCGGCGCAGATACAGCCGCAGCAGTTGCAGGGTTCCGGTGAAATTTGAGGCGCCGCGAGCGGATTCGGCAAATCCGTAGTGCGGGCGCGCGGCAGTCGCGGTTGTCATTTCGATGCCTCCACGTAGTGGCGGCCCGAATCATTACTGCCAGCGCCGTGCCCGTCGAGCGAATAGTGGCGCAGGAAAAGCTCTTCCAGCGTCGGCGGCTGGCTGACCAGGCTGCGCACACCGGCATCACCGAGGACCCGGATCAACTCACCCAGATGTTCGCTGTCGACCTGGCAGTGCAGCGTGTGGTCGTCGACGCTGATGTCCTCGACTCCCGGGATCCGGCCGAGATCGCCCGGATCACCGATCATTTCGGCCGTGATCGAGGTGCGGCTCAGATGCCGCATCGCCGCGAGCGTGCCGCTCTCCACGGTCGCGCCGGCGCGAATGATGGTGACGCGGTCACACAGCGCCTCGACTTCGGACAGGATATGGCTGGACAGCAGCACCGTCACCCCGCGATCAGTGGCCTCCTGGACACATTCCCCGAAAACCTTTTCCATCAACGGATCCAGCCCCGAGGTGGGCTCGTCGAGCATCAGCAGATTCGCATTCGAGGAAAACGCCGACACCAGGGCGACCTTCTGCCGGTTGCCCTTGGAATAGGTGCGGGCCTTCTTTCGCGGATCCAGCTCGAACCGCTCGATCAACTCCGCGCGCCGATCGGAATCCAGGCCGCCGCGCATGCGGGCCAGCAGATCGATCGTCTCACCGCCGGACAGCGACGGCCACAGCGTGACATCACCCGGAACATAAGCGATCTCGCTGTGCAGACCAACCGCGTCGGCCCATGGATCACGGCCGAGCACATGCACCTCGCCCGAGGTGCGGGCCAGAATACCCAGCAGAATACGGATGGTGGTCGACTTGCCCGCCCCGTTGGGACCAAGGAAGCCGTGCACTTCCCCCTCGACGACCTCGAGGTCGAGACCGTCGAGAGCGTGTACCTGTCCGAAATGCTTGCGCAGGTCGCGGACGACAATTGCCGATGACATCGAATCTCCTTGAGAGATTGAGGATCAATATTTGCCTATGAGAATTTGGGATCACCGTTCGGCGAGCAGGGCATCGAGCACCGTCGAATCGGTGAACAGACCGTGCGTGCTCATCTCGATCGCTGGCAGCATCATCTGCTCGGCGTACTCGCGTAGCGCCTTTCGATAATCGAGCTCCCCGTCGTGCCTAGCCGCGTACAGCTGCAGGAAGAAGAAGAACCCACCGCCGTTCTGGGTCGCCAGATAGCGGGCCGTCGCCTTGAGATCCGTTGGTGAGCGCAAGGTCCCAGCCTCGATGCCGACCGCCAGATACGCCTCGACGTCGGTCGCCATCTGCTCGAACCACGTCACCAGCAGGGCACCGCCCGCCTGAAAGGTCCGCATCAGGTAGGCAATGAGCGGCGCGTACTCCTCGATCTCCGTGAGCGCTCGCAGCGTTGCATTCGGCGAAGGATCCTGCACGTACTCTGTCTTCGCTGTCCGGATGAGCGAACGAACATGCTCGTCGCACACCGCTCGAAGGCCATCCTTGGACCCGAAGTGATGATTCACCAACCCGGGTGACACACCCGCCGCCTTCGCGATCGCTCGAACACCGACCCCGAACCCCTCCTCGCCGAATACGACGATCGCGGCATCCCGGATACGGGCCCGAGTGCTCAGATCCGCGGGCGGATCCTTCCGGTACGGCTGCTCCGTTAAACGCATGTTCAATATGTTAAACACATGTTCAATCGACACGCAAGCATCAGCTCCATGATTTCCCACCGGCGTTGTCCAGCAGCGTGATTCGTTCTGCGATCCGGGCCTAGTGGCGTTGACGGTCGTGCGCCGCCGTCGGCCTCTCCGCCTTCGCCAACCTGCGATTAGCCCCGCGTTTCCTCCGCCGGTCGCGACGTCGACGACGCTGCCGCCCGCATGTTCGGCATCCGGGATGCCGCGCTGGCCATCGTGACGCTCAGCGACGACCCGGTCGTTCCATCGCCATCGGGTGCGTAGCGGAGCTGAACTCCACGTTGAACGTCGTCATCCGATCCATGGAACCCATTGCGGCACAGCGGGTCACGGCGCCACAGTTTCAGCCGCTTTCGGCGAAGGTGTCTGCGACCACCCGCTGTTGGGGAGGTGTGGTCGGGTCAGCGGGCATTCGTGGCGTCCAGGGGAGCGAGGTGGAGGACGAGTCCGGTGGTGCGTGCCTCGCCGGTGCGTTGGATGCTGGTCGTGGGCGCCACAGAATTTCGCCTTCGGCACCCACGACCTCGCCGCTCATGTCCGACTACTTCGAGTGTCGTCCCTGGGTGAGCATTCCGACGCTCATCCAGCCCCAGTAGACGCGGTGGTGGGCGATGAGTCCGTCCTGGATCTCCATCACCTCAACGATGTCCATTTGGTCACCGTCCGGGGACTCGCGGGGGTACTCCCAGGTGAGTCGGCCTCCGTCGGTCAGGAAGCCGACGCGGTACCGGCGTCGTTCAGCGGGTTGGTGAGCGAACACCTTGTCTACGAATTGCCGCAGGTTGTCTCGGCCGCGAACCACCCCCTCCTCGGTGCCCAGAAGATGGCGGACCAATGGACTTTCCAGCGTCGCGTCGGGCTGATAAAGCGCCATTGCGGCATCGAGGTCCTTGGCGCCCAGCGCCTCATCCCAGGCGGTGACTATGTGCTCGATCTGCTCGTCGGTCGTCGTCGACTCGGTCATGGCCATCCGGCCCCTTCTGTGGTGGTGATTGTGACGGTGCGACGGTAGGTCGGCAACATTTTGGTCGGGAACTAATCGTGGTTGTGGCACGGTGGCGGCGTGACGAGTGAACCGGACGAACAGCGGATGCTCGATCGCGATCTCGCGCCGGTGGCAGCGCTGATCGGCGATCAGACCCGAGTCGCCATTCTCGCCGCGCTGGCCGAGGGGCATGCACTGCCGGCGGGTGAGCTTGCTCGCCGTGCCGGAGTGCAGCCGGCGACTGCGACCGCTCATTTGCGACGGTTGGTCGAGGGGGGTCTGGTGGTGGTGCGCACGCAGGGCAGGCACCGTTACCATGAGCTGGCCGGACCGCAGGTCGCCGCCGTAATCGAAGCCCTGGCACAGTTGGCCCCGGCGACACCGGTACGTTCGCTGCGCACCGATCGTGCTGCCAAGACTCTCACCGAGGCCAGAACCTGCTACGACCATCTCGCCGGTCGGCGCGGAGTCGAGCTACGCGACCGTTTGGTGGCCGCTGACGCCCTGCGGTTGGTCGATGACCGAGACCACCAGCTCACGCCGGTCGGGCGGCGGCTGGTTGGCACGTTGGGAATTGATCTGCGGGCATTGAACAGCACTCGGCGGGTGTTCGCGCGGATCTGCGTGGACTGGACGCAGCGGCGACCCCATCTGGCCGGGGCACTGCCCGCGGCGCTCACCGACCGATTCCTCGAGCTCGGGTGGCTGACCCGGACAACGGGGCGGAGCCTGCGCGCTGCCCCCGACTACGATCTGAAGCTCGACACCTGGTTGACCAGATCGGGCTGACCGCCGACCAGCGCACCCGCGACGGGATCCCCCGACCGTCGTTGTCGATTGGACGTCGCATCGTGGGTGCTGACCGGGGCCTTTGCGTCGGGTACACGGCGCGGGTTGCCTGGTAGTAGCCGGATCGGGCGGCCCGAGTATTCGAGCCTTCGGATCACCGACGAGCCGGACCAGGTCCCCGGCGGCCGGCCGTGGTTACTACGTGATCACAGACTCGCTGCGAGTCCGGCCCGGCTGGCTGCGCCGAGCGCCACTCCATTCCGGTGGCCCGGGTCCAGGCCATGCACGAGGGCAAGCGCCGGGCCCGGGCGCGCAGGCAGGCTCAGCTTTTCAGTGCAGCTGCTCGATATCGGTGCGGAAGTGCGCGGCCCCGTCGGTGATCGCGTCGACGGTGACCCGGGCCCGGTACTGGTCGCCGTCATCGGTGATCGCGCAGACCTCGGTCGCGCCGATCTCGGCGTCCACGGCATTGGGACAGCTCACGTGCTTGGGCGCATGCCCGGTGTAGTCGATGAAGTCGATGGCGACCTGGGCGGCGAGCTGTGAGCTGGAGATCGAATCGGTGTCATTGTCCTCGTTGCCCCAGTTCGTCCTGGTCTGGAAGCCGCTGCCGAAGATGCCGAGGATGAGCATGACGATCAGCAAGGTGCGGCCACCGCCGGATACCAGCAGCGGGCGGGTCCGGGATGGCGGTGCCGGTTGGGTCATCGGCGGTGTCGGTTCGGTCAGTGGCGCACCGGGGGGTATGGCAGCCGGAGCCGCGGCCTTATCGCCGAATATGCCCTTCAGATAGGCGGGCGTCAGCAGATACACATAGGTCGACACCCGCATTTCGATGCGCAGCACCGCCGAGGTGGCCTCGAAGACCGCAGCGGGCATCCGCCCGGTGATCAGGACGATCAGCCACAGAATGAACGAGACGATGACCCAGCCGGTGCTGAACCAGTTCGACAGCACCAGAATCGGCACGGCGAGGATGATCCGGAAGAACACCGCCGCTCGGTTCAACGGCGTCGGTGCCGGGAAGAGCAGGCGGACCGGATAATCCGGTGCGGTCCATGCGAAGGGCGGATAGTCGTCGACCAGCAGCATCAGGTAGCCGTACACCCGCACGGTGTAGCCGAAATACCCGCGCAGGAACTCTCCGCACCAGTCCGGCAACCGGCCGAGCGCCAACGCACCGAACCATCCGCAGACCACCACCACGAATGCGGCGATGCTCAGCACCCACAACGCGATCAGCTGCGGTATGGCCAACAGCAGCCGCAGCAGTACCGTCCAGCGGTGGTGTTGTTCCGGCGGGAAGACATCCAGTTCGACCAATGCTTCGCCACTGGTCGGCGATCCTTGGTTGGTTACCATGGCGACCCACTCACTCCCTTCGTCCAGCGTATGTCCAGAACTCGGATGAGCGAAATGAATGTAGCTCGCAGATTGCCAATCAATCGGTGAACCGCGCCTAGATCCTCATATGCGCTGGCCTAGATGCTGTGAATAGGAATGCTAGCCAGTGTCTGAAACTACGTTGTCGGTCGATCCGGCGCGGCCGGTCGGGAGGACGAAGGACAGCTCGCCGCGTCGGGCGACACCGAGTTTTCGGTAGACACGGGTGAGGTGTTGTTCGACGGTGCTGGTCGTGATGGCGAGTTTGGCGGCGATCTGGCGATTGGCCTTGCCGCGGGCGGCCAGCTCCGCGACGCGGCGCTCGGCAGGGCTCAGGGTCGCGAGCCCACCCGGGATCGGGGCGAGTGCGGGCATGGGTTGGGTCGGTTGCGTGGCCGTTTGCGGTTTGCCGTCGAGCAGATCGCGCAGCAGCACCTCGGCGCCGCAGGCTTCGGCAATGCGCGCGGCATCGCGCAGCAGCGCGCGGGATCGGTCGTGATCGCCGACGGCGCGATGCGCCCGGCCGAGTTCGCCGAGGACCGTGGCCAATTCGAGGTCGTCCCCGCCGGTACGGGCGATGGCGGCGGACTCGCGAAGTAATCGGAAGCCCTGATGGCGATCGGCGGTGGCGGCGAGCAGCCGCAGCGAGACACCACCGGAGCGGTGCCGATCGGCGGCGCCGAGCAGCTCCAGATGTCTGGTCGCGAACTCGCGCGCCTGACGATGCTCGCCGAGTGCGAGATGGGCGGCGGCAATGTCATTGCGCCACGGCACCAGCCATGGGAAGTCCATATTCCATCGGTCCATGAGATAGCCGCAGCGGCGGAAACTGCGCAGCGCCTCGTCGGGCCGTCCGACGGCGAGGTGATGATGGCCTTGTGCGTGCAGATACGGCAGGCCGAAGCGTGCGTCGAAAATGGTTCGTGGCAAGGGTCTTTTAAGCTGTGCCGCGGCCTCGGTATGGCGGCCGGATGCGGTCAGCGCATGCACCATCGCGGCGATCGGCGTGCCGATCCAGAGGCCGAGGTGTTCGGCCGGTACGTAATTGAGGGCGAGCGCAGCATCGGCGGTCGCGTCGCGAATATTGCCCTTGCGCAACATGGTTTCCGCGCGCAGGCCAGCGAAGATCGATTGCCAGGTCGGTGCGCGGCGGGCTTCGGCCTCGGCCAGCAGTGATCCGCACCAGGCCGCCGCGGTGTCGAGCCGATTGCTGTAGATGAGGCAGTGCACCGCAGCGACCAGGGTCTCGATGGTGGTCGAGGTGAGGCGGTGGCTGGTGAGCAAACGCTGTGCGAGCGTGGCGATTTCGGCGACTGGATGGGTGAACAGGCCGGACAGCAGATCGGCGCCGTGCCGATGCGGCGAGTGCTGATCGGTGCGCATCCGCGGCGGCCGCGCGGGAGCCGCGAACAATCGCGGATGGCGTGGCACATGTGGGGGATAGGAGTACCGCAGCCAGGCGCGCAGGAAGTCGATCTCGGGGGCCGCCTCGTCGGGATTGTCGCTGTGCAGCTGGCCGAGTGCGTGATCGGCCTGCTGCGCCTGCCCGTGCCAGAGCAAATACATGATGGCGGCGGGCAATTCGCGGTGTGGCACCCGGCCCGCGCGCAGCGCCGCCTTCAACCGGGTGAACTGGCGCGAGCGGGTCGATGGGTTGATCCGCCATTCGAGACAGACGAGCCGAATCGCGATCGAGGCACGCTCGCCCGCGTCGCGGGAGGCGCGATAGGCCAATTCCAGCCGATCGACGGCCAGATCGATCTGATCATTGATCATCGCGTCCTCGGCGGCGCCCAGCAGTACCTCGACCGCCCACGGGTATCCGGCGGCACCGGCCTCGACCAGGTGGTCGGCAATGGTGCACGCCGGAAAACCACGGTGGTGCAGAAGTTGCGCGGCCCGGCTGTGCAACTTCTGCCGGACCTCCCCGGGGGTGCTGCGCAGGATCCGCTCGCCGAACCCTGGATGCTCGAAGCGCGCCCCCGTGGTGTCGGTGAGCTGCTGGAGCACCGCCGCAACCGCGTCCGCATCGGCATCGAGCAGTTCGGCGACCAAGCCGACCGTGCTCGCGGTCCCGAGCACGGCCATGGCCTGACCGACCCGGGATTTGGCGAAATCGGCCCAGTGCTCACGATGGGAAAGAGGCTCGCGCTGCACCAGGGGTGCGCGGTGCGGTAGGACAGGCTGACGCATACTCGGAGCCCTTCGTCGAGGTGGTGTGCCCGACTGTGGGAGAGCGCCATCGAAAACGAGCAGCTCGGGTGCGCTGAGGATGCGGCATCGTCGCAGCGGGAAGGGCGCGGCGACGCGCCCGAAGATCCAGCCGGTGAAGCCAGGGTAATTCGCCGGTCCGATCCTGTCACTACAACGGGTTATTGCTTCGTAATATGAGTTGTTTCAATGCTTTTCGTGTCATCAACTCCCGACGAGTGTCAGAGCGTGCTGGTGGTAGGCGAGGCAGGCGGCCGAGGTGTCGTCGGCGGCCACGAACAGCACCGTGCGTGCCCCGGCGAGTACGCCCCTATTGCGCGCGCACAGATACGCGTGCACCGGAGCCGCGGAATACGGATTGTCCACGGAAGGATCGACTCCGACGATCGACTTCGGTGTGAAGCCGAGTGCGTCGGCCAGCCGAGTACGGAAGGCGAGGGTCCAGGTGGGTGCGAGCAGAATGGTGCGCCCCGCGGCGATATCGGCGGCATCGAGCCCTTCGGCCGTGAGGCAATCGCGCACGACGATGGCGGCCAACTCGACCGGGTCATCATTACCGCGCTGGGTGCTCATGGCCCGTCGACCGCTCGCACCCGCCTCGCTCATCGCCACCCAAGCGGTCGGTGCGGCCGGGCCTGCGGTGTCGGTGCCGTGCAGCGCGCCGAATCCGCCTGCGGGGCCGGAGCTTCCGAGCAGAATCGCGGCACCGCTGGTGCTGTAGGGGAATCCGTCGACATGACGTTCGGTCGACGGGTGGGTATCCCCGGCCACGAGCAGCGCGTACTCGACTTCGCCGGTGGTCAGGAAGCAGTCAGCGGTGGCGATCGCGTGCAGCAGTCCGCTCGCGCCGTTCATCAGATCGAAGGAGAAGGCGGGCACTCGACCGGGGGCGTATTCGAGGCCGATGCCGACGCGCTTCTGGATGAGCGCCGATACCGCGGGTTCGGAGATGTTCTGATCACGGAAGACCCCGGCGTTGATCAGCAGTCCGACCTGGTCGGCACCGATGCCCGCCTGTTCCAGGCAGGCGGTGGCCGCGCGGGCCGCGAGTTCGAAGTAGCTGCCGGTGTCGAGATCGGCATTGATGGCGGCCGCGAGAATGGTGGTCGGCATGGTTCAGGCCTCCAGACGGGAGATGGTCGCGGCGAGATGTCCGGAGACGATGCCGGAGGCCTCCGGAATCATCAGCACCTTGGACCCCTTGGGAATCTTCTGTTGCGCGAGATATTCATGTAGGACGACGAAATGCGAGGTCGACGCGGTATTGCCGAATTCGTGCAGCACATTGAGCGATTGCGGCATGGGGGTGCCGAAGTGCCGTTCGGTCAGGTGCGCGATGTATTCGATGGCGGGTGCGCTGAATTGGTGGTGGATCCAGTAGTCGTATTTCTCGCCCGCCCAGTTGCGTCCGGTCTCCTCCAGGAAAGTGGCGATGCGGCTGATGCCCTGGAGGTAGCGGCCCTCGTTCTGCATGGCGCGGTTATCGGTGTAGAGCGCGATTCCCGAGGATCGGTCGCTCGGCATGCCGATGCAGTGTTCGGCGCCGTCGGCGGAGGTCATCAGCTCGACGTAGTGGATCTCGTCGTCATCGTCGCCGCGATCGTCGAGTACCACCGCGACCGCGGCATCGCCGACGGTCAGCGCCGCGAATTGCGGATCGTAGGGCTTGCTTATCTCGCGGGCCGCGGTCTCGGCGATCGGGGTGATCTGTTCGCCGCTGACCACCAGCCCGTTGCGCACCACACCGGCCTTGATCATCCGATCCAGCACCAGCACGCCGGTCATCATGCCCGCGCAGGCATTCGAGACATCGAAATGGCGAGCATTGGCCGTGCCGATCTCCTTGCCGAGCATGACCGCGAATGACGGTGCGTAGCAGAAGATTTCCTTGCCACGGGTACGGGTAATGGAGGCCGAGATGACGACGTCGATATCCGCGGCCGTGTAATCGGAATGCGCCAGGCAGTCTTCGATGGCGCGCAGGGCCAGATCGAAGGAGGATTCGTAGCCCTCGTCGCTGGAATCGTAGACCCGCCGATTCTTGATGCCGGTAATCCGTTCCAGGTCAAGGGATCTGGGGACGGTCAGTCCGGAGATGATCTCCTCGGTGGAGCGGACGGTGGATGGTGTGTACGAGCCGATGGACTCGAAACGCGTGCGCAGCATTACCCCTGCTTTCTGTGTCGCGGGTATTTCCTTGTGTTGCCAGGAGTTCGACGGCGCTGTCGTAGATTGCGTGGTTGCTACCCGGGCAGCCCGACCAAAGACGCGCTCACCGCGCACAATCGCTGCCCGATCCGGTCGTCGCGGGCCAGGCGCGACGGTTCGCGCTCGCGGGTCTTGCGGAAATAGGCTCCGGTGACCTCGGCGACACTCGGATCCGTCGCCAGGTAGGTGAGCGCAGCGGCACCCTCTGCCGCGGAGATGAAGAACATGCGTTTGGCGAGTGAGACCACCGGTTGTCCGAACCACGGTAGTGAATTCCAGATGCCGGTCGACACCGCACCGGGGTGAAAGGCATTAACCGTCACCCCGGTGCCGTCGAAACGGCGTGCCAGCGCACGGGTATAGAGAACATTGGCCAGTTTGGATCGGCTGTAGGCCTTTTCGCCCGAATAGCCCGTGCGGAATCCGAGATCGTCGAAGTCGAGCGTTGCGCCGTAATGCATTACCGACGAGGTGAACAGAATGCGCGCCGGAGCGCTGCGGATCAGCAGATCGGTGAGCAGTTCGGTGAGCAGAAAGCCGCCGAGATGGTTGGTTGCGAGGGTCGCCTCGATACCGTCCGCGGTTTCGTTGCGCGTCTGGTGATAGCCGCCCGCATTATTGGCCAGCACATCGATCCGGTCGTAGGCGGCCTCGATGGCCTTGGCGAGCTGGCGCACCGACGACTGCGATGCGATATCGCATTCCAAGGTGTCGACCGCCCCTGCCCCCGCGGCCCGCACCAATTCCGCACTGTCAGCGAGCTTCTGCGGATTCCGGCCGACCAACACCAGCCGATCGCCCCCTGCCGCAAGCTGTTGCGCGGCCTCGAGACCGATGCCCGAGGTGGCTCCGGTAATCAGGATCGTCTTCATGCCCGATCACCCTGCCACCGATCGCACGGCCGAATTTCGGCCGTCGGCCGCCGCTGCCGGGTTGCCCGATGTATGCGAAAGTCTTGGCCGCCGTTGGCCATCGGTCGATCACGCAGATCAGGATATGCGTGCCGAGTCCCGCCGGACGATGCTGCACGCGAGTTGTAGCCGTTGCACATGACTGCCGATAGGGGGCGATAGGGGTCGGTAGTTCCAGTCGGATCGATCGGCTGAATCCGCTACCTGAATTGACGCCGAGGTCCAGCAGGACTGCAGGACAGGCACTGGCACCAGTCGGTTCGGCGGGCCGATCACCGCGCTCGCGCCGCGGTCTGACCATCGTCGAGCCGCCGCGCCGCGCCGGGCGATCACGGGCTACTGAGCGAATCAGGCGGACGTATCAGCGGATGCGCGGCTCATTCCGGCGAGAGGAATCCGCGAAATGACCTGCCATGAGTACGAGTGCTGACGCCGTTCGAGCAAATGGTCTCACTCTTCTTTCATCGGCAACACCGCTGACCACGCTCACGGCCTGCCGGAACCCTACTCAGAGGGCGTCAGGCGCAAGGCACTCCTTGAAGCGCTCGAGCCGCGAATCCGCAACGCCGCCTTGGAGTCCTATGTGCTGGCATCGAGCGGGGGCAGTTCGACACCGACGCGACGGACAGGGCTACCACCGCGCCGGGTACGACACATGGGCGGCCTGGCAATTGTTGTGCGCGCTGATCTAGGACGGCGGCTTGGACTGGCCCGCGGTGGCCGAGGCGGCGGGCCTGCCGGAGTTTCTGCCGACACCGGAACCGAAAGGCGGTTGCGGTGAGCGCTATCGAGCGGCCGGTCACCGTGGCGGTGGTCGGCACACATTCCACCGGTAAGAGCACATTCCTCGCGCGGCTGGCCCACGAACTGCGCAGGTCCGGTCTCGAGGAAAAACTAGGCGACGCGATATCCGACCAGGCGTTGAGGACCAGTCGGTGGTGCGCTAGTTGCTGAAGGCGGCGCGTAATGTGGGTTTTCCGTCGTAAATGGTTGGGGTGAGGAAGGTTTCGCCGCTTTCCGTGATGGCGCGGGTGAGTGCTTGCACGCGTTCGGTGGTGGGGCGTGAGGGTGAAGCAGACGACGTTGAGGCGGATTGGTGCGAGGGGAGACTGCTGGTGGTGAGGCGTTCGCCGCGGTGATGGGCCGCGGGAAACGTATGTCGGCCCGAGCGCGCCGACACCGGCCTGCGCCGCTGAAATCCCCATGCGCTCGCCCAACCACCTACGGGTCGTTGCCAATCCGACGAAATTCGACATGGTGGCACCGGAGACGAAGGCCCCTTGTGCTGGGTCAGCCCGAACAGCTGACCCAGCCAACGCGCGGTCTCCCGCTTGAGCGCCGACGCTCCCGAATCGACGACGGTGCAGAGATGCCTCGTTCTCACACCGTTGGTACTACCAGGAGTGTCCGTTGGCGCAGGCGTGCTGGCCTTGTGGGTGCGCCACCATGGCTAGGCACGGTAATCCGCACTCCGGGCAGTTCGTTCCGCACACACCCATGGTCGTATTGCCTCGTATTGGGGTGCGGAGTGCCGCAGGTCTGCGGCGTTGCATTTCCAGCATGGCCATGACGTCCTCCACTCTTCGGTCGATTCATCAACTCGTGCTTTACCGCCGGATTCCTTGGAGCGAACGCTCCTGACGGTGAATGACGCGATGATCGTCAGCTGTCCCGTCGGCGGATCTCTCCGTCAACCATCACGCTCGACGGTGCAGGGCACTACTCGATACGAGCACTCCAGGCATAGGTCGGGGTCGGCTGGTTGTTTTGGTCAGTGCAGTGGTAATTGCCGCTGACCGTCTTGAGATCGGGCGACAGAGTCCCCAGATACTCGCAAGTCCCCCATGTTCCAGGGTTCTCCCGATGGATACGAACTGTGCGGCCGTCCACTCTAATACTCAGTCGGCCTCCAATGTGCTGTCCCGACGGATGGGTGAATTCGGCGTTGAACTCGTTTGTACCGGCTATGCGGGTCCATTTGCCCTGCCAGCCGTCCACTTCGGTCTCATACCATACCGAGCCAAGCGCATCATCATAATCCATCGCAGTTCTCCCTAGTGAGTAGCAGCAGACAGAACACACGGCCAACAGATATAGGTCTTCTGGAGCAACCTTACGGCTCCACCGGAGCACACGCCATGGAATCGACTCGCAACGATCCTATTGTCGTCGAAAACGGTGCCGGAGTGGATAAAATGTGGCCGACCGTTCATATTCGGCCGCATGAACTGTTTAGCGGCGGGTTTGTCGGGTTTGCAATTCATTTGGATCGGGCGGCCTGACGGCACCCATTGGCGCAACGTCACTTCTCTGGGGATCCTCCGGCCAGCGGAATGCATTTCGGGGAGAGTATTCGCAGCTCAGTGGCCTTCACGGCGAATCTGGCAGATCACTACAGGTGTTGTTCAGCAAAGAGCCCAGCCACGGCAGCCTGACGGCCGCCGGGCTCGCTCGATAGGCGGCAAGAGAGGGTGTTGCTAGCCGTGGCAACAGACCCGAACAAGCACTGTGTCGTCGGGCAGTGTCTCCAGGTAGTTTTCGATGCCGCCCGGTAGTATCGGGCAGTCGCGTTGGTCCTCACGGGACGTGGTCTCGCCCCAATCCTTATGTCGGCAAAGGCCGCTCGACTCGACCCACCAACCGTCCAGGGTGAGTACATCAGGCCATGACAGGTTGTGCACCGCGACATTCAGCAAGGACTTCGGGCCGCCCGCGCACTCGCCTCGCTTGGGGGGCAGCACGATGCCGAATTGGTTGGGGCCGTCGTGAATCAGCCGAGGATCGTCCTCATGACCCGGTCGGACGTAGAACCCGGCTCCTTCTCCGCCATCCCGAATCCGCCACGTGTCCCACATATCTCGCTCCGGGAACCCTTGCCGCATCTCGAATGGAGCGAGAGCTCGCGTG
>NZ_JBSGEQ010000051.1:0-21610 GCF_053602975.1 Nocardia sp. NPDC004278
GCAGGGAAGTTCGGCGCCGGAGGTGCGCAGCCCAGTGGTTGATGCAAGTGCCTGCGGTGTATGCGCTTCGACGACTCGGACGCGAGACGGGCCGCAAACGGTCGCTCGTAAGACTCACTCCGTGGCGGGTTGCCTGGGGCAGGGAAGTTCGGCGCCGGAGGTGCGCAGCCCAGTGGTTGATGCAAGTGCCTGCGGTGTATGCGCTTCGACGACTCGGACGCGAGACGGGCCGCGAACGGTCGCTCGCGATACTCGCTCCGTGGTGGGTACGGAAGCGGACGACCGGCGGCAATGTCCACAGCCGCCCGGCTGCGGATAGTGTCCACAGCCGGTCGGCCGCGTTACTTCGTCGGACCGAGCAGGGCGCTGGCCAGGGCGTAGGCCAGGTTGATCAGCTCCGAGGTGACCACAGTGTTGTCCATGCCGAGTGACATGGCCAATGGCATCAGCATTTGCATGATGGTGTTGACGAGGGTGGGCAGCACGCTGGTCGCATTCGGCGTGGTCTGATTCGGCGACAGTTGCGAACCGGGTGACTGTGCCGTACCCGGCGACTGCGGGGTGTTGGGCGAGAGCGCAAAACCCGGCGGCAGCAAACCGGTCTGCGGAGCGCCAGGGGACTGCGACGAACCGGGCGTTTGCTGCGTATCCGGCGAATCGGGTAGCGGTGTGTAGCCCGGCGCCGGTGCGTAACCGGGTGGCGGATTCAGCGATGCGGGCGCGGTCGGCGGTTGCGGGACAGTGTCGGTCGTTGGCACGAGTTGCGGCGTCGCCGTGGGCTCGGGGGCGGCAGCGGGCCGCGGCGCCATCCCGGCGGGGGGCACCGGGGGCACCGCATTGGCCAGCGGCACACTGGATGCCGGAACCGCGGCGGGCTGGTCGGACGTCGAACCGGTATGCGCAGGCACTCCGCCCGATACCGGGGGCGTCGGCGTCTGCTGCGGGGCGCCGAGCAGGAACCCGATCAGACCGGTCGCGATCGCCAGGGCATGCTTGACCTGCCCCTCCGGACTCTCCAGTAGCGCGGCGTCCTCGGGATTGGCCCCATTGCCCATCTCGACGAACACATCGGGCACGGCGGTCAGTGCCGGACCGGCCACATCGTTGCGGGTCTGCAGACCGTCCTGGGCGCCTGCGTAGTTGGCCGCCGGAAAACCGGCCTGCAGATAGGCGTCGCGCACCGCCTTCGTCGCCGCCAGACCGGGGCCGGACTGGATCTGATCGATCTTCGGATCCGGAATCGGCAGCTGCGGCACGATCAGGTGGAATCCGCGGTACTGCGCAGGTGCGCTATCGGCGTGGATGCTCACCGCGACGTCGGCGCCGGAGGCATTGGCGGCGTGTGCCCGTTCATCGACGCAGCCGCCCCAGCCGGAGTCATCCGGACGGCTGAGCACCACCTTCGCGCCCAGATCTTCCAGGGTGGTCCGAACCAGTTCGGCCACCTTCCAGGTGATGGTGTGCTCCTGCACTCCGTTCACCGTGATCATGCCGGTGGTCTGACAGTCCTTGGTGCCACCGCGCCCGTTGCTCACCTGCCTCGCCAGGTTTTCGGCGTGATTGGGACCCTGATGACCTGGGTCCACGAATATTGTCTTGCCTGCGAGTTTCGTGGCCATTTCCGGAGATGCCGGATCGGCGAGCGCGGCCGGAGCCAGCCCGGACAGCGTCACCACCACGGCGGCCGTGACGACGCCGCAGATACCGGTCCTGATGATGCCTGGCTTCACGCAAAATGCCTGGTAGATAGACAAAGCAGCTCCCTAGTCCCGTGATGGTCCAGTGAGCGCCGCCAGCCGATCAACCTACGCGGTAGCGCTCCCGGTGTTACTGCTGGTGCTGTTGTTACGGGAGAGCATAGCGTCCACAGTCTCGCGAGTTCTAGACTCATGCCCCCCGAAACGATCCACGTACACCTCCCCCGTGATAGATGCGGTCGCGTGACCTAGGCGCTTCTGGACCGGTCTTCGCATCGGTGCCCTGGTAGATCAGCGCGGACGCACACCGGTGACGCAAGTCGCGCCAGGTGCGAGTCGGGTACGTCCGCCTTGCGGAATCACAGCCCCAGAACTTGTCTGCGGCGACCACGACCGTTGACTGCCATGTGGTTCGAAGACCCGGATCCCGACGCCACGATCGGGGCGAAAGTCCTCATCACGGTGACGCCTTCAGCTGGCGCCCACGGTCGGCGTCGACAGGCGGGCGAATGGGGACCTTTTCGCCAACCGGCTGATCTG
This sequence comes from Nocardia sp. NPDC004278, assembly GCF_053602975.1. Lineage (NCBI taxonomy): Bacteria > Bacillati > Actinomycetota > Actinomycetes > Mycobacteriales > Nocardiaceae > Nocardia > Nocardia sp. NPDC004278. The sequence goes on from NZ_JBSGEQ010000051.1 coordinate 2,238, forward strand.
CGGCACATCGCCCCCACGTCGTGCCACATTTCCCACCTACGCAAACACCCTCGAGGCCCGCCCGATCTGGGTCCCGAGTACGTCAGGAGTGGAGCGGTGCCAGGAGGAGGGGGCTCGGGTCAGTGGGAGTGCTGATGCCCAGGGCCATGGCCTCGTGCATCGGTAGTCCGACCGCCATCTGCATGGACATCTTCTTCTCGCCGCCCGCGACGAAACTACCGGCGGGCATTCTGCTGCCGTCCGGGCGTTCGAGCCACACGGCATACCGCTGGCCCTGCGGCAGGCCGGTGACATCGAGGGCGATGCTGGTGCCCCAGTTGCGGTTCTCCACGCTGGCCGAAGCGTGCACACCGGCGGGCTGTTCGGCGAAGGCGACCGGCTGAGAGTTCGCGCCCTGCGGGGAGTTCGTGGCCAGCTGCGACGTGACGATGAAGACTCCCCCCAGCGCGACGATCAGCACCGCCGCCGCCGCGGCGACGCGCTGCGCAGTCCTAACCGAGCGCTTCCGGCGTCGTTCCTGTTCGACTGCGGTGAACACCGCGGTGCGCAGCGCCGGGGGCGGACCGGCAGGCTGATCGTCGACCCGCTCGGGGTCGGCCTGGCGAAGGACCTGGGCGACGCCGCGCAGTTCGCGCAGTTCGGACCGGCAGTCCGGGCAGCCGTCGAGGTGCGCCTGCAGCGCCACGGTCGCGGCCGGTTCGAGCCGGCCAAGGGCGTGCATACCGAGGTGGGTTCGCATCTGCCGGCACTGATCAGTACTCACCGTGCCACCCCATTTCTTCCAGTACGAGTTTGAGAGCTTGGAGACCGTAGTAGACGCGACTGCGGACGGTGCCCTCGGGGATCCCGAGCTGAGCGGCGACATCGGCGGCCGGCCGGTCGCGCAGGTGCACCTCGACGAGAACCTGACGATGCTGCTCGGACAACCGGCGCAGGGCCTCCTCCACCTGCAGACCCACCACCAGTTCTTCCAGAGGTTGCGCGGCACTGGGGGTATCGATCGGTTCGGTGTCGGCCAGCGGCGGCCGGCTGGCCCGCGCACGGCTGATGTCGATGACGATGTTGCGGCAGATCGAGAACAACCAGGTGCGCAGCGACGCGGTGTCGGGTTGGAAGCTGTGCGCCGCCCGCCAGGCGCGCAGGAACGTCTCCTGCACGGCCTCCTCGGCGCCGCCCGCGTCGCCGAGAGAGCGGTGCGCAAACCGGAACAGCTCGCCAGCGTGGTCCTCGTACGCTGCGCGCAGCGCAGATTCATCTCCGAGCCCACCGACATGCCGGCGCTGCGAGATCAGCCGCATGCCTTCACCTCCGCACCCATCGTGTCCCAACGCGCCGGTCACCAGCGATGTCCTCACCCGGTATACGGACCGCCCCTTCGGATCATTCACGTCGCTGGGAGACCAGACGAGTGACATGTCACACAGTCGCGAAGTGAATATGCGCCGCCCCGCGGCCGTATTCCAGTTCAGCTCGCACAACTGCGACCCGAACGGAAGCGAGACAACGATGAAGACGCGAACGCTACCGGCACAGTGCATCGGGCTCGGCGCCGCGCTGGTGCTGCTGTCCGCCTGCGGTAACGACACCGCCGCGCAGGACGCACAGCCGACCAGTTCTGCCCCGCATGCCTCCGCCGCCCCGGCCGACGGCGCCCCCGTGGCGCGGCTCGGCGCAACCACCACCGCCCTCGGCACCGTCGTGACCGACGCGGCCGGCTACACCCTGTACTGGTTTACACCGGACACCCCGACCTCCTCCGCCTGCGTCGGGCAGTGCGCCACGACCTGGCCGCCGACGCTCGGCGCCCCGAGAGCCGCCGACGGGACGAACCTCCCCGGCGCACTGAGCACCCTCACCCGTCCCGACGGCGGGGCACAGCAGGCGGTGTACGACGGCCACCCGCTGTACCGGTTCGCCAAGGACGACGCGCCGGGCCAGACCAACGGCGAGGGCGTCAAGGGCCAGTGGCACGTCGCCCTGGTGACCACGGCGCCGGTCGCACCCCCCGCCGCCGGCCGGTAGGGCGAGTTCCACTCGCCCTAACTGGCCCACCGAGAGAACCGCATCCCATGAGCTGCACACCTCATGGGAGAAAGAGGAGAGCCGATGGAGGACGACACCGAACGGGCGGATCCCGGGACACACACGGAAATCAGTCGGCGCGGTGTCCTCCTCGGATTGGCCGCCGTCGGAGGGATCGCCGCGCTGGACGTCGGCGGTTTCCTCTACGCCAAGGGCTGGTTGACGCCGGACGCGTTGACATCGTCGCGAATAGTCGACCGATTCGAGCAGCTGAACGGCAAGCACGAAGGCTTCCGGCGCAACCATGCCAAGGGACTCAGTGCCACCGGATATTTCGAGAGCAACGGGGCGGGCGCCGCGGTGTCCACCGCCGTCGTCTTCCAGCCCGGACGGGTTCCGGTGACCGGCCGGTTCTCGCTCTCGGGAAGCGTGCCCTACGCCACCGACGCGAACGCCACAGTCCGCGGCCTGGGGCTGCAGTTCACGCTGCCGAACGGGGAGCAGTGGCGCACCGCGATGGTCAACCTCCCGGTCTTCCCCGACAGCACCCCGGAAGGCTTCTACGAACGACTGCTCGCCGCCAAACCCGTTGCCGGAACGGGAAAACCCGATCCGGAGAAGATGGCCGCGTTCCTGGCCGAGCACCCGGAGACCGCGGCGGCTATGCAGATCATCCGGCAGCACCCGCCGACCTCCGGGTTCGGCGACAGCACCTTCCGCGGGCTCAATGCGTTCGGTGTCACCGACGCCGCCGGGGTCACGGCTGCGGTGCGCTGGATGCTCGTCCCCGAGCAACCACCCGAACCCGCCGACCAGGCACAGCCCGGTAAGAACTACCTCTTCGACGCGCTGATCCGCGCGGTCGCCACCGAACCGCTGCGGTGGCGCCTGATGCTCACCATCGGCGAACCCGGCGATCCGACCAACGACGCCACCAAGGCCTGGCCCGAGGACAGGCGCACCATCGACGTCGGCACCTTGACGATCGACTCGGTGCAGACCGAGGGGCCGGGCAACGCCCGGGACATCAACTTCGACCCGCTCGTGCTGCCCGTCGGCATCACGCCGTCGGACGATCCCCTGCTCAGCGCACGGTCGGCGGTCTATGCCCGGTCCTTCACCCGCCGATCCGGCGAACCCGCACAGCCAAGTGCCATCACCGTCGAGGAGGTGCTCGGTGCCCGCTGAGCCGACCCGATACGCACTTCCTTCGCGCCTACTGCACTGGATCATGGCGGTCCTGGTCATCGCCCAACTCGTCGTCGGCGCCACCATGATGGCCTCGCTGACCGACTACCACCGCCTGCGCGCCATCCACGAACCGCTGGGGATCGCGATCCTCGTCCTGGTGGTCATCCGGATCGGGAACCGTCTGCTGCACCGGCCGCCGCCGTTCCCGTCCACCATGCGCCCCTTGGAGCGCATGGTGGCGAAGGGAACCGAGTACCTGCTCTACGCGCTGCTGCTGGCTCAGCCGTTGATCGGATGGGCCATGCTCTCGAGCGCCGGGACCCCGATCGTGATCTACGAGCACCTGCGCCTGCCGGCCATCGCGCCCCACGACCCGAACACCTACGCCATGCTGCGGCAGGCCCACACGATTCTGGCGAACCTGCTGTTCCTGACGTTCACCGCCCACATGTGTGCGGTCCTGTTCCACACCCTCGTGCTCCGCGACCGACTCCTCGACCGGATGACGCCGCTGCCCGTCCGGTCGAGGAGGCCGGTTTCAGCGGAACACGACGAGCGTGCCGACCACGTTCCGTGATAACTGGGGGCACCCACGGCGCCGTTGCTCCACCTCGGTCGGCCGAGGGTCAGCGAGCCTGTCCGGTTACCGCCGCGGGACGATCGCCGACACTTGATCGAGGATCTCCGCGGCAGCCGACTTCATCCCGCCAGCGTGAAAGCCGGTGAGTCCCTTGAACGGTTGGCAGACTCAGCGCCCAGCGGCGTCGCCCGTTGTTGCCTGGTTCAGTGCTGCAGGTACAGGCGTTCATTGGGCAAGCGTGGGTACCTGCGGGTGTCATCAAGGATCACTGCGAGATGCATCGGATAGTGGCGGTCACGGCAATCTTGTATGAACGACAAGGCTGCAGTGGCGCATGCCGTGAAATCGAAGCGCACATTACCGAGTTGCACTGCGAGGTGCACGTCTGGTTCCCCGGGATGCGGAGACATCTGGCTATCCATGTCGGGCTCGAGCCTCGATGGGTACCGGGCAGAAATCTGCGTGGCCATCAAACGCGTACGCCCGGCCGCCGCGGGAAGAACCCTCCTTGCTTGCGATCTTCTGACCCGAGCCGGGTCATCATCAGATATCCCACGCTGACGACCACCGCCCACACGGCGCCGACCACGAGCGCGATGCGCCCGCTGTCGGTGAAGAACAGCAGGAAGACGACCAGACCGAGGAGTCCGAGCGCGAGCCAGGTGGTCACCGGCGCGGCGGGCAGTCGGTAGTCGCTGGCCGGCAGGACACCGGCCTTGACGCGGGCGCGGTAGATCATATGGCAGACCAGAATGACTCCCCAGACGAAGATGATGCCGACGGTGGACACCGAGGTGATGTAGGCGAATGCCTTGTCGGGGGAGATGGCGTTGACGATTACGCCGATGACCATGACGCCCGCGGAGAGGCAGATTCCGGCGAATGGCACCGAGCGGGAGCTGAGTGTGCCGACCACGGCAGGCGCTTCCCTTCGCAGCGACAGGCTGCGCAGCATCCGCCCGGTGGAGTAAATGCCCGAGTTACACGATGACAGTGCGGCGGTGAGCAGCACGAAGTTGATGATGCCAGCAGCGCCGGGGATTCCGATCTGCTGGAAGACTTCGACGAACGGACTCTTTCCCGAATGAAAGTTTCGCCAGCTGGCAACGGACATGATCACCAGAAGCGAACCGATGTAGAACAGGCCGATGCGGAACGGAAGGGTGTTGATCGCTTTCCGCAGCGTCTTCTTGGGGTCACGCGCCTCGCCCGCGGTCACGCCGACGAGTTCGACGCCGACATAGGCGAACAGCACGATCTGCAATGTCATCAGGGACTGCCCGAAGCCATGGGGGAACACCCCGCCGTCAGCCCACAGGTTGGCAACTGACGGGTGCGCGGCGTGACCGAATCCAATTGTCAAGACCCCGATCCCGATCAGGATCATGCCGACGATCGCGGTGATCTTGACAGCGGAGAACCAGAACTCGGCCTCTCCGAACAGCCGTACCGAGATCAAGTTCGCCCCGAATAGCACAGTCAACACGACCAGTGCGGTGATCCACGGCTTGATGTCGAACCAGTACTCGACGTACTTGCCCGCGACCGTGATCTCAGCCATGCAGGTGGTCACCCACACCGCCCAATACGTCCAACCGGTGGCGAATCCAGTGAAACGGCCGAGGAACTCGTGGGCGTACTCCGCGAAGCTGCCGGAAACCGGCCGGTACGTCAGCAGCTCGCCGAGTGCCCGCATGATCACGAAGACGGCCAGGCCCGCAGCGAGGTACGTCAGGATCAACGCCGGTCCCGCCTGCGCGATCGCACCGCCCGCGCCGTAGAACAGACCGGTGCCGATTGCCCCGCCGATCGCGATCATCTGGATCGTTCTGGGATTCAATCCGCGGGCGTAACCCTCCGACTCGGTGGTCGGGAGTGCCGGCTGCGAATTCCCTTTGCTGTTCGTCTGGTTCTGCTGGTCGGGGATCGTCATGCGTCCATTCCTTCGGTGCCGGCGGTCGCGACAAACGTCGGGTTCGAGGCTGCCCTCCGCTGTGCGGCGCGGGTCATCGTGTGGATTGATTCCGGTGCGGCCACCTCCGCCGTGCCCAGGACATCGTCGGCGGACTCCATGATCGTCGCACCCACCCGCAGGTAGTCCGCGTCATCGAACGATGACCCGCGACTGGCGCCGGATTCGACGAACACCTCATGCGCGTCGGAGACAAGTTCGTGGACCCCGGCTGAGGTCATCGCTATGCGGTACTCGTGGTTGTTGATTTCGCGGGGGATTCCGATTTTCACAGGCAAAAGCTCCTGGACATATGTGTTGAGGATTGAGCGACAGCGCCGCAGCGGATGTCAGATGCGAGGTGTGAGGCGCATCACCAGCGGGGCCGAGTCCAGTATGAATATTCATCACCCGGATGCTCCATAGCGATGCAGATAATTCTGATATTGCGCCGTATTTCTGCTTTACATTCTATTGAACGGCTGAATCCGGGTTCGGAACCGAGGGATCTTCGGCGCGTGACCGATGAGCTCCGGTCATGCCGCCCGATGTCGTCACGTCGAGTGCGGGCGCTGAAATCGAGCGCGGGCGCTGTGGGGCATCTGCTGCACCAGCGGCCGAGCATCCGCACCGACAGCGCAGGCAGTGTGGCCGGATTCGGCGGCTCGAAGCCTCCGCCCCGCTGGCGGGCGGCGACGCGGTGGGCATAGTCGGCCGGATTCAGGCCCCTATCGGCAGGCGGCGCAGCGAGCGCAGGGCATAGTGGACCCGGGTCTTCACGGTGCCGACCGGAATGCCGAAATCATCGGCGACCTCTTGATAGGCCCGATCCCGCAGAATCACCTCCACCACCGCGATGCGCTGGGATTCGGGCAGGCGGGCGAGCAGCTCCGCGACGAGCAGACAGTCGACGAGGCCATCAGCGAAGTCCGGGTTCGCGTATCTGATATCGCTGAGTTGCCCGATCTCGTCCCATTCGGTATCCGCGGGACGGACGGCCCGGGCGCGGGCGATATCGATCATGACGTTGCGTTGGATGGCGAGCAGCCAGGTGCGGACCGTGCCCTTGCGTCCGTCGAACATCGCGCAGGAGCGCCAGGCCCGCAGCAGCGTTTCCTGCACCGCCTGTTCGGCCAGCCCCGAATCGCCGAGGCCGCTCATCGCACGCCAATGCAGTAGTGCCCGGTCGGCGGCCAGTACGGCGGCAATCCCATCGTCGGTACACAGACCGGCACACGCCGTCCCACAGGTCGACCGCCTGTCCGCGACATCGACCACCGGACAAATACCACTCATATAAGAGGTATCGCGGGAACTCACGCGAGTGGAATCACCGCCGACACAGTGAAGTTGGATCGCAGTAATGCACAACCGACTGGATATGTGACAGGAATCTCCGATTCTGCCGAAATCGACCGCTGAGTCTGGTAGACCTTTGCCCCGGAGATACGGGGATCTCCGCAGGTCAGCCGCCGGTGGCGGCCCGAGAACGATGCTAGGAGCAAGCAGTATGCGTGCAAGCACGCTCGTGATCGCGGGGGCAATGGCGTCCACCGCGGCACTGCTGGGCGCGGGCACCGCGGCCGCCCAGCCCGCGAACACCATCACCGAGGATGGCGTCTACCTGGTGGGTGTCGACATCCTGCCCGGTACCTGGGAGGCCCCCGGCACCCCCGATCCGGCGGTCGGCTGCGACTGGCGACGGCTGCGCAAGGTCGATGGCGATAACACCGATCAGCACTACATCATCGCTAACGACTTCACCAGAAATCGTCCGGTCCGCGCCGAGATCGCGCCGACCGATGTGGCCTTCAAGACGGTGAATTGCGGTGCCTGGCATATGGTGCCGCCCGTGCGCACCGGTTCGTCCGGCGGCTGAGCCCAGCGCTATCGTCGCGACCATGACGCGGACCAAGATCCTGATCACCGGTGCGAGCGCCGGACTCGGCGCTGCGATGGCGCGGGATTTCGCCGCCAAGGGCCGCGACCTCGCCCTGTGTGCCCGCCGGCTCGACGCGCTCGAATCGCTGCGCGATGAACTCACCGCCGCACATCCGGGGATCAAGGTCGCGGTCCGCGCGCTCGACGTCGACGAACACGCGGCCGTGCCACCGGTGTTCGCGCAGTTGCGCGATGAACTGGGCGGACTGGACCGCGTGATCGTCAATGCCGGTATCGGCAAGGGCGCGCCGATCGGCACCGGTCGGGCGGATGCCAATCTCGCCACGGCCACCACCAATTTCGTCAGCGCGCTCGCCCAGACCGAGGCGGCATTGGCGATCTTCCGCGCCCAGCAGGGCGGCCACCTGGTGCTGGTGTCCTCGATGAGTGCGGTGCGCGGATTGCCGGGCACGAAGGCGGCCTACTCCGCAAGTAAGGCCGGACTGGCTGCCTTGGGCGAGGCGCTGACCGTCGAATTCGGGCAGTCACCGATCGCCGTCACCACCTTGCTGCCGGGATTCATCGCCACCGATATGGCGGCGAAGGCCGGTGACGCACGGATGGTCGCACCGCTGGAGAAGGGCGTCGCGGCGATGGTGCGGGCGATCGAGCAGGAGCGGATTCGCGCATGCGTTCCGGCGTGGCCGTGGCGGCTCATCGATGTGGTGCTACCGCATCTGCCGCGCTCGGTGGTTGCCCGGCTCGGCTGACGTGGCCCCCAGTTCGGCCCGGCCACCGCCGTAGGCACGCTGGTCGAACATCGGAGCATTCGCGGCGGAAACCCGCCGGAACTCGGCGATGCGGATTGCTGAACTGGAGCGCATGTCCATCGCTCTCGAACCCTCCCCCACCCCGGTCACCCGGCCACCGCTGATCCGCTGGCTCGCCGTCGTCGCGGTCACGCTCGGCATCTTCTCGATCGTGACGACCGAGATTCTGCCGATCGGCCTGCTTACCTCGATCGGATCCGATTTCACGATCTCCGACGGCATGGCCGGACTCATGATGACCATGCCGGGGTTGCTCGCCGCGATCGCCGCTCCCCTGGTGACCGTCGCGGCCGCCCGCGTCGATCGCCGACTGTTGCTGTGCGGCTGCACGCTGCTGCTGGTGATCGCCAATGCGGTGGCCGCGACCGCGCCACAGTTCTGGGTGGTGCTGGTCTCCCGTGTGCTGATCGGGTTCACCATCGGCGGGTACTGGTCGATCGCCGCCGGACTGGCCGGTCGGCTGGTGCCGCCGGAGTCGGCGAACCGAGCCACCGCGGTGATCTTCTCGTCGGTCCCGCTGGGTTCGGTGCTCGGTGTGCCCGCGGGCACCTTCGTCGGCCACCTGGCGGGCTGGCGAGCCGCATTCGTCCTCCTGGCCATGCTGTCGGCGGTGGTGCTGGCGCTACTGGCATTCGCACTGCCATCGCTGCCCGCCCAGCAGGCCGTGAACGTCACCGCGCTGCGCACTGGACTGCGCGGCACCGCCGTCCGAATCGCCCTGCTGGCAACCCTTTTCGTGGTGCTTGCACAATTCGGCACCTATACCTACGTCACCCCGTTCCTGGAGCAGGTCACCCAGGTGAGTGCGGGGGCCATCACGGTCCTGCTGCTGATCTACGGCGCGGCTGGCATTGCCGGAAACTTCCTGGGCGGCACCCTGCTCGGCCGTCCCCGGACCGCGCTCGGCTGTGCGGCGGCCGCCATGGCGGCCGCGATGCTGGCGCTGCCGCTGCTCGGCCGATGGGAGTTCGGCGCCGTCGCACTGCTGATCGTCTGGGGTGTCGGATACGGCGGGATCCCGGTCGTCCTGCAGACCTGGTTCGCCAACGCGCTGCCCGACGCCCCCGAGGTGGCATCGGTGCTGTTCACGGCGTCATTCCAGGCGACCTTCTGTGCGGGCGCGCTGGTCGGCGGGGTGATCGTGGACCGGACCTCACCCTCGACCGTGCTGCTGTGCGGCGGTGCGACCGCACTGCTCGCACTGCTGATTACCTCCGGGGTAATCGACGCGCGCCGGGTCCGTCGGGCAGGCTGAGATCATGATCGATGAGGTGGGCACCAAGCTCTTTCACCAGTCCATGCCGTTCACCGAGCGTCTCGGGGTCGAGGTGCTCGAACACGGCACCGCACTGGTGCGCAGCCGGATCGCGTGGGACGAATCGCTGTGCACGCTGGGCGGAGTGCTGCACGGCGGTGTGCTGATGTCACTCGCGGACGCGACGGCCGCGGTCTGCGCGTTCCTGAATCTGCCCGAGGGCAAACAGGGCACGACGACGGTCGAGTCCAAATCGAATTTCCTGCGGGCCGTTCGGTCCGGTCATGCGATCGCCTCGGCGCGGCCGCTGCACGCCGGACGGTCGTTCATCGTGGTGGAAACCGAAATCCATGATGACTCGGACAAACTCGTCGCCAAGGTGACCCAGACCCAAGCCGTGCTCTGACCCGAAGCCCGGCCATGCGCCGGGCTCACTTCACCAACGTGAACTGCATGACATCGATGTGCCCGCTGCGGAAGTGGTCGGCACATCCGGTGAGGTATTTCAGGTATCTGGCGTAGACCTCTTCGGAGGCGATCCGAATCGCCTCGTCGTGATGGTCCACCAGGGCCTGGGCCCATTGGTCCAGGGTGCGCGCGTAGTGCAGGCGCAACGGCTGGATCTGCTCGGTGCCGAATCCGGCCTGTCCGGCCAGCCGGGTGACCTCCGCGGGCTGCGGCAGCTGACCGCCGGGGAAGATCTCGCGCTTGACGAAGATGTGGAACAGAGCGTCCTCCCGGGTCACCGGAATATTCATGCGCCGTAGGTCGTTGAGCGTATGGCCGATGATGGTATGCAGCAGCATCCGCCCATCGGGGGGCAGCATGTGATGGCAGCGTTCGAAGAAGGTGGCGTAGCGCTCCCGCCGAAAGTGTTCGAAGGCGCCGATGCTGACGATCCGGTCCGCGTTGCCGTCGAATTCCTCCCAGCCCTGTAGCCGGATCTCGACGCCCGCGACCGCGCGCCGATCTCTCTCGGCACGGACGTGCTCATATTGATTGCGGCTCAAGGTAAGTCCGACGACCTCGACGCCATAGCGCTGGACCGCGCGGAACATTGTTGCGCCCCAGCCACATCCGATATCGAGCAGGGTCATCCCCGGCTGCAGATCCAACTTGCCGAGCGCGAGGTCGATCTTGGCCAGCTGGGCCTGTTCGAGGGTCATGTCATCGCGCTCGAAGTAGGCGCAACTGTAGGTCATCGATGGGTCGAGAAATAGCCGGTAGAAGTCGTCGGAGACATCGTAGTGCGACTGAACTTGCTCGTAGAACGGTGCGAAGTCGGCCATGCGTATCTCCTGCCTGCGCCGAGTACCCAGATATGGACCGATACGAGACACGCCGCCGAATAGTTTACAGCAGGCGAAGATCGATACCAAAGCGTGCCCTGTTGCCCGGCTCTGACTCGAACCATTGCGCACAATCGTTCGAAGCTGTACCCTCGGCCCTGTCCTTGTGGATGCCCATCCCGGCCGATCGGAGCCGGGCTTCCCACGAGATCTCTTCTCTTCCCACCACGGTTCCACACTCCCGTGAATCCGCTTCCCAGAGCGCACAGGGACATTCATCGCAGCGAGCGCATCGCCGCTGCCTCTCACGGCCGTTCGCCGTACCCATGAAATTCGAAGGAAACACCATGAAAGACAACACTTTTCCCACACCATCCGATGGGGACGCCGCGGCGAACCCCGGACGATCCGTCGGCGGCATTCTCGAGATCCCCGACAACCGCGCCGCCGCTCTGCGTGTCGACGGCTATCTCCCCGGCCCGCGTGATGTGCACGTGCCACCCCGGCTGATCCGCGAATACGGTTTGCGCCGTGGCGATTTCATCACCGGCACGACCGAACCTGCACGCGGCGACAAACTCGACCCACTCGTCGATATCGCATCCGTCAACGGACAGGACCCCAGCCGGGCCGCGACTCGCCCGAAATTCGAGGACCTGGTCCCCATCTACCCCAACCAGCGGCTGCGCCTGGAGACCGAACCCCATGCCATGACCACCCGGGTCACCGATCTGGCCATGCCCATCGGCAAGGGGCAGCGCGCGCTCATCGTCGCACCGCCCAAGGCGGGCAAAACCTCTGTGCTGCAAGCGATCGCGCACGGTATCGCGAAGAACCACCCGGAGTGCGAGCTGATGCTCGTACTGGTCGGCGAGCGGCCCGAGGAGGTCACGGATCTGGCCAGATCGGTACCCGCCGATATCGCCGCCGCCACCTTCGACCAGCCGCCCCGCGAACATATCGCGGTGGCCGAACTCGCCATCGAACATGCCAAACGCCTGGTCGAAATGGGCCGGGACGTGGTCGTGCTACTCGATTCGCTGACCCGCCTCGCCCGCGCCTACAACAATGCCGCCCCGGCCTCCGGGCGCATACTCTCCGGCGGCGTGGACGCCACCGCACTCGCGCCGCCCAAGCGATTCCTCGGCGCCGCACGCAATATCGAGCACGGCGGCTCGCTCACCGTCATCGCCACCGCCCTGGTCGAGACCGGATCACTGGCCGATACCGTGATCTTCGAGGAGTACAAGGGCACCGGCAATGCCGAGCTGAAACTCGATCGCGCGACCGCGAACCGCCGTGTCTTCCCGGCCATCGATATCGCGCAGTCCAGCACCCGCAAGGACGAATTGCTGCTCGCCCCAGACGAATTGGTGGCCAACCACCTGCTGCGCCGGACACTCAACGCCGTGGACGGTCAGCAGGCCATCGACCTACTGCTGGAGGGTCTGCGCAAGGCCCCGACCAACGCCGATTTCCTGGCCCAGCTGGGCGGCAAACGGAACTGATCCGTTTGACGCGTCTCCTTTAAGCCCCCTTTAAGGCCCTGTCAAGTATTCCGAGGGATCTTTATTACAGCCCGATCGGGCCTGTCTTCGGAGGGGGAGACAGGGCCGGTCGGGCATTCTGCATTCCGGCTCGGAATCAGCTCAGTTCGGCGGCGAACAGCTCGGACGCCCGCCGCCACGAGTCCGCGGCGGCCGCCGCGTCGTAGGGCTCTCGACCCGGGAAGAAGAAGGCGTGCTTCGCACCGGGGTAGACCACCAGCTCATGGCGCACACCGGCATTGTGCAACGCCGCGCCGATCTGCTCGCGCTGTTCTGCATCGATGACGTGATCGAGTTCGGCGAAGAACATCAACAGCCGCACATCGTCCTTGGCGATCCCTTCGGTCGCGGCCAGCAGCGGCTCCGGCCGACTCAGCGCGGTCCCCGATGTGGTGAGCCAGCCGGGGTAGAAGATCGCCGCCGCGTCCAGGTCGAGGCGGGTGGCGGCGAAGTAGGCCAGATGTCCGCCGAGACTGAAGCCGAGCACACCGGTCTTATCGGAGGCCTGGCCGTGCTCGCGGGCATAGGCGATGGCGGCTCGGAAATCGGCCTCGACGCCCTCGCGGGTCAACTCGCCGAGCAACCCGAAGGCACGTGTCCGGTTTTCGTCGGTCTCGGCCAGGCCAGCCGCGGTCTCCGGACCGGAACGGTGATAGACGTTCACGACGAAGGCCACATAGCCCAGCGCCGCGACCCGATCCACGATCTGCCGCACGTCCTCGGTCAAACCCCACAGTTCGGCCCCGACGAGCACCGCGGGAAACGTCGCCGTGCCCTGCGGCCGAGCGAGGTAGCCGGTCATCGGTGAGCCGTCGACGTCGAGGTCGAATTGTTGGGAAACGGTCTGGTACGTCATGCGGTACAGCCTAGGGCGCGACGTGATCTCCTGCGCGCGTTGGGAATCGGCTCATCCCATCGCCGTCCTGGTCTGCGACCAGACGCGGGCCAGACCGAGCAGATGCCGGAGCTCGGCGTCGAAATCGTGCCCGACCAGCGGCAGTCGCGGTCCGGCCCCGGCGACGGTCGGCACGCTGCCCGCCTTTCGAGCGCGCGCCGCATGGGCGAGCCGGCAAGCGTAATCGGTTATCTCCCAGTCGGATTCGAATGCAGGGTGCGGTTCGGCCGGGAGATAGGAGCCGAGGTGGAGCAGGGCGTCACGGATCTCGACGGTCATCCGAAATAGGCGGGTTGCCGGATCCGCACCGCGGCGGGCGTCGGCGGGCAGCACGATCTCGGGGACCGCGGCGGTGAGGTCGCGCCACAGTGGCCGCAATCGGCGACAGATCCGGCCGTCCCGATCCCATCCCGCCAGCGCGAGCAGTGCGCTGAGCAGTGGGATGGCGAGCAGGGTCACATCGAGCACCAGGCAGAGTACGAAATCGAGCTCCCCGCGCGGGAGCTGCGGGCCGAGGTCGGGCCAACCGGTCAGCAATTGCGCCAGGGACAACGCCTGATTGACCAAGACGAAGCCGCCGCTGATACCGAGCAGCCAGCAGACCAACTGCCCCTTGGCGCTGAGGTCGCCGATGCGGAGCTCACGGATGCCCGCGAACAGGAAGACGACCATATTGACCGCCAGCGGAGCGGCATAGGCGAATCCGAAGATCGCCGCGGGCCCGTGCACGCCCAGATCGACCGGTCGCCCGTTGTCCTCGGCCGCCATCCCGGACACCACCATGACGACGGTCGCCACCGCGGCGACGAGACCGCACCGACGGTGTCGACGCCATACGGCGGCGGGCCCGGTCTCGGCCACGACATACCGCGCCATGACATAGAGGTACATCGTCGTCATCACGACGCAGCCCAGCGATAGCGCAGTGGGCAGACTGGTGATGCTCGGCGTCGGCGCACAGCGGTAGAGCAGCATGGCGGCGATGCTCCACAGCAGCATCCGATTGACGAGCTGATCGATGATCGTGTCCCGCAACAGCATCAGCCGCCCGGCCGTAATGACACCGATGTAGCCGAGCACCAGCCAGGCGATGGCTTCGGGAATCAGTGAGGACATCGATACCCTCTCGGCCGCGGAACTCGTGCCCGTCGAAGGATACTGCCCCGGACCGCCCTGACGGAGGCTCCCCGGACGCTCGGGGACGACACAGGCAAGCGCCAGCACACCGGAATTCGGTGCGCTGGCGCTGGATTTCGCCGATCAGCCGAGCAGCACGAGCGCGCCTGCCCCGAGGAAGACGAGTTGCACGACGGTGCGCAGCGGCAGCGGCATGGTCTTGATGCCGATATCACCGCGCGCCGCACGGATATTCGCCGGGAACATCACGATCAGCAGCAGAATCAGGCCCGCAGCAGCCAATTTGGCAATGGGCGGGATCAGCAGACCGATCGCGCCGCCGATCTCGAGCAGACCGGTAAAGGTGACCCAGCCCGCCGGATTGGGCAGCCGCGGCGGCACCATCGCGACCAGTGCGCCACGCTTGGGCTCCAGGAAATGCGCGCTGGAGGTGAGCGCGAACATCGCGGCCAGTCCGAGCGCGACGGCGTGCGGCCAGGAGTCGAGCCAACCGAGGTTGCCGACCCAGCCGAGGAACCGAGCCAGTCCGGCGATGACGATGAGAACAACCAACGGTGCCATCAGAGTCTCCTGTGGGTCGAGCACCTTATCTTGACAGTGACTAGATTAGGTTCGAGCTGGAAACTTGTCAATGGCTAGATTTTGGGCCACCATCGAGACATGGCGAAGAGCGGTTACCACCACGGCGATCTGCGGGCCACCATCCTGGCCGCGGCCGCCGCCCAGATCGCGACCGACGGGGTCGACGCGGTATCCCTGCGCGGGCTGGCCCGCCGGGCCGACGTCTCGCACGCGGCCCCCGCGCACCATTTCGGTGATCGCGCGGGGCTATTGACCGCGCTGGCCATCGAAGGTTTCGGTCTGCTCGCCGCGGAGCTGGCCGGGGCCGGACCCGACTTCCGCGAGATCGCGGTCGCCTATATCCGTTTCGCCCGAGAACATCCCGGTCACTTCGATGTGATGTTCCGGCGCGAACTCCTGCACGCCGATGACGAACGCCTGATCGCCGCCCGCACCGAGGCGGGCGCGGCCCTGCGTTCCGGTGTCGCACTCATGCAGCCCGACAACACCGTTGAACAGCAACAAGCCACCCGCCTCGCCGCCTGGTCGCTGGTGCACGGCTTCGCGGCGCTCTGGCGCGAAGGGGCACTACAGGATTCGCCGCTGGCCAACGGTTCGGACCCGGAAACCCTGGCCCGCCGCATGGTCGCCACCGTCCACTTCGAATGACCACGGCCCGTTGACGTTTGACCGTAAGTTCTTCGTCATGGACATCCATGCCTACCCGACCGAGGCCACCATCCCGGTGGATCTCGCCGAGGCACAACGCATCGCCGACCACTACCTGTCCAGGGCCGACGACGCAGACCGCGGTATCTCCAATCTGCTCACCGAATTCGATTCGTGCTTCACGGTTGTGGCCATCTTCGCGCCGCCCCCGGGTATCGATCCGCACAGACACCCGCTCCCCCCGGCCATTGGCGGTTCGGTCTGCGTCATCGATAAACCAACCGGCGCAGTCTCCTACTGGCCCACCTACCCCACCGACCTGGTCGCCGAACAGTACACGCGGGCAATGCAATCCGGCCGACTGATCATCGAGGACGGCTGGCCGGAAGACGATCCCGACGACTGAGCGCGGGATTCGGCTGGCGCGGTCGCGGGCTGGGCGAGGTGGGCAGTGATGGCGGCGCGGTTAGGCGTCTGCGATCGACGCTATGGCCTATGCACGGACATCGAGTTCTGCCACCGGGGCTGGTTCGCCGCCCGGCCGGTCGACGGCTTGCAGCCACCGGTCGATGCACTCCAGCAGTTCGTCGGGGTCGACGGGCTTGGTGATGTAGTCACTGGCGCCGGATGCCAAGCTCTTCTCCCGATCGCCCGCCATGGCCTTCGCGGTGACCATAATGATCGGGAGCCGGTCGAAGCGGGGCATTCCCCGTATCGCTGCGGTCGTTGCGTATCCGTCCATCTCCGGCATCATCACGTCCATCACGATGACATCGACATCCGGGTTGGCCTGCAGTGTTTCGATGCCTTTTCGTCCGTTGGGCGCGTGGTCCACCGACATCCCGTTCAGTTCCAGCACTCCCGCGATCGCCAGGACATTGCGGGCATCATCATCGATGATCAGGACCTTGCGTCCGGCCAGCCTGGGCTGCCCCGCCGGGCGCGCCGGTGTTTCGAGCTCCGTCCGGTGCGGATGGGTCAGCAGCAGGATGAACCGTTCGCAGAACTCATCGGGCGAAGCCACCAGTTCGACCCGATTGTCCCGGGCATACGTCTCGATAAGCCGTTCCTGGTCAGGATCGAGTTCACGGACCGGATGCGCAAGCAGCGGAATACTTCTCGACTCCGCGCCCTCGCGCAGGCGACCCAGGAATTCCGCCGTGCCGACGCCCGGCAGGCTCGCGTCCAGCAGGACACACCGATATGGATGGGCCGGCAAGGCCGCGAGTGCTTGGTCGGCGCTACCGACGGACTCGATGCGGACCGTCCCCGAGGTGTCCGCAAGTGCCCCGACGACCCCACGGACCAGCCGGGTCAGCGGCCGGCTCTCCTGGTCTTCTATGACAAGTACGGAACGATCGATCGGCTTCGACCGCGTCCTCGACTCGGCCGCGACCTCCAGTTGCGGTGTCACCGGAATATGGAGCGTGAACGTACTCCCGGCACCGAGTCGGCTTTCGGCACGAATCTCGCCACCGAGCAGGTTCGCCACCTGCCTGCTGATCGATAGGCCGAGACCGGTACCGCCATATCGCCGGCTGGTGGTGCCGTCGGCTTGCTGGAACGCGGTGAAGATGGCCTCCAGGTTTTGCTCTGCGATGCCGATTCCGGTGTCGCTCACGGAGAATGCGATGCGGTCGTCCTGCCGCCATACCTTGAGCCGGATCATGCCTTTGTCGGTGAACTTGACGGCATTGGACAGTAGGTTGCGTAGCACCTGCCGCAGCCGCTGCTCATCGGTGTTGAGGTGAGCGGGAACGCCCGGTTCGACATCGACGTCGAACTCGAGGCCCTTCTCGCTGATCAGTGGCCGGAACGTGGTCTGCACGTATTCCAGCAACTGCCGCAGCGGCACGAACTCCCTTTGAATGTCCATCTTCCCGGCCTCGACCTTGGACAGGTCGAGGATATCGTCGATCAGCTGCTGGAGATCCTTGCCTGCGGACTGGATCACGTTGGCGAATTCGACCTGCTTCGCGGTCAGATTCCGGGTTGTGTTCTGCGCCAATATGCCCGCCAAGATCAGCAGGCTGGTCAACGGTGTGCGCAGCTCGTGCGACATGTTCGCGAGGAACTCCGACTTGTACTTCGACGCCAGCCCAAGCTGTTGGGCACGTTCCTCGATCTCCCGCCGGGCCTGTTCGATTTCGAAGTTCTTGATTTCGATATCGCGGTTCTGGCGGACCAGCAGCTCTGCTTTTTCCTCGAGTGCCGCATTGGACTGTTGCAGTTCTCCCGCAAGTCGCTGCGATTCCTCGAGTAGGGCGTCGGTGCGCGCATTGGCCATGATCGTGTTGGCATTCACGCCGATGCTTTCCATCAGCTGTTCGAGAAAATCTTGCTGTACCAGCGTGAACCGGCTGAAGGAGGCCAGTTCGATCACACCGAGCACCTGGTCCTCGAACACAATCGGCAGCACGATCAGGTTGACCGGTCCCGCGGCCCCGAGACCGGAGCTGATCCGGACGTAGTCCGGCGGTGTCTGGTCGACCACGATCGCCTTCTTGGTCAGCGCCACCTGCCCGACCAGCGACTGGCCGAGGTCGAATGCGACGTTGTCCGCATTGCGCCCGTAGCCCGCGATCAACCGCAGCCGTACGTGGTTGTCATCGGATTCCATGAAGAAGAACGCCCCGTACTGAGCGCCGACGAGCGGGGTGAGCTGGTTCATGATCAGCTGGGCGACGGCGCTGAGATCCCGGTGTCCCTGTAAGCGTCCGGACATCCGCGCCAGGTTGGTATTGAGCCATGCCTGCTCTTCGTTGGTGCGGGTGGTTTCGCGGAGGGACTGCACCATTGAGTTGATGTTGTTCTTGAGTGCGGCGACCTCACCTTGCGCCTCGACGGAAATCGATCGGGTGAGATCTCCGGTCGCCACCGCGCTCGCGACCTCGGCGATCGCACGCACCTGACGCGTCAGGTTGCCGGCGAGCTCATTGACGTTCTCCGTCAGCCGCTTCCAGGTTCCGGATACGCCCTCGACCTCGGCTTGTCCGCCGAGCCGGCCATCCTTACCGACCTCGCGCGCCACCCTGGTCACCTCGGCGGCGAACGCCGACAACGTATCGACCATGGTGTTGATCGTGGTCTTGAGCTCCAGAATCTCGCCGCGCGCATCGACGTCGATCTTCTGGGACAGATTGCCGCGGGCCACGGCCGTGGTGACTTGGGCGATGGATCGAACCTGACTGGTCAGGTTGCCCGCCATCGAGTTCACATTATCGGTGAGGCTCTTCCAGGTGCCGGCGACATTGGGCACGCGCGCCTGCCCGCCGAGGATGCCTTCGGTGCCCACCTCGCGCGCAACGCGGGTGACCTCGTCGGCGAACGAGGACAAGGTGTCGACCATCGTATTGATGGTCTGCGCCAGCGCGGCGACCTCGCCCATGGCTTCGACGGTGACCTTCTGCGATAGGTCGCCGCGCGCAACCGCGGTCGCGACCTGGGCGATCGACCGCACCTGAACGGTCAGATTGTCCGCCATCACGTTGACGGACTCGGTCAGGCCCTTCCAGGTGCCGGATACGCCTTTCACGTCGGCTTGGCCGCCGAGCCGCCCCCGTAC
>NZ_JBSGEQ010000051.1:21704-48994 GCF_053602975.1 Nocardia sp. NPDC004278
TCCAGGTGCCGGATACGCCTTTCACGTCGGCTTGGCCGCCGAGCCGCCCCTCCGTACCAACCTCGCGGGCGACGCGGGTGACCTCGTCGGCGAACGTAGACAAGGTGTCGACCATCGTATTGATGGTGTCCTTCAGCTCGAGGATCTCACCTCGGGCATCGACCCGGATCTTCTGCGACAAATCCCCGCGCGCAACCGCGGTCGTGACCTGGGCGATCGACCGCACCTGATCGGTCAGATTGTCCGCCATCACGTTGACGGACTCGGTCAGGCCCTTCCAGGTGCCGGATACGCCTTTCACGTCGGCTTGGCCGCCGAGCCGCCCCTCCGTACCAACCTCGCGGGCGACGCGGGTGACCTCGTCGGCGAACGAAGACAAGGTGTCGACCATCGTATTGATGGTGTCCTTCAGCTCGAGGATCTCACCTCGGGCATCGACCCGGATCTTCTGCGACAAATCCCCGCGCGCAACCGCCGTGGCGACCTGGGCGATCGACCGCACCTGATCGGTCAGATTGTCCGCCATGAAGTTCACCGACTCCGTCAGGCTCTTCCAGGTGCCCGAGACTCCCAGCACCTGGGCCTGGCCACCGAGTTGACCTTCGGTACCGACCTCGCGGGCGACGCGGGTGACCTCGTCGGCGAACGAGGACAGGGTGTCGACCATCGTATTGATGGTGGACTTCAGCTCCAGGATTTCGCCGCGTGCATCCACGGTGATCTTCTGCGACAGGTCGCCCTTGGCCACCGCGGTCGTCACCTCTGCGATCGACCGAACCTGTGCGGTGAGATTGCCCGCCATGACGTTCACCGATTCGGTGAGGTCCCGCCATGTTCCCGACACGCCGGGCACCTGCGCCTGGCCGCCCAACCGTCCTTCGTTGCCCACCTCGCGGGCGACACGGGTCACCTCGTCGGCAAACGCCGAGAGCTGATCCACCATCGTATTGATGGTGTTCTTCAGCTCCAGCAGCTCTCCTTTGACATCCACGGTGATCTTCTGCGACAGGTCGCCCTGCGCCACCGCTGTGGCTACACCGGCGATGTCGCGGACTTGAGCGGTGAGGTTGTCCGCCATTGCATTGACCGACTCGGTCAAATCCTTCCAGGTGCCCGAGACCCCAGGCACCGACGCCTGGCCACCGAGCTTGCCCTCGGTGCCGACCTCCCGGGCGACGCGGGTGACCTCGGTGGTGAACAGCGAGAGCTGGTCGACCATGCCGTTGAACACGGTGGCGATCTCGTCCAGCAGCGGATCACCGACCTTGGGCAGGGACCGCCGGAAGTCACCATCGCGTACCGCTTTGAGCCCGTCCAACAGGGGCTGCAGACGTTCGTCGTTGCTGCTTACTCGATCCATGCTGGCGGTGTCTTGGACCATCAGCGGTACCTAACCTAACTTCGCCTCTGCAGTCACTCAGTGTCCGAGGTCTACGTCGAAGTAATCCTGCCCGGCGGCGACCTGCCGAATGGCGTGCAGCAGGTCGTCGAACACTCCAGTCTTGAGCACCAGGCCAGCACCACCCGCCGCGATCACCCGATCAACCATGGATTGGTTCGCATCCCCGGTAAAGACCAGGACCCTGGTCTCTGGGGACACGATCCGCAGCCGCTCGATCGCATCGATCCCATCGCCGTCGGGCAGCCGGCGGTCGAGCAGGATGACGTGCGGATGGTGACGGCTTGCAGCACCGATGGTGTCCTCGACCGAACTCGCTATTTCGATGACGTCGATGTCGTCGACGAATTCGAAGGCGGAGTCCAACGCCATCACCACCATAGGGTGATCTTCCGCCACTAGTAGCCGAGTATGCCCAGCGTCGACATCAGCCGACATAGCTGTCAGTCTACATCGATGCCTGTTCGTTGCTGCCGGATTTATGCGAGTCGCACTTTCTAGTAGAAATTTTCATGATCTTAATTGAATAGACACGATATTCATCCAGGACCGCAATCCGGATCGCAGGAAGGTAACCAAATCTTCGAGAATCTGTTCGTGCCAGCACAATACCGCTGCAGCCTACCGCCGATGTCACCGCGCAGCTAGGATGACATGCTGTTCGCTGTCGCCGCCTCATCGGCGCGGCGCATTCTCTCGCATTCTTCCGCGCACCGTCTGTCATCGTACGGACGTAGCCGAACCCCCCGGACTCCCGAAATGAGGTAGAGCAGTGGCGCCAATGCCACCACGTGACCGTTAGGGCTGCTGCGACTCGTCCAGTATCGCCTTGGCGAGGATCAATGTCGCCATTCCACTGAACCCTCCGAAATCGGATTTCACGGTACGGATTGCCAGACCTTCCGCTGACGCCGTGCGAGTTCGAATCTACGATGTATCGCTATATGGCGATATCGAGCCCGGTGCGATCTTCGATTCCAGGAAATACGGCAGTAGTGGTTATTGTCGACGCTGTCTACAACTCGGCGCGCAGGTACCGGATTGATTCGCCGCCCTTGGTGTGATGCAGGCGGCCGAAGCGGCTGTCGAGCAGATGGGCCATGGCATCGGCGGCGCCGGTGTAGGCCTCGGCGACCGTGGCCGCGCGATGGGTGACGGCAACCGGGGGCTGACCGGATATCCGGGCCTCCAGCACGCACTGCTTATCGTCCGGGCCGCCCTTTTCGGCATTCAGATCGGTCAGGTGGACTTCCAGCCGGGTGACCTGATCGGCGAAGCGATCGAGTGTCGCGGAGATCGTCGACTCCACGCGCTCGGCCAGCGATGCGCCGCCGTGGATATTGCTGCCGGTGTTGACCTGAATCTGCACGAGCGTCTCCAATCCGATAGGTGCGGACAGCACTGTCTGCGTACCGTCGCCAACGGTCGCCGACCCGGCTCGGTGGCCGAATCAGCAATCCATCGGCAATAGCGACACTACCCGCGCGGGTGCGTGCTCAGCAGATTCCCAGGTTCACCCAACGGCTGTGCGGCAATCGACGACGGCAGCTGGCCCGCATCGGGAACCTCGGTGCCACGCAACGAAGTTCCCGCGGTCTCGCGCAGGAACGACCAGGCGACGAGCCCGATCAGGCTGGCGCCGACCATATACGCGGCGGGAAACAGCGACCAGCCGGTCGATTCGAGCGCCGCCTCGTTCACCAGCGGGGCGGTGCCGCCGAATGCGGCCGTGGCGACGTTGTACCCGAGGGCGAATCCCGCATAGCGCACATGCGTCGGGAAGATCGCGGGAAAGGTCGAGCTGATGGTCGCCAACTGGGGGACGTACAGCAGGCCGAGCACGATGAATCCCGTGATGGCCCAACCGGTTCCCTGACCCATCAGCCAGTACATGGGCACTGCGAGTACCGCGAGACCGACCAGCGAGACCAACCACAGCGGGCGGCGGCCGACCCGGTCGGAGAGCCTGCCGAACAGCGGCAGCACGATCATCATCACCAGCTGCCCGATCAGCATCATCGCGGTGGTGGTCGACTCGCCGACACCGATGGTGTGCTGCAGATACGTCGGCTGATAGGTGAGCAGGGTGTAGTTCACCACATTGAGCGCGACCACCAGCCCGACCAGCGTCAGCGTCTCGCGGCGGTAGGTGGTCACCACCTCGCGCAGGCCGCCCGGCGGATGCGGCTGATCGGCGACCTCGGTGA
This sequence comes from Nocardia sp. NPDC004278, assembly GCF_053602975.1. Classification (NCBI taxonomy): domain Bacteria; kingdom Bacillati; phylum Actinomycetota; class Actinomycetes; order Mycobacteriales; family Nocardiaceae; genus Nocardia; species Nocardia sp. NPDC004278. Next base: position 25,311 of record NZ_JBSGEQ010000051.1, read on the forward strand.
ATACCGGCGACTCGTCCAGATGTGCGCGCAGGTACCAGCCGATCAGGCCGAGCGGCACCGCGAACAGGAACGGGATGCGCCAGCCCCAGTCGTGCATCGCCGCCGATCCGAAGACGAGCTGGCACAACAACACCACCGCCGAACCGCCGACGAATCCACCGAGGGTGCCGAATTCCAGGAAGCTGCCGAGGAATCCACGCTTGCGATCATTGGCGCATTCGGCCAGATACGTTGCGGCGCCGCCGTATTCGCCGCCGGTGGAGAAGCCCTGGACCACCCGCAATGCGATGAGCAGCAGCGGTGCCAGCCAACCGATCTGGGCATGGGTCGGCAGCAGGCCGATACCACCGGTCGCGGCGGCCATCAGCAGAATCGTGGTGGCCAGCACCACCTTTCGGCCGAGCCGGTCACCGAGCGGTCCCCAGACCATGCCGCCGAGGGGACGCAGGACGAAGGAGACGGCGAAGCCGAGCATGGTGCCGAGGGTGCCGAGATCGCCGGGGAAGAATGCGTCGGTGAGGTAGGTGGCGGTGGCGGCGTAGACGCCATAGTCGAACCATTCGGTGGCATTGCCCATCGCTGAGGCGAGGACCGATCGGCGCAGGGGTATGACCTCCGGTTTGCTGTCCGTCATGCGCGCCTCCTCACCGGCCCCGGTCCGGGGCCTCGATTCGTTCGTCCGGCCCCGCCCGGTTTTGCGGGCAAGGGGCACGAAAGCAACCGTTACCCAGGTTCCGAGCTGGGCAAACAAGTTGCCCTCCCATGCGCACACGGACGAGCCCGCCGCGACCTGCGGTATCGACAGCGATTGTGATCGTCGTCATATTGGCGGTTGCGGGCGCCGAACGCTGTTCGCCCAATGGGTGCGTAGCGACCGCCCGGCTACCGTCGTGGACGGGTGTCTGCTGCGCGTAGCTGGCGGCTCGGGCTCGGGGTGTGCACGGTCGATGATCGCCGCCCGATCGAGCCGACGGCTGTCAGGGCGAACAGCGCAATGGACAGCCAGCCGAACCAGTCGCCGAACCGGGCATAGACCGTCGTGCCCGATGACAGTGGGATCGAGGCGAGCACCGAACGGGTCACCGTGATATCGGTTCGCGCCGACGCCAGGACATGGCCGCGAGAGTCGCTGGCCACGAGTTCGCCGAGTTGCGGTGCGCGAGCGATACCGACGCCGGATTCGATGCCGCGCATGACGGCCATCCGACTGTGCAGCCAGTGGTCGCTGGTGAAGTCCAGTGCCGGAACCAGCAGTAGGGTCGCGCCGCGCCGCCGGTTTTCGCGTACCAGGTCCGGACCGTCCAGATCGAAACACACTGCCAATGCCCACGGTTCGCCGGGCACGCGTTGCCAGCCGGTCCCCGGTCCGAGGCCGTCTTCGAGGCCGGGAATCAGCCGGTGTTTGGCATACCGCACGCCCGATGGGTAGTCGATGGCGGCGTTCACGCTGGTTGCGCCGCTGGTGAGGATGAGTCCGGCGACGACGTGGATATTGCGCCGGGTGGCGACCTCGGTCAGCGGGCCCGACAACATCGGCAAGGTCGATTCGTCTGCGGTCCAAGCCTTTTCGGGCAGCACAACCGCTTGCGCGCCCTGGTCTGCGAGCCGGTCGATCTCCGTCACCGCGCGCGCGACCATATCGCGGCCATCCGGCGAGTCCACCGGAACGTATTCCGGCGGTTGGGAAAGCGCGAGCAGACCGACGCGCACGATATCCCGCTCCGGTGCCACGGCCAGCCGCCACCAGCCGAATGCCCCGACCGCGAGGAGCAGCACCGCGGTCGCGCTTGCGACCCGAAGACGTTGGGCGGCAGTCACTTCGGGTGTCGTCAGCACCGTGATAGCCGCCGGCACCAGCAGGATCAGGAAGGTGATTCCCCATGGACCGGTCAGCGACGCGAGCTGAATCAGTGGCAGCACGGTGAATTGGGTGTACGCAATGCTCCACCACGCGCCGAACTGCCCAACAAGCGATACCGAGAACTCGAACGCCACCCAACCAGCTGGCAGCGCGAGCACCGCAAACCCCGGTCGACCCCGCAGCAGCAAAGCACGCGTCATCGCCACCAATCCGCCGAAAACCGTGGCGGTTCCACCCAGGAGCAGCACCGTAACGGGTACAGGTTGCTCGACGGTGTCGATGAAATACGACCAGAACCGCAGCCCACTCCCACACCACGCCAGGAACCCGGCGAAGAACGCCGCCGCTGCGGCGACTCGCGGCGCAATCAACAGCACCGGCAGCGGTGCCAGAACCACCAGGCCGGGCAACGGATGCAGGCCGGTACCGAAGTACCACAGCACCGCCGACACCAGAATGGCGGACAGGGTCGGAAAACGCTTCATCGACAGCTCCACTCGATCGGATGCTGTCCGATGCTTCCCGCGCGCACCGCTCCCCCACATCGCCCTTACGAGCGAACCCCACCTCACTCCTCAGGCGCCGCCGCCGCGTAGGCGCCGGGGCTCATGGCGAGTCAGCACAATTCGCCCCGATTCCTTCCTACCGAGCGGTCAGCGACGATTCGCCGTGTGACGCCTGCGCAAGTTATTCGAGTCCGGCGGGGCTGCACAGTCGCACCGCTCGAACCGCGGCGGCGACCGCCACGAGCGGGGGTATGCGATGGCCGTGTCCGCCGCCCGCCGACCATGCGAGGCCGGGGCCCGAAACGTGTGGCAGGTGCCATACTGCGCGGCCGACATAGAGCACCGCCCCGCAGTGCTGGAGATACTCGATGGCCCGATCGGCCTTGCTGATGCCGGTGACGAGCCGGATATGGCGCCCGACGGGACCACCGATAGCAATGGTTGGTCCCGACAGGCCGTTGTCCTGGAAGAACAACTCCACTCCGATTCGCAGCGACGCGGGCAACTCGATTCCGGCGCGTTCCGCGCCGAACGTCACCACGATCGTGTCGTCGGCGTGGCCGATCGACCAATCGAACCGGTCGGCCGTGGTGACGGGCTCGGCCGCGGCGGCCATGGGGGTCATCGAATTCGTCGGTATCGCGATCAGTGTGTTCTCCCTTTTCGAACCGTGTTCGCGGAACGCACATCTGCCCAGACGTCGGTGGCGGGAAGACGCACCGTTACGCTGGCCGATCGATTGGGGGAGCACATCGGGCATTTGCCTTGTGCGGGATCTGCCATCTGGAGTCCAGGTTTGTTCGAGCGGGACGTCGTGGACCAGAAGGACGTTTTTCGGTCGATATTTTCGAAATCGAGCGAAAGATAGCTACGAACCGACTGGTTGGCATACGCAAATGGACAGCTATTTAATTCTCGCCCAGCAGAAGATTTGCTTGAGATCGATCCGGTAAATCCGTGACCTGCGAAACTTTCCTCGCTAGAGTCCTTGGCCATGACCGATGCACACGTAAATGGCTGCGGATATGCCTTTGCGCGCGATCTGTGGGCAACCGAGAGGCTATGGCTGTCACGGTCCGTGCGGACTATCCTGGTCGGCCTCGCGGGCCAACTGAGCGGGCTCGGACCACAGGCATGGACTCGCTATGAGGATGGCGAGCTGGAATTCGCGGAGGTGCGCGAGTTCCAATTAGCCCTGCTGCGAGTGCACAGTGTGCTCGCGTGCGAGATCGACGCCGGGATGTCGGAAGCTGCTGCCGCCGCCCTCGACAATACGGCCGAGCTGGGCGACGTCGCCTCCGCCACCGGTCTGGACCGGGCGCATGCCTATGCGCGCTGGGGCGCCCTCACCGCGGTCGGTGAGCGTATGGCGCTGATCATCTCGCAGCCGTGGCCGGATGCCGGGCCGTCGGTGCTGCGGACCCCCGAAGCGCTCTACGAGCGAGATCGGCGCTGGTGGCGGGTGAGCACCGCCGCGAGACGCAACGCTCACCACGCCATCGTTGTTGTCGATCGACTGGTGCAGCGGATATACGCGATCGACCCGGACGGCTGGCAATCGGATACCACGGGAACGCGGTGGGAGCTCCGGGCACTCGGGTCGGCACCGCTATCGCAGATCCAGGTGGACCGTGCATACGAAAAGGGCCACCTGCCGGTCCGATTGGGCGACCCCTATCCCGCCCGGCTGGATCGCGGGTGCGTCCCCTGTTACTTCTCGGATGTGCGCGATGGCAACTGAACGGGGCACCTGGACCGAGATATCACCGGGGCGTTCGGCGGCTGCGGGCGATGCCGAATTCGCGGGCCGCTTGGACAGACTCATCACCGAATGGGAGGCCGGGCACGGCCGACCACTGCAATACCGCACTCTCGCCGAAGCTCTCGCTCGCAACGGGCAGGCGACATCCGGGTCCTACGTATCCATGCTGCGGCACGGACATCGATGCCATCCTCGTTCCGAACTGATCGAGGCCCTTGCGGACTTCTTCGGTGCCGACCCCTACTGGCTCGGGACCGGACTGCCTCGCGGTGAACGACGAACCGACATCAGTGTCATCGCAACCGTTTCCGACGACCCGCTACGGCGGCTGCTGCGGACGGCCGTCGACCTCTCGCCACCGTCGCTGTCCATACTCGCGGATCTCGCCGAGCGGATTCGGCCGGGTGACACCGACCTGCCGAAGCTGAGATATACGGCACGGCTGACCGACTTGTCCTGATTCCGACGCTCGAATCGGGCATACCGGAAGGTGGCGTCCGGACGGTACGGCGTCGATCGATGACAAATATGCGCGACGAGCGAAACGCGGTGTCTTGCCCTATCACAATCCGATGTCAGCCGGACGACGGCGAGGAATCAAACTTTCGGTATGCGACTGGCAGGATTCTCCGACATTTGCTCGCACCTATCACCTATTTCTTGGGTCGAAGCTGGTCAGGACATTGCGACTGTGGTTGTCTGTTGGCTCGCAGCGGCCGGTCCACGGCCGCGCGCTTCAGCGCGTCCGTATCATATTTCTGGCCCACAAAATAGAAAAGGACAATTCGTGATCGAAACCTCGCGCATCGCGGCGATCGGATTCGCATGCGTTGCGGCAATCGCGCCGGTAACCGCCCATGCGGACGCATCCGCCGAACATGACATCGAGTACAAGGTCACGTCGGTGGAACATGCGGTAATAACCACACTATCGGGCGGGACCTTCGTTCTCGACCACGACCGCAGCTCGTTCACAATTCTCGACGGGAGCGGCGCGCCCGTAATGGTCATGCCAACGCGATTCACCGTGGGCGACAAGGTGCTGACGGTCGACTCTTCGCTCAGTAAAGATGCGAAAGAACTGCAATTGACACCCGGTGAGCTGCGGCCCGCCGCCGCACCGACCGCCGCATCAGCCGCCACGCCGACTGCCACGCCGGTCGCGTCACCGGTCGAGAATCAGGCCGCGATGGCGGAGTTCTCGACGCGATTCGGGCTCGCCGCCACGATCGGCACGTTCGTCGGCACCATGATCGGTCTGGTCGTCGGAGGCGTTACCGGATGCATTATGGGTTTGCCGCTGTTCGGGGTGGGCTGCATACCCGCCGCGATGGCCGGTGCGGGGATCGGCGGCGTGCTGGGGACAATTACCGCCGGGGGACCGGTTCTGGTGCTGTCAGCGGTGGAGCTTATCAACACGCTGAACGCACCCGACGGCACGACTAAATGGGCGCAGACCGCATCGTCGAAACCCGATAATTAGCTGATCGCCTATGCGATGTGATCAGGCGCGACACGGCGCGGATATCGCGTCGAGCCAGAAATTCTGGCATTCATACTTTGCGACTGGTCGATCAATCCACCTCGTCGAATGGAGTGGCTACCGCCGAATTCGTCGCGCCCTCGAAATTCTGTGCAATTCAGAACTGCTTCCATTAATGCCGCCGCGGTTCGATACAGCCGCGATGGACGGATACGGCCTCCTTTCGGCGTGTGGGTGCGCCGCCAGCGCGGTGTGCGTTGGCGGCGCTCCTCGCAGTTCGCGCCGGATGACAACACTCCGCCGGGTGGTGTGCCACCGACGACATGGGCGGACGACGACAGGGGTGAGTGGTGAGGTTCAGTTGGCGGCGAAAAGCCGAACCGGACGAAGAAACATCGGTGCAGGCGATCGTCGATCGCGTCCAAGCCGAATGGCGAGCCGAACGTCGACGCGAACGTATCCGGGCCGCCGACGCAAGGCACGCCGATGCCGGGAGGTGGCTGGACGGGTGGCAACACGAGGCACCCGACCAGCCACTGACTGTGGCCGAGGCCCACTGGACTATGCAGCGGCACAGGGGGTGTCGCGCTGGGTGCCCGCATAAGGAAGCGGCTCGGCAAACTTTGGTAGACGCGCGTCTCATGAAGCCGGAGGCGTTGCCGAAGTACCGATGACAGCTGTGGGTTCAGTCCCGCCCGGGGACTACCAGGCCCGCTTCGTAGGCAAAGACAACGGCTTGGGCGCGGTCGCGGAGGCCGAGTTTGGCAAAGACCGAGCTGATATGGGATTTCACCGTGTGTTCGCTGACGACGAGGGTGGCGGCGAGTTCGGCGTTGGAGAGGCCGCGGGCGAGGTTGCGGAGGATGTCGCGTTCGCGTTCGGTCAGTTCGTCGAGTTGGCGCATGAGGTCGGGCCGGGGCTGACCGTGGTGGGCCAGGTCGGCGATGAGGCGACGGGTCACGGCCGGGGCGAGCAATGCCTCGCCAGCGGCGACCACGCGCACGGCCTCGACCAATTGTTCGCGGCGCACGTCCTTCAGCAGGAAGCCGCTGGCTCCGGCACGCAGCGCGTCGTAGACGTATTCGTCCGCATGGAACATGGTCAGTACCAACACCTTTGCGCTGGTCTGAGCGCAGATGCGAGCGGTCGCGGCAACACCGTCCATGCGTGGCATCCGCACGTCCATGAGCACGACATCGGGTGCCAATTCGAGCGCCGAAGCGACGGCCTCGACTCCGTCGGCGGCCTCGCCGACCACGGTCATATCGGGCTGGGTCTCCAAGATCAGCCGGAATCCGGCGCGGAACAGGTCCTGGTCATCGACGACGAGCACGCGCATGCTCAACTCCCCTGCGCGATGGGAAGTTCGGCGGTGACCTCGAAGCCAGCGGTCGAAGAGTTTTCGGCCGACCGACCGTGCGCCGAAGGCCCGTAACGAAGCCACCCACCGGCGGTGGTGACGCGCTCCCGCATGCCGATCAACCCGTGCCCGCCCGAGCCGGAGAGTACCGAGCTGACCGTGGCTTTCGGACCGCCAGCGGGCGATGCCGACCGAAGTCCGTGCCCGTCGTCGCTCACTCGTACGATCAGTCGATCCTGCGACCATCGCAACGACACCCGCGCGCTAGCGGCCCCGGCATGCTTCATCGTATTGGTCAACGCCTCCTGCACCACCCGATACGCGGTGACCCCGACGTCACCGGAAACCGCACGGCGCGTACCGAATTCGTCGAATGAGGCGGCGAGCCCACCGCGCCGCGACAATTCGACCAGATCGGGTATCGCCTCGATGCCCGGTTGGTGCGGCGGATCGTCGGTGCCGCGCAACGCCCCGAGACTGCGCCGAAGCTGTTGCACCGCTGCGCGACCCGTATCGGCGATGCCCGCGAACGTCGCATCGGCTCGATCCGGATCGGTCCGGGTCAGCAGCGGTCCGGTCTCGGCCTGAACGATCATCAGCCCGACCGAATGCGCAACGATATCGTGCATATCCCGCGCGATGCGCAGCCGTTCCCGGTCGACGGCCGCGACCCGCTCCTCCTCGAGTCGGCGCGCCCGCTCCTCCAACATCTCGATCTGCAGCCGCCGCGCCCGCACACCGGTGCCGAGTGCCCACGCGGTGACGAAGGACATGGCCGCATAGCCGTAGGAGTCCGGACTCTCGTTCGGGATGATCAGGGACAGTAGGATTCCGATGCTCACGGCGATCAACGCGATCCGCCGCGACCGCGGCGGACTGTAGGCGGCGATCGTATAGAAGCAGACGATGGTGCCGTAGGGCATTGCGGGCAGGGCATGCAAGCAGGCCAGTACGGTGATCGCGGGCCCGACCACGAGCAGTACCAGCATCGGCGCGCGCCGCCGCCACAGCACGGGCACGGACGCCAGCGCACAGCAGGCGACCACCCACCACGACGCCCGCGTCACGATCGCGGGCCCCACGCTGGCCACCGTGACCGCGACCGCGAGCACGGTATCGACCGCACTCGACGGCAGCGCGCGCAGTCGTTGCAACGCCCGGAAGACCACGCCGGTGGTCCGGGCGTGCACACTGCGAGAACTCATAGTGCACCCAGTGTCTCCCGCATGCGGACCCGCTCGCCTCCCGCGTCCGGATGACCCGACCGTCATCCTCGCGAGTGAGGTGGATTCACAGCGAGCGCGCGTCGATCATCCAGATCTGGATTCCGGACGGTCCGGCGTTCGCACCGATCCGGTCGACCAGCCGGATCAGATCGGCGACATCCTCATTCCTGGCCAGCAATTCGATGCGCAGACCGGCCTCGACATCGCTGACGAACTGCTGGCCCCGATAGCGTTCGACCCGGCTGCCCCGATCGTCGACGCGATAGACCTGGCAGACCACCATCCGCCGCACGCCGAACATGGCCAGCGCCTGTTTGATCTGATCGAAGACGGCCGCGGGCAGCACCAAGGTGATGAGCTTCGCGTCGACGCCGTCACCTGGACTCATCGGGTCATCGATGCCGTACCCGACACTGCCCTGTAGGTGGATGGTGGCATTCACTTGGTCGCCTGATTCCCGGGCGCCTCACCCGATGGTTTGTCCGGCGCACGCTTGGGCACGGCGGGCGCTGCGGGGAGCGTCCCCACATGGGCGGAGACCAGGGTCTCGTCCGGATAGGCCTCTTCCTCGTGGGCCGCGACATCACCGGTCTCCAATATATGGTCCGGCATGCGCAGACTCATGAACAACCCCAAGAATTTCAGGATCACGAAGGTGACGAAGGCATCCCACGCGATAACCGTCGCAGCCGCACCCGCCTGCCAGAGCAGCTGTTTCGGGTGATGCCCGTACAGCCAACCCGAAACCGCCACGTCCGCAACATCATTGCCATTGCCCAGGTACACGATGATGTGCGGATCCGCGAGCACACCGACCAGCAGACCACCGGCCAAGCCCGCGACACCGTGGGTGTGGAACACACCCAGCGTGTCATCGACCTTGCGGAACAATCTGGTCCGCCCCAATTTGTTCCAGGAAAGCCACACCAGTGTCGAGGCGACAACGCCGGTGATCATCGCGCCGAAGCTGTTGACATATCCGGCCGCCGGTGTGATGGCGACCAGTCCGGCGATCATGCCATTGATCGCGCCGAGGAAGTTGGGTTTGCGCTGCGGGCCGGCGATCATATCCCAGCACACCCACACAAGTACGGCCACCGCGGTACACAGGTTGGTGTTGAGGATGGCGAGCGAGGCGTTCGCACCGCCGAAATACATATCGCCGCCATTGAAACCGTTCCAGCCGAGCCACAGGATGCCCGCACCCGCCGCGGCCATCGGCAGATTGTTCGGCACGGCCCGTTCCCGGTCCCTGGCGAGGCGCGGGCCGATGACTGCCGCCGCCACGAAACCTGTTGTGCCAGCGGCCAAGTGGATGACATAGCCACCGCTGTAGTCCAGCGCGCCCATCGAGGCCCACCAGCCGCCACCCCACAGCAGGAAGGCGTTCACCGTATAGGCGAAGGTCGTCCACAGCGGGACGAACAGCAGCCATACCTTGAAGTTGATCCGGCCGATGACGCTGCCGAGGAACAGCAGCGGGGTGATCGCGGCGAACGCGAAGTGGAAGTAGGCCAGGGTGGTCTCGGAGAAACGAAGCTTCGGCATCAAACCGTCGAGCAGCGGAATGACCGCCTGGTTCTGGTTATCGCTGCCGAGGATCGTGTGCGGAACGCCGACCGCGGCCCGCAGGATGCCCGGCCCGAGCTTCAGCGGTTCACCGAAGCCCATTTTGAAGCCCCACAGCACCCAGACCACCAGGACCGCGGAGAAGGCGGTAAAGGCCATCAGAATGGTATTGACGGCCCATTTCCGCTGGACGATACCGCCGTAGAGGATGGCGATACCCGGAATGCTCATCAGAGCGACGAGTGTTGCGGCGACCAACTGCCAGGTGTTGTCCCCGGAGTTGAGCCAGTCTGGGTAGGGTGACATGATTCTGCGCTACCTCATCTGCACGCAGGCAGGCGCGCACCGCTCCCGCCCAAGCGCTAAAGTGTCTGTGGCGTAAGGTGTCTCGCGTCACACTGCTCCACCTAGTGTCATCACACGAGGTTTCGCTCCGGTTACGCTCCGTTAAATCTGGATCTCACGACGGACGCGCCCCGGCGTGTTCGGCGCGAGCATGGTGGCGATGCCGGTCGTGACATCCTTCGCGAGTGCGGCGTTGACCGGCGCGTGATGGCTGAGCAGTCGGTACCACATGGCGCCGAAGGCGAAATCCACCACGAGATCCAGCGGGACCGCCTCGATCAGTGTTCCCGCGTCGACACCCCGCTGGAGCAGTGCGCGCAGGGCCGCTCGGCGCGGGCCGATCACGGCCTCCTGAAGTCGATTCGACAGGTTGCTATCGCGCTGCGCGTCCGCCATCAGGCCGACCAGCGCCTGGCCCGTCACCTTCCGCGCGAGTTCGAAGGTGGCCGTCAGCAGCAGCTCGAGCGCGCCGAGCACATCGGCGGTCTCGTCCGGAACCCGCAACTCCGCATGCTCATCGGCCAAGCCGATCAGCGCCTCGATCAGAATCGACGCCTTGTCCGGCCACCAGCGATAGACCGTCTGCCTGCCCACCCCGGCCCCGTCCGCGATGGCCTTGATGGTCAGGTCTTGGTAGCCGTCCCGCTCGCAGAGTTCCAACGCCGTATGCAGGATGGCGCGCCTGGCGTCCTCGCTGCGGGGTCGCCCCCGGGTTCCTGTCATGCACGTCACTTTACAAGACACGGTGCCTCGAATATATTAACGAGGCACGGTGGTTCGAAAATCATCGTGGTTGGAACTTCAGGAGGATGTTGTGAGCAACAAAGTCGTCATCGTGGGCGGGACCTCTGGAATCGGCCTGGCGACCGCTCGCCGACTGGCCAAGAACGGCGCGCAAGTCGTCATCGCCGGACGCAACGAGGAACGACTCACCGCCGCGCTGGCGGAACTGGGCCCCGAGGTCACCGGCAAGGTGGTGGACGCACGGAACGAAAGTGAACTGGCCCAACTGTTTTCGGAGGTCGGCCCGGTCGACCATGTCGTGGTGACGGTCACCGGACCGTCCGGCACGACCCCGTTCCGCGAACTCCGCCTGGATCACCTGCAGACCCATGTCTCCGGCAAACTGCTGCCGCATATCGCCACGATTCAGGCGGCACTGCCGCAGCTGGCACCCGGCGCCTCCATCACGCTGGTCTCCGCGGCATCCGCGGGCGGTTCGATGCCGACCACCGCGGCACTGGCCGCCGTCAATGCGGGCGTCGAGGCCATCGTCCCGGTGCTCGCGGTCGAATTGGCGCCGGTACGGGTGAATGCCGTCTCACCGGGCGTGATCGATACCGAATGGTGGAACTTCCTGCCCGAAGACGCCCGCGCCGAGGTGTTCGCCGGAATCGCGGCGCAGACCCCGGTCGGCCGGATCGGCAGCGCCGACGATATCGCCCAGGCCATCGAATTCCTGGTCACCAATGGCTTCACCACCGGCATCGTGGTCCGCGTCGACGGCGGCGCGCGCCTGGGCTCGCCCCAGTGATCAATAACGGGTGAAGTGTGAGAGCTATCCGATTCGTCGGAAATAATCCGCCCACACGGCTTTTCGTCACGACACCTGCCCGCCCACCAGTACCCAGGGTGGCCCGCAGATGTGCGGCGACGAAAAGCCGTGTGCGGTTGGTCAGTAAGCGATGAACAGGATCTGGTCGCGGGAGTATTCGTGCCCCGGGTGCTTCTCGGCCAGATGCGCCTGCGTCTTCGCGACCAGGTCGTCCTCGTCCGCCCCGACGATATGTTCGCCACAGGGGCAGTTCAGATTTCGCTTCATCAGCGGTCCTTCCTTCTCGCCCGCCAGTCTAGGCACGCCGTCGGTCTGCGCGACCGGACGGGGCGTCATCGCAGTCGGGTCTCCCTTCGATGGGTCGAGTACGCACTACGCGCGGAACTCAGCCCGCAATCCTCGAACCGCGTCACTGCCCGTCACGTTCCGCGCGCATCCGCTCAGACTGCTCGCGCACCTGACGAACTCGGTCGGCGAGTTCCTCCAGCCGCTCGAGTTGCGGCCGCATCCGGCGCTCCGCACGAAATCCCACCACCAAGATCCCCACTATCCCTACCACGGACCGCGCGGTGGTTGGACATCATCGAGAACCGCGAAATCCCGTGCTGTGGAAGACGACTCGTGGAGGAATTCCAGATATTCCTTGCCGAACTCGGTTGGAGTTTCGCGGTTATCCGGTGCGACGAGAACGGGCTAGAGCGAGCCCGCCGAGGACCGTGCTGATCAGCCCCACCACCAACGCAACGTAGGCGCCGCCCAGACCGTTGCCGGTGCCGATGCCGCCCTTGGCGGTGGCTGCGACGAGCCCGCCGAGGGCCAGGCTGATCAGTCCCGCGGTCAGGGCCGTGATGGCGGCTTTCGCACGGTTGCCGATCCGGTCGGCGCGGGCCAGGGTCAGGCCGCCGATGATCGCGCCGACCAGCCCTACGAGGGCGGCTGTGCTGGCCCCGATTCGCCCGGCGCTCAGGGTGTAAACGCTGGCGGCGGCCGGTTGGACGGAGGCGTGCGCGACCGCCGGTGTGGCGAGCGACAAGCCTGCGAGGAGGGTGGCCGCGACGGCGCGTCGGAGAGGGATGGACATGAGATGCTCCTTGTTATCGGTGGACGTAGCCTGAGCCTGCCCGTCCGGCCTGCCTCCGGTCGTCGTGCTGACGTCGGCAATTCCCCCTGCGACTCATGCGGTGGTCGACTACCGCGGCCGTGGCAGGAGCGGCAGAAGTACCGCGTATGTGGTAGGCGGCCTTTCGTCTGTCGGTACGAGTCGCCCGCGCGCACATCGGGCTAGGGTGCAGTCATGAGTTGGGGTCGGACCGGCGTCGGAGATCGGGCGGTGGCCGTCGGCGCGATGGCGATCCTGCTCGTCGCCGCGCTGTCCGGGCAGCACTCACCCACGGATCTCGCCCCGCTGGGCTACGTCTTGTTGACAGTCGGCGGTCTGGCGCTGGCCGCATACCGTTGGGCTCCGATCACTGTGCTGGCCGTGACCGGGTTGTGCGTACTCGGTTATCAAGCAATCGGTTTCGATGTCCCCGCTGTCGCGTATCTGTTCGCGGTGTACGGTGCGGTGCGGGCGGGCCACCGGATAGTAGCGGTGGCGGGTTCGGTCATTATGGTGGCGACGCTTCCGCTCGCAATCCTTGCCGCTCACCAGGATCGGCCGGTCGGCGAGGCGTTCGGACAGGGGCGGGATGCTCTCCAACTCGCCTGGCTGATCGCGGCGGGCGCGGCGGGTGAAGCGCTGCGGCAGGCCGAGCGCCGGGCCGATGAGGCCGAACGCACCCGTGAGGAGACCGCGCGACGTCGCGCCGACGAGGAGCGGTTGCACATCGCACGCGAGCTGCATGATTCACTCACGCACCAGATTTCGGTCATCAAGGTCCAGTCCGAGGCGGCTGTGCATGTGGCGCACAAGCGGGGCGAAGCGGTGCCGGAGTCGCTGCTGGCGATCCGGGATGCCGGTCGCGAGGCCGCGCGGGAACTACGGACCACATTGGAGGCGCTGCGTGACGACGGGAAGAGCCAGCGGCAAGGGCTCGCTGACGTCCCGGGCCTGGTGGAACGCGCCCGCGCAACAGGTTTGGACGCGACGCTGACGATCGATGGACAATGCCAGGATCTGCCGACGGCGCTGGACCGCACCGTCTTCCGCATCGTTCAGGAGTCGCTGACCAATATTGCCCGCCATGCTGGCGCAGCGACGGCATCGGTTCGGATCGACTACCGGCCCGATACTCTGGTCATACAGGTCGATGATGATGGCAAGGCCACTGCGGATACTCCGCCGTTGCCGGGTGTCGGGCTGCTCGGGATGCGTGAACGAGTCACCGCTCTCGGCGGTCACCTGCGGGCGGCTCCGCGCAGCCAGGGCGGCTTCTGCGTACACGCCGAACTTCCCATGGATAGAGCATGATTCGTGTCCTGCTGGTCGATGACCAGCCGCTCATTCGCAGCGGATTCCGCGCACTCCTAGACCTCGAGGACGACATCGTGGTGGTGGCCGAGGCCGCCGACGGCAGCGAAGGCGTGGCGCTGGTCGGCAAGCACCTGCCCGATATCGCGCTCATCGATATTCAAATGCCGATCGTCGATGGTATCGAGGCGACCCGGCGCATTGCCGCGGATCCGGATCTGGCCGGAGTACACGTCGTCATCCTGACCAACTATGGCCTGGACGAATATGTCTTCCACGCGCTGCGCGCCGGTGCGGCCGGATTTCTCGTCAAGGACATCCAGCCGGAAGACTTCCTCCATTCGATACGTGTCGCCGCACGCGGCGATGCCCTACTCGCACCGTCGATCACGCGTCGGCTGATCAACCGGTATGTGGCCCAACCGCTCGACACCGGCACCCGCACAGGGCTGAATGAACTGACCAACCGCGAACGCGAGGCGGTAGTCCTGGTCGCGCACGGTCTGTCCAATGACGAGATCGCCGAGCGTTTGGTCATCAGCCCGCTGACCGCGAAGACGCATATCAACCGGGCCATGACCAAGCTGCACGCCCGCGACCGAGCCCAACTCGTCGTTCTCGCTTACGAATCCGGCCTGGTGGTCCCGCGCAACTCCTGATCTCCCGGCATAGTGCGGCATGGCCATTCGCATCCGCTTATCTACGAACCTATTCGGAATCGTCGACCGACTGCTTCAACCAGCCCTGGCTGGTGATGGCGTAGAAAATTCCCACGAGCAAGTACAGGATCATGGCTACTACGGGCCAGACGAGACCGATCGCTATGCAGACGGCGTAGATGAGGATGCCCGGGTAGGCGCGGGTGGCTTCGCGGCGGGCGAAGGCGGCGTCGAAGCCGGGTTCGAAGAGTTCGGGGCGGCGGACGAGGCGCCACCACATGGGCGCCCAGGGGATGGTCATGATGACACCGGCAATGCCGTAGATGGCGGCGGCCACGGCGGCGTCGCGTTGTTCGCCGTGCACGACATATTCGGCGAGAAGTCCGGTGGGGAACGGCAATATGGAGACGCCGAGCAGCAGCATCAGGTTCCACCAGCGGATTACGTGGTCGAGGTGGCGCAGGCGGCCGAAGAACGAGTGATGGTTCAACCAGATGATGCCGATGGTCAGGAATGACGCCAGGTAGGCCACGTAGAACGGCCAGATATGGCCGAGTGCTTCGGGCAGGTGGCCCGGCTCGTGCTCGGGTACCCGAATCTCCAGGATCAGCAAGGTGATTGCGATGGCCATCACGCCATCGCTGAACGCCTCCACCCGGGCGGTACCCGATAGTTGCGCGTTCGGGATCTGCCCGTCGTCGACCATGAGTGCAGGGTAACGCCCCGGGCGCTACCCATGCTCCGACTATCGCTGTGGGCGTAGCGCCGTCATGGATCAGGCGCTACGCGTTCTCAGTTCCCTTGCTCCGGCTGCGGATACGCCCCGGGCGCACTGCCGTCGGAACGGCTGAACACGGGACGGAAATCCGCGCCGACGGTCTCGGCTTGTACCGACGATTCCGTCGACAGGGCGTCGTGACTGAACAGCCCGGGCGATCGCCCATCTTCCGTACTCATCTCACGAGCCTCCCTCTGATCGGCGAACAATGGCGCATCCTGGCTTGCTGCTCAGGAGTGCGCCCGAGTCAACGGTACCGTCACAATGGCGTGACGTACGCGCCGGAGATGCCGCCGTCCACCAGGAACTGCGATGCGGTGATGAACGAGGAGTCGTCGCTGGCCAGAAATGCCACGGCGGCGGCGATTTCCTCCGGCTCGGCGAAGCGGCCGACCGGGATGTGCACCAGGCGGCGCGCGGCGCGTTCGGGATCCTTGGCGAACAGTTCCTGCAGCAGCGGCGTGTTCACCGGTCCGGGGCACAGCGCATTGACCCGAATTCCATTGCGGGCGAACTGCACTCCGAGTTCCCGGCTCATCGACAGCACGCCGCCCTTGGACGCGGTGTAGGAGATCTGCGAGGTCGCGGCCCCCATGACGGCGACGAAGGACGCGGTATTGATCACCGAGCCCTTCCCACGCTCGAGCATGTGCTCGATGGCGTACTTGCTGCACAGATACACCGAGGTCAGATTGACCTCCTGCACCCGGCGCCAGGCCTCGATGCCGGTGGTGAGAATCGAATCGTCCTCCGGCGGTGAGATTCCCGCGTTATTGAAGGCGATATCGAGTCCGCCATAGGTGTCGACGGCGGTCTGGAACAGGTCCCGTACCTGGGCCTCGTCGGTGACGTCGACCTTCACGAACAGCCCGCCCACCTCGGTGGCCGCGGCCTGTCCCGCGGCGGTGTCGATATCGGCGACGACTACCTTGGCACCCTCGGCGGCGAATCGGCGCACGGTGGCGAGGCCGATACCGCTCCCGCCACCGGTGACCACCGCGACTCGATCCTGTAAGCGCTGCAACACATCTCCTTAATTAGGTGGCGATGAAGACGTTCTTGGTCTCGGTAAAGGCCAGTGCCGCATCGGGTCCCAGTTCGCGCCCGAGCCCGGACTGTTTGAATCCGCCGAACGGCGTCCAATACCGCACCGAGGAATGCGAATTCACCGACAGGTTCCCGGCTTCGACGCCGCGCGACACCCGCAGTGCGCGGCCCACGTCATTGGTCCAGATGGAGCCGGACAGGCCGTATTCGGTGTCATTGGCGATACGGATCGCATCGGCCTCGTCCTCGAACGCGACCACCGCGACCACCGGACCGAAGACCTCCTCGGTGAGCAGTCGATCCGAGGGCGCATCGGGCAGCACAACCGTCGGCGGGTACCAGAATCCGGGCCCATCGGGTTGGGTTCCGGTGAATGCGACCTTGGTCGACGGCTCGATGAACGAGGCGACCCTGGCACGGTGCGACGCCGAGATCAACGGCCCCATTTCGGTGGCCTCGTCCGCCGGATCGCCGACCCGCACCCCACGCACCGCCGGTTCCAGCAATTCCAGGAATCGGTCGAAGACGCTGCGCTGCACCAGGATTCGCGACCGCGCACAGCAGTCCTGTCCGGCATTGTCGAAGACACCATAGGGCGCGGTCGCCGCCGCCCGCTCCAGATCGGCATCGGCGAATACGATATTCGCGCTCTTACCGCCCAGTTCGAGCGTCACCCGCTTCACCTGCCGTGCACATCCGGCCATGATCTCCTTGCCCACCTCGGTGGACCCGGTGAACACCACCTTGCGCACGGCGGGATGGGTGACGAACCGCTGCCCGACCACCGACCCCTTACCGGGCAGAACCTGGAAAACGCCTTCCGGCACACCGGCTTCCAGCGCGAGCTCGCCCAGTCGGATCGCGGTGAGCGGGGTCAGTTCGGCGGGCTTGAGCACGACCGTATTCCCCGCGGCCAGCGCGGGTCCGAAGCCCCATGCCGCGATCGGCATCGGGAAGTTCCACGGCACGATCACCCCGACCACGCCGAGCGGTTCGTGGAAGGTGATATCAACCCCGCCCGCGACCGGAATCTGGTCGCCCAGCAGGCGTTCCGGGATTCCGGCGGCGAAATGCAGCACATCGCGGACATTGCCCGCCTCCCAGCGCGCATTTCCGATGGTGTGCCCGGCGTTGGCGACCTCCAACCGCGCCAGCTGCTCGAGATTCGCATCGACGGCCTCGGCGAATCGGCGCAGCAACCGGGCCCGATCCCCCGGCACGACCTCGCGCCAACCGACCGCGGCCCGCTGCGCGCGCTCGATGGCCGCATCGGTCTCGTCCGCACCGACGAGTTCGAGCGTGCTGACAACCTGCTCGGTCGCCGGGTTGACCACCTGCGTTGTCGTCACGAATTCCGCTCCCTTCGATAGGTTGCCGCTGCCTCGACCAGCGCCCGCATCAGGCGGATATCGGTGCCGTCCGCCTCCGGATGCCACTGCACACCCACCAGGAACGAACCGTCCGTCGTCTCCGCCGCCTCGATGGTGCCGTCCGGCGCGTGCGCGGCCGCGACCAGGTCCTCGGCCAGGATGGCGACGGCCTGGTGATGGTGACAGCTCGCCTGCACATCCGGTCCGGCAATGGCGGCGACCCGGCTGCCCGACACGGTCGACACCTTGGTCGTGTAGAAGCCGTCGGGCGTACCGGAATGGTCGTCGTTGCCGAGCAGATCCGGCAGGTGCTGTATCAGGGTGCCGCCGAATGCGACATTCACCAATTGCAGACCGCGGCAGATCGCGAGGATCGGCAGACCCGCGGCACGCGCCAGCGCGAACAAACCGAATTCGGATTCATCACGATCGGCTTTGAGCGGGCCGAGCGCGGCATCGGGTCGCGCACCATAGCGCGCCGGATCGATATCGGCGCCGCCGGTCAGCACCAATCCATCGAGCCGTTCCACCAGCTCCGGGCGTGCCACTCCGGCGGGTGGCAGCAGCACCGGAATACCACCCGCGCGCTCGACCATTCGCACGTAGCTGTGCGCGAGCACCGCGCTCTCCACATTCCAGGTGCCGAACCGAGCCTGCTCCACGTAGGTCGGCAGGCCGATGACCGGACGGATCTCCTCAGAGCCGTTCGAAACCACGGATTCGCTCCCAATCGGTGACCGCGGCGTCGAAGGCGTCCAGCTCGACCTGTGCCGCATTCCGATAATGGTCCACCACGTCGTCGCCGAACGCTGTTCGTGCCACCTTGCTCTCGCCGAACAATTGCGCCGCTTCCCGCAGGGTACGCGGCACCCGCGGACGCTGGGACAGGTAGGCGTTGCCATGGAACTCCGGCTCGAGCGGAAGCCCGTGCTCGATCCCGTGCAGCCCGGCCGCAATGGTGGCGGCCACCGCCAGGTACGGATTCACATCACCGCCCGGAATCCGGTTCTCCATCCGCAGCGACTGCCCCGCACCGACCACCCGAAGCGCACAGGTCCGGTTATCGCGTCCCCAGGCCAAGGCGGTGGGCGCGAAACTGCCGGGGACGAAGCGCTTATAGGAGTTGATATTCGGCGCGAGCAGATAGGTGAACTCGCGCAGGCAATCCAGCTGTCCCGCGAGGAAATGCCGCATGAGCGCGGAGGTTCCGTGCGGACCGTCACCGGCGAAGACCGCCGCCCCCGAATCGGCGCGCAGACTCAAATGAATGTGACACGAATTGCCTTCGCGCTCATTGTATTTTGCCATGAAGCTGACACTGTGCCCGTCCTGGGCGGCGATCTCCTTGGCACCGTTCTTATAGATACTGTGGTTGTCACAGGTCACCAGTGCCTCGTCATAGCGGAACGCGATTTCGTGCTGCCCGGGATTGCATTCCCCCTTGGCGGACTCGACATACATGCCCGCACCGGCCATTTCATTGCGAATGCGGCGCAGCAGGGGTTCTATGCGGGCAGTTCCCAACATCGAATAGTCGACGTTGTACTGGTTCGCGGGCCGCAGATCGCGATAGCCGGAATTCCACGCATCCTCGTAGCTGTCGTCGAAGACCAGGAACTCGAGTTCGGTGCCGACATAGGCCCGCAGCCCGCGCTCGGCCAGCCGCTCCAACTGTGCCCGCAATATCTGCCGCGGCGACACCGTGACCGGCTTGTTCGCCGGTTCCACCTGCTCGACATCACACAGCACGAGCGCAGTACCCGGCTGCCACGGCACCAGCCGCAAGGTACTCAGATCCGGGCGCAAGACGAAGTCGCCGTATCCGGTGTCCCATGACGAGATCGCATAGCCGCCGACCGTCGCCATATCGACATCGACGGCGAGCAGATAGTTGCACGCCTCGGTTGCGTGACCGACCACTTCGTCCAGGAAAAACCTTGCCGCACAACGCTTTCCCTGCAATCGCCCCTGCATATCGGTCATCGCGACCAGCACCGTGTCGATCTCCCCCGCCTCGACGAGCCCGCGCAACTGCACCAGCTCCAGCATCCCCGTACGCATCATGGACCCCTCTCGGCAGCAACCGTGCCAACGCTAGAGCAAAACGGACGACCGTGTGCTGGGACACACAAAACCCGATGGTCGGTTGTTGAACGGCCTGGTGGAGGACGTGCAGGACTCAGTTGGCGAGTACGTTGTCGCGAGTTCCGAGACCCCTGCCGTCGGTCACCAACGATGATGTACAGCTGGCGTTTCGTTGCACCGACGATCATGGCGAGGTGGTCCGGCCGCTTCCGGCGGTGTGTACCGGCCGTATGGTCGCGTCGCGGGATGCAATTTCCGTGATGGCCGGGTCGTTCGCGTTTATGACAGCGAACGAGACGGACGTGCGGGAGTTCTCGTGTGGCACCATGGTTCGCCGCAAACCGGGGTGCTGCTCGACCCGCTGCTCGAGGCGGCCACTGAGCGCGGAATCGGCTCGTGTCCTACGGTCGACCCGGTTACGGGGTTCCACCCGGGGTTTCGACCTCAACTCCATCACCGCTCCGGTTCTGCTGGTGGCGGGAGGCAATCCCTCTGGGCTGACGGCGAAGAAACGCACCCTAATAGCCGCGACCCGCGCGGTTCAGACTGGCCAGACCGAGGCTCGGCCCAACGCACGCTCCTGCCGATTTCAGTCGATTTCGCGAAGCTCGGCCGTGTGGTGGCCTCCGGTCAGTCACTGCATACGCGACGGGCTGCGTTTCGCCTGGGTTCGGAGCGCGGTCACGCGAACGCTTGCGCGTCCGCGGCCGTGTAGTTCTCGCGCAGTGAGAATGCCAGGGGTGAGGGGCCATTCGCACGCAGCGCTTGCAAGCGGGCCAGCGCATCGTCCAGGGTCGGCATCTGCCCGGCAGGTATCCACCACAGCACGATCATGTCCTCGCGGGGACGCTCGAACCAGTCGCTGCGCCGACGCAGGAATTCCAGATGGCCACTGCGATAGACATAGTCCCAGAACGCTTCTCGCGTCTCCCACACCGACAGGTTGACGATGACGTTCTCGCCGAGCGGGCGCATGGAGGTGGCGTCCACCCCGGAATCGTCCACCATGCGCCATAGGTAGCCCGGTGAGCGCTCGGCGAGAGCATTGATCGGCTCGAGCATGGAGGTGAAGCCGGCCATGCGTGGGTCGTCCAGAGGGTGCTTGATGATGGCCGTGTTCAGTTCGGCGAGGTGATAACCGGTCATGCGGTCACTTCACCCATGCCCGGAACTCTATGTCAATCTTCATTGTTTTTAGAGAGTTCGACGGCGGCGCAGCAGATTCCGGGGCGGGCGTCGATGCGCACATGCACCTCCGCGGAGTCTCCGAACAGACCCTCCAGCAAGGCGAGGTTCATGCCGCACACTAGGGGTGGATACGCCTCGGCGAGGGCATGGAATGGACAGTTGCGCATGCGCAGGGTGTCATCGTCGGCGAAGGGCTCATAACCGCGAGCACGAAGTAGATCGGCCACTCGAGACAGGTCGTGCACGGGTTCGCCCCGTGCTGCCCGCCCTTGTTCACGGGCCGCCTTCTGCAACTCGACATCCAACCGTGCCTCCTCGGCGACCTGAGCCAAAAGGCCTGCGGCCGTCCGATAGTCGCGCGGTGGCAGCGAGACCTGATGTTCGGCGACCGCCCGACGGTAGAGCTTGGCGGGCCGTCCCGCGCCCGGCCCCGACCGGCCGGACAGCCGCCGGCTCTCGGTCTCGAGCAACCCCGCCTCGACCAGCTTGTCGAGGTGATGCGCAGCCAGCGTGCGCTGAGTCCCGGCCGCGGTCACGGCCTCATTGCGACTCACCGGCTCGCCACGAGCCGCGACATAGTCATACAGCCGCCGTCGAACCGGGTCCTGCAGCACGCCTATGGCACCGATGTCCTTCACCCGCCCATTCTAAGAACAATCGACATCCGAGATAGAAGCCCCCTACCGCCGCGGGTTCACCCACCCGGAACGCGCAGTCGCGGATTCCACTGGGTGCAGGGCCATCCGTACTTCCCCAGCGCAGCGTGACCTACGGCAGACAGTCGCAGGTTCCCCCGTTTTTACCCAGCCTGGACCGAAGCGATGCCACGATCAGCTACCCGATCAGGAACTGACCGACGTCCGCTCATGCCGCATACCGCGCTGATCGAACCGGTCGGAGCGGGGCGGGCGACCTGCAGGTGGCTGTATCGATTCGAGGCCGACCGAACGCACCGCGCCGTGACGATGACCGTGCAGCGGCCCTTGCGCGGAGACCGACTCGGCTACTCTGCGGATTTTAGGTGCTCGATTGCGTAATGAGCCATCGCCCAAGCGTTTCGAGGTCGTCGGCAGTCGTCTCGTCGAGAGGAACCACGTCCGGGATCCCGTTCACCGGCTGGCCCGCGACCTGTGGGTTCGGGCTGAAACCTGGGATCGGTAGGTGGCGGGCGCGGCATCTACTTGCCCCATGACATCTTCTCAACCTCCCGCCAACCAACCGCAGTCCGCCGGTTTGGACAAAAAGACCAGCGCGATCCTGTCGTACGCACTGGGGTGGCTCACCGGAATCATCTTCCTGTTCGTGGGAAAGAAAGATCCCGATGTGAAATTCCATGCCTCGCAATCGATCGTCTTCTTCGGGGCACTCTCGGTGGTCAATATTGTGCTGAGCATCGTCGGCTCGCTCCTCGGAGTCCTGGGGATCATCTTCAGCCTCGCCGGACTCGCAGTCGCGGTCTTCGCGGTCGTCATATGGATCACGGCCATGGTCCAGGCGAACAACACCGGCGGTGTCCGCGCAGAGCTTCCCATCGTCGGAAAATTCACTGCCCCATATGCCGATCAGTTGGCCAACTCGATCAAGTAGGCAAGAGAGGACAACCTCGATGGTGACAGTGGGCATCGACCCCGGGAACTGGGAAGGTGATTTGATCACCGATGCACGCAATAGGACCGCGATCGCGACTCTGGTCGAGCACAGCACCCGCTACACCATGCTGGTCCACTTGCCCAGCGGGCACAGCGCACGGTCTTCGACCTCAGCCGGCCGATCACTGATCAAACCGGTCATTGAACACCATGGGCGCATCGTTGCTGATCTCGGGCACCGGACCTGCATGGTGCTTCCCGACGCGATATTCCACCACGGTGCCATCGGCGCGAATCTGCCCGCCCTGCACAGTTTTCCGCACCCCGTCACGCCAATCTCGCGCAGTGCGAACATTCACGCCGACCTCGGTAGCCGCCTGCGCCGTCGACCAACCAGACTCGATCAACTCGAGGAACCGTTGCTTGGCCGCGGGCTTACCCCGCTCAGCCTTGACCGCGCTGAACAGCCCCGCCGCGACCAAGACCCGACGAGCTGTCGGATGCGAAACACCTGCCGCCTTCGCTGCCTGATTCACCGATCCAGTTGCGTTGAACACCAATCCGATACGCTCGCGATCCACCGAACCGGACCGTTGCCTCGAACTCACCGATCGATCACCGAACTGACCAAGACCACCCGAAAACGACACGGCCGCCGCAACCTCACAACCGAGAATGCTGCGACGACCGCATGAACCCGCGTCATCTCGGGCCGTTGGCGTCCGCGCGGAACGTCCGAGAATGCCGATG
Source organism: Nocardia sp. NPDC004278 (assembly GCF_053602975.1). Lineage (NCBI taxonomy): Bacteria > Bacillati > Actinomycetota > Actinomycetes > Mycobacteriales > Nocardiaceae > Nocardia > Nocardia sp. NPDC004278. Next base: position 48,854 of record NZ_JBSGEQ010000051.1, read on the forward strand.
ACAGGGCACTCTTCTGGCGGATTGGTCACAGCGGTCAGGAATCTGCGTTCGTCGATTCCGAGAGGTAACCTGAGGCGCGCGGTACAGCGGGAGGGATGTGGTTTGGCGCAACGCTGGGTGACGATCTGTCTGCCGCCGGAT
>NZ_JBSGEQ010000052.1:0-47190 GCF_053602975.1 Nocardia sp. NPDC004278
ATGTCGGCGTTGTTCTTGGGTTCGATGACGGCGGTGACGGCTTCGCCCCATTTCTCGTCGGGGATGCCGATGACCGCGCAGTCCATCACGCCGGGGAAGGTGTGTAGGACGGCCTCGACTTCGGAGGGAAATACGTTGAACCCTCCGGTGATGATCATGTCCTTTTTGCGATCGAGTATGTAGACGAATCCGTCTGCGTCGCGTAGGCCGATATCGCCTGTGCCATGCCATCCGCCCGGGCGGCGGGTCTGCGCGGTGGCTTCGGGGTTGTTCCAGTATCCGTCGAAGACGAGGTCGGAGCGGATCACGATCTCTCCTTGCTTGCCCGGCCCGAGCAGCGTGCCGTCCTCGCCCATGATCTCTACGCGCGCGACGACCGTAGGACGCCCGCATGAGGCGAGCCGACCTCGATGGGTGGGCTCGGATACCGCGTCGGCTGTCTCATCGGTCGTGAGGACGGTGCACATGAGCGGAGCCTCGGTCTGGCCGAATACCTGAGTCATCACCGGGCCGAATACCTCGACTGCTTCGGCTAGGCGTTCGGGCGCGATCGGCGCCGCGGTGACGAGAAAATAACGCAAGGAGGAAAAGTCCTGTGCCCGGACCTCGGGGTGTCCGAGAAGCGCGTAGAGCGCAGTGGGGGGAAGCAGGATCCTCGTCGCCCGATTGACGCGGATCGAGTCGAAAATCTCCTTCGGCTTCACGCCCTGGTGAATGATCACTCGGCCGCCCTCGGCGAGCACTGGGAACGCCACGATGCCTGCGGCGTGCGTCATCGGCGTTGCGCAGATGTAGCGGGGTCGCCCCGGCTCGGGGAAGTACACGTTGTTCGCCAGACACATAAGCAGCAATTGCCGGTTGCTGACCGGCACCGCCTTCGGAGTGCCTGTGGTTCCGCCGGTCGACGCGAGCACCGTGATCCGAGCGGGGTCGGCGGGCAGGTCGGGCGCGCACGTGTCTTCCGGAGCAATCCAGTCGGACAGGACCGGATCTCCAGGGCGGCCGGGGCCGATCGAGACCACCGTGACGATCGACGGAACGAGTTCCAACAAAAGGGAAACGTGGGCGGCGAGGCTGCTGTGGTAGATCAGCCGGGTGCAGCCGGTCAGATTCAGGAAGCCGGCAATCTCGGCCCCACGGCTGGCCACGTTCACCGGTATCCACACCCCGCCGGCACGTATTGCGCCAACGATGCAGGCGAACGCATCAGCGTCGTTCGGACTGAAGATCGCGACCCGCTCACCAGGTTCCAAACCATCGCAGAGCAACGCGGCGGCGATGCGGTGGGTGAGCCGATGGAACTCGGCATGGGTGCTCAACGTCGTACCGTCGGGCAGTGTCATACACGGAGCCGTCGGCGCGACCCTGGCGCCGCGATCGATGTAGTCGGTCAGATTCATGTGACGTCCTTTATCTCTTCGATGAGGGGTGACCCCGCAGCTGCACCGCAGAGCCACCCCGACCCGAGTGCCCTGCTGGGCTCGCTGGTTGCTCGAGTCAGTACTTCGGCGACCGATTTGCCGGCCCTTCAGATGTCCGGCCCTCTTCCGTGACCTCCAGCCCTGTGCCGAGCCGGATCGTCGGCACATACAAAAGAGACTTCGAGTCCGCCGAAGGATTCGCGCGAATTCGGACAACATCGAGTACCTTCGCCGAGCAAGACGCCGTCATCGCCAGCCAGGGCGGCCTGCAAGTCCGCTACGCGTCGCACTCGCCCGCTGGAATTGCCCGGCGGGAATCAGTCTCGGCCGCGTGCAGACAGGGCACGAATGAAGCGAGCTATCTGTTCGGGTTTCTCCTCGGCCATGAAGTGACCGGCGTTGATCGGCTCGTAGGTCGCCTCGGGTGCCCATGCTCGCCAGAGCGCTGCGGCGTCGAATCCCAGCTGCGCACCCCAGTCCTGAGAGATCACGCCCACCGGCATCTGCAGTTGCTTTCCCGCGGCGCGATCTTCGCGGTCCATGCTCAGGTCGATGCTCGAGGTGGCACGGTAGTCGGCAACGATGGAGTCCACGGCCCTGACAGAGCTATCGATGTAGTGCCGTCGGACTTCAGGGGTGAAGGTCGCGCCGTCGGTGTCCCACGCGTCGAGGAATGAGGCGAAGAACTCCTCTGCTGCTGCTTTGATCATCTTCTCCGGCAAGCCAACCGGCTGGGCCATCAAATACAGGTGCCAGGCGACCTTCGCGTCGACGCCACGCAACACGTCCCAGGTGTCGAGGGTGGGCAGCACGTCGAGGATCCCGAGATACTGCACCGCTTCCGGGTGATCAAGACCCGCGCGGACGCCGACGAGGGCGCCCCGATCGTGGCCCACCAGACCGAACCTGTGATGACCGAGGGCCCTGGCTACCCGCACGATGTCGTTGGCCATGGTCCGCTTGGAGTATGTGTGCGGACCGTCCTCCGGCGGCTTTCCGCTTTCGCCATAGCCGCGCAGGTCCGCAACGATGACCGTGTGTTCACCGACGAGCTGGCGAGCTACTTCGCGCCACATGTAGTGCGTCTGCGGAAAGCCGTGCAGCAGGATGACTGCCGGCCCTGTCCCTGCGACTGCGACGTTCAGCTCGACCCCCTCGCCAGGCAGTGTCTGGTATCGGAATCCGTCGATGGCTGGCATGGTCGTGAGTCTCCTTCACAGGTCAGGGGTCGATTGGAGGGACGGGCGTCCGGAGAAGATCCCGGCAGGAAGCCCTCGCGGGCGGGGAGATGTAGCCCGTAGGGCGGGGATCAGGATGGAATCGACGAGCGACTCGAGATAGTCGTCGTCGGTGGCGAGGCCATTGAGCCGCCGTAGCAGCAGCACTGCTCCGGCCACCTCTTCGAAGGGGAACGGATCGACATCTTCGGGCAGCTCGCCGCGCAGCACGGCAGCCTCGATCACCGAGGTGGGCAATCGGGCGCCGGTCGGTCCGACGGCCTGTTCGATCGCCTCACAGAGCTCGGGATCCTCGAGGCCTGATTGCAGCAGCAACAGCGCGGTTTGGCTGTCCGTCGAGCGCATCGTCGTGATCAGTCGTCGACACAACGCGATCAGGTCGCCGCGGAGACTGCCCGTGTTGATGTCATTCGGGCCCTCGCGGCGAGCGGGACCCGCCTTCAGTGCGGCGACGACCATATCCCGCTTGGATTTCCATCGCCGGTAGAGAGTGGCCTTCGACGCGCTTGCCCGACGGGCGACTTCTTCGAAGGTGACTCCTTCATAGCCGCGCTCAGCCAGGAGGGCGTTCACCACCTCGAGGATCTCGCCCTCGCGTGCATCATCGCGAGGGCGACCTCCGCGACGCGCCCCTTGCTCGGCCGGGGAGCCGGCACGGTTTAGATACGACACGTTCCGTACCGTATCACGCCGCCGAGTCGGCAGACCCGAATGGAGCACGCACCTGACCACGGGCGTCGGCGGGAGTTGTCCGTGCCGACGCAGTTGCCCGAGGCGCTCTATGCGGATCAGCGAGCGATCGAGATCGCGAAGGGCGTGAATCCGCTGGATCGGATCACGTGCGGTACGAACAAGATCGCGGCCTCGGCAGCCCGCGCGGTCGCGATCCCGCCGAGGTCGGTGATCCACTCCTGGTGCCAGCCGAGGTCCGCGAGAAGCCCGCGGACGACCTGCTTGGTCTCCGGGTCCTTGCCGGAGAGGAACGCGGTTGGCGTCTGGGTGAGCGCGGCGGGCGCGGTCATCACCGAGTAAAGCATCGTGTTGAGCGTCTTGACGACGTGCGTCTCGGGGAGCGCCTCCTGGAGTTGCTCCGCGAGGCTCGAGCCGGGGTAGAGCAGGTCGGCGGGCAGTCCGTCCGGTCCGTCGACGGTGGCGTTGGAGACGTCTACGAGGATCTTGCCGCCCAGTTCCTCGCGCAGCGCGGCGAGCCGCTCCAGCGAGCCGGCGCCTGGCGTGGCGTTGATGACGATCTGCGCTGTCCGGGCAGCGTCGGCGGCAGCGCCCGGCGAGCGGTCCGCCACGGTCACTTCGTGCCCGGCCCGGGTGAGGGCGGTGGCCAGGCCGCCGCCGACGCGGCCGCCGCCGAGGATGGTGATCTTGCTCATGGTGAAGGTCCTCCTGGGTTTTCTGTGTTTTCTGTTCTGGTCGGTGGTCAGCGGGAGAGCGTGGCGACCGCATCGGCGTGCACGCCGGGCGCCGCTGCCAGGAAGCTGTCGCTCTCCGGGGTCCAGGGGCGGCCATCGGCGGTGGAGATCCGTCCGCCGGCCTCGGCGACGAGCAGCGCACCGGGAAGCAGGTCCGCGCGGGCCCCGGCGAACTGCCAGAAGGCGTCGATCCGGCCGGCGGCCACGTTCAGCAGGTGCAGGGTGGCGGGCACGGCTGTCCGCACCACGAGCGCGTCGGTGAGCATCTCGGTGATCGAGGAGCCGACGCGCCGCACGACGGTCTCGTCCTCGTCCGGCCTGGCCTGGCTCGTGGCCACGATGCTCAGCCCGAGGTCCGTGGTCCCCGACACATGCAGCGGCCGGCCGTCGAGGTGGGCGCCGGCGCCGGCGAGCGCGGTGTAGGTCTCGCCGGTCAGCGGCAGGTGGACCGCGGTGAGCACCGGCTGGTTATCGTGCACGAGGGTGGCGGTCACCGCCCACTCCGGCAGGGCGTGCAGGTGGTTGATGTTGCCTTCGACCGGATCCACGACCCACCATTCGCCGGCCGGCAGAGCGCCGCCGTCCAGCTCCTCCTCCACCCAGCGGGCGTCCGGGCGGAGGGCTTCGAGGCGGGGGCGCAGGATTTCGAGAACCGTGTCGTCGTTGGCGGCGAGCGCGCCCATCAGCTCGTCACGGGTCCGGAACCGGACCACGTCGCCGAAGCGCTCCCGCAGTGCCGAACTCGCCGTGCGTACAGCGATCTCGGTCTGTGCGAGCAGGTCGGCGTCGGAGGCGGAGCCGGCGGCTGTGGCAACACCGGTGTTCCGAATCGACTCGGGCATGGCGGGTGCTCCTCTCTGAGCAGGGGGTGATGAGGTCAGCCGGGCGAGAACCGTGGTCTTTTGCGCCCGCATCTCGAAGGTAGGAGGAGCCACCATTAACTTCAAGTGCATGTAAAGCACGAATAGAATGACTCCCATGCAATTGGATTTGAATCTGCTCGCCGCACTCGACGCTCTCCTGGAGGAAGGCAGCGTGGCCGGCGCGGCCGACCGCCTGCACGTCACCGCCCCCGCGATGAGCCGAAGCCTCGGCCGGATACGGCGCACGACGGGGGATCAGATCCTGGTACGCACAGGGCGCACGATGACCCCGACGCCATACGCGCTCGCCGTCCGGGAACAGGTGCACGACCTGCTGCGGCAGGTCCAGGGCGTGTTGGCGCCAAGCCGTGAACTCGACCTCGCGACGCTCGAGCGCACCTTCACGCTCCGCTGGCACGACGCACTGGTCGCCCTCAGCGGTCCCACCCTTCTCGCTGCCGTGCGCGAGCAGGCGCCGGGCGTGCGTCTGCGCTTCATCGCGGAATCGAGCATCGACACCCCCGAGTTGCGTCGCGGCGAGGTCGACCTCGCCGCGAACGCGGACCGCCCGACCGCACCCGAGATTCGCGCCGATCGGGTGGCCGAGACCCAGCACGTCATCGTCGTAAGGCGGGGGCACCCGCTCACCCGTGTCGAGACCGTCACCGCCGCGCGGTACGCCGCGGACGAGCACATCACCGTCTCGCGGCGCGGAAGGCTCGGCAACATCATCGACGACGCTCTCGCGCGGCTCGACCTCACCCGACGTGTGGTGGCGACCGCGCCCACCGAAAGAGCCGCATTCGAGTTCGTGCGAGGCTCCGACCTCCTCGTCACAGCCCCCGAATCCACGGCGCGTTCGGCCGCCGCAGATCTCGGCCTGGTCCTGCTCCCGCTCCCGTTGGACCTGCCGCCGGCCCCGGCGTACCTGTCGTGGCATCAGCGCTATGACACCGACCCCGCACACATCTGGCTACGCGATCTGGCACGGACCGCGTTGACCAGTGCGATGAGAGGACAGGGTCAGACGGCGCATTGACACCTGCTGAGGCAGAGAACCAGTCCGTCTTCCAGCCAGCTCGACGGCGCAGGCTGACGCCACCGGGTGTCCAACCGGGGCACCAGGGGCGCTCCTACTCGAATTCCGGATCGCCGAGATCGCGAGGCAGCGCGCGGCGGCCGGCGCTCCGCAGCCGATCCACGTCCGAGAATTCGCGGATCGACACGCCCGTATCTTGTCTTTCAGTGCACCGAGTTATGCCGCTCATTCGCCGAACACGAGGTAAGTGATCCTGTGCCCTGCCGGAACCGTCTCGGCCCGAGAGCCGGCGGCTAGTGTTCTCCGACCTACTGGTGCATGAGGCGCTGCTTTCCAAGGAGGTGTGCGAGCAGATCCGGCTGCGCTCGGCGTAGCGCGGGACGCGGTCGACCGGCGGGAGATTACGCGCCATCGGGACGTAGACGAAGATTCCGCCGTGCGTCTGCGTGTTCCTCCCGGTGGCAAGGTTCGCTCGACATCCACGGACCATCCCCGCGTGCGCGGGGCCGACGGATACGCATCAGGGTGCACTTGCTCGGCGACCCATCCGTTGGGTTCTATTGACAGCGTGAATGTCCGGCTTCAGTCCGTGCTCCACCAACGGGGGATCGTGCCCAAGTCCTTGGCCGATGTCTGCCAGGTCGACCCGAAGACGGTGCGCCGCTGGCTCGGCGGCCGGGTACCGCACGCCAGGCACCGTCGGCGGGTGGCTCATCATCTGCGCGTAGAAGAAACCTTCTTTTCAGGATTTCCGGGGGTTCGCGGTTGCTGGTGATCACCGTGGAGGCTTTGCGGTGGTGCTCGACGATCAGCTCGTAGAAGTCGTTGGTCTCGGGCGCCTCGAGCCGATGCAGAGCGAGGTCGTCGATGATCAACAGGTCGACGCGGTGCAGTTTGCATCTCGTCTTCGTAGCTGCCGTCCAGGCGTGCGCCGCGTAGGCGTTTGAACAGTTTGTCGGCGCGTTCGGTGTGGACGCTGCGGTTGCGGCGGACCGCGATGTGGCCTAATGCGTTGGCCAGGAACGTCTTTCCAACCCCGACCGGCCCCATGATCAATACGTTGTAGGCGTCGGCGAGGAACCGCAGCGAGCATAGCTCGGACCAGAGCTCGCGGTCGAAAGTGACCGCGGTGGAATTGTCCCAAGCCTGCAGGTGCATCTGTAGGTCCAGGTGGGCGACCTTGGCGCGCGGCGTTGTTCGGATTGGCGGTCGCGGCGGGCGACCTCGTCGGCGAACAACATCTCCAGAAAATCGTGGTGCGGCAACCGATTCGACCTGGCGAGAGCGAGCCGTTCGGGCAGGATGTCGAGGAGCTGGCCGAGCTTGAGCCGGCGCATCAGCGACTTCAGCTCGGGAGTGATCTCGATGGGTTTGGCCGCCGGGGACGCGGCGGGACGGCGGGTGTTCATGACGGCCTCCTGACCGCGAAATCGGTGGTGGAACGGACGTACCGGGACGGCGCCGGTGGTGGCAGCAGCGACAGCTGCCCGCTGGTGGTGCCGCGGGTGAGCATGCGGTCGATGACCCCGACGTCGACCACCTCGGCGTCCAGGGCGCGGCGGCAGGCGTCGGCGCCGTGACGGCGGACCAGGCCGAGCAGCCGGCGGGCCGCGTGCCTGGTCGCGTTCCTACGGACCTGCACCATGTCGAAGATGGCCGACCCGTGGCACTACCGGCATCGAGGAACGGAACCGGGATCGGGCGCGGAAGAGTCGGGCCAGAACGACCGCGACGGGCACTGAATCGCCCCGGCGCCCCGGGGTTTGGTGCTCACTGACTCCGGACTCACCGGGGGAATTCACCCTGTCTCGGCGGGTGCGTTCCGAGGACGGTGGTGAGCTGGAGTTTGGTCTCGTCGTCACTGCCGGGTACAGCGGTCATGATCACGATCTTGAGCTCGGAATCGCCGTCGGTCAGCACGTCACAGTCCACCGTGACCGGACCCACCGACGGATGCCGGACGGTCTTGCGAACCTCGCGATTGGCAGCCACCTCTCCTGTCGCCCATTGTTCTGCGAACCTGGCGTTGCCCGCATTCAGATCAGCGATCAGCGCGGCAAGGCGGCGGTCCTGAGGGAATCGGGCGGTGGCGCGGCGCAGATCGGAAACGCGGTCGACCACGTGTCCGTCGTCATGACGGAAACCTTGGTCGCGCACTCGCCCGCGCCGGCTGGTTCCGGCGCGGCATTGGATGCGGCGCGCGGCGCCTACGCCGCGCTCGTCGCGGACCGGACCATCCTGCGTTTCCTCATGCACGCGAACTGTGCCGCCGGCGAGCCGCTGGTAGGGCAGGCCGTGCGCCGGTGCTACGCCAAACAGGTCGACACCGTTCGGCAGCTGCTCGGCGACGACGACGCCGTGCGGCGCTGGTTCGGCGCCGGAATGCTCGACAACGTGGTCGCTGTGCTGGGTCTGGCCGACATCGACGAGCCGTGGGCACGCGTCCTCAGCGCCCGATGACCCGATACCGGGGATACGCCCACGCTGGCATTACGGAACAACCTGGTCAGCGCCTACGAGTCGGCGGAGGATCTGGGTCGTGCGATCCCGCTGTTGGAGGCGACGCTCGCTGATGCCGAGCGGATGCTGAGACCCGGCCACCACTTGACTAGAACGATCCGCTTGGGGATCGGGACCCGGGCGGAATCGCTACGCTCGCTGACCGACCGAAAACCGATCGCCTGTCGATTCCGTCCCGAGGTTCACGCCGTTGTGTTCCGCCATCGGCACCGTTGCCGGGCAGCTAGGGTGCTGAGCACCCCCACCTCGAGATGGACATATCCCGGAGTAGCAAGCGCTGGATATTCGGCTGGTTCCCAACGGCAACTGGAGATACGTGCTTGTATTTCGTTCACCATTTCTGCGGAGCCCTCTCGCGCCTCGCCGAGGTGAAACCACGCCTGGAGTCGCAGTTCGACGTTTGCCGAATGCATCACGGTCCACCACGCCTCGGCATAGGTCTGTGCGATGTGGCTGACCACCTCGCCTAGTGAGTGAGTGTGTGTGCTTGCGTGGGCGTTTCGTCCGCCGTACATTGCGCCTCTTCACGAACAACATGTCATCCGAATTGCAGAACTCGGCAGCGTTGGAACGCGGACTCGCGGGAGGCGTCCTCCCAGGCTTCGATGTCGTCGCGGACCTGGTCGAGGTGGGCGAGGATGCCGTCGACGGCATCGGCGCCGAGCGCGAGTCGCAGTAGTGTCCTATCGACATCGAGGGCGGTGAGTATGAGGGCTGCGCCGCGGGCCGGGTCGCCGGGCTGTTGTCCGTCAGATGCAGCGACGACAGCGCGCATGCCACCGACCGTGGCGGCGTAGTCGGACAATTCGGAGCTGAGCGTGGTGTTTCCGGGCAGACTGGTGCGGAACGACCCCGGCTCTACGATCATCACCTTGATGCCGAGCGGCCGGACCTCGCTCGCCAGCGCCTCGGACATGCCCTCGACGGCGAACTTGCTGCCGCTGTACGCGGAGAAGCCTGCTCGGGAGGTCTGGCCGAGCAGGCTGCTGACCTGGACGATCGCTCCCGATCGTTGAGCGCGCATATGCGGCAGGACGGCGCGTACCATTGCGGCTGGCCCAAAGACGTGCAGTTCGAACAGATCCCGAAGTTCCGCGTCGGAGGTCTCCTCGAACGCTCCGATATGGCTGCGGCCGGCATTGTTGACCAGGACGTCGATGTGGCCGTAGCGGGCTGCGATGTCCGCGACAGCGGTCGCAATCGCGGTCTGATCGGTGACGTCCAGAGCGAGCGCCTCGATCCGATCCGGGTGGGCGGCGACGAGGTCTGCCAGGGCTTCGGGGCGCCGCGCGGCAGCGACGACAATATTCCCCGCGGCGACTGCCGCCTCGGTGATGGCCCGACCGAAGCCGGAATTGGCGCCTGTGACAATCCAGATCGCGTTCACTTCTTCAGCGTGCAGCCGGTGCAGGGGCGCGTCCAAGACCTGTCATGATAACCATTGGTTATGGACCTGCACGGACGCGATCTGCGCTACTTCCTGGCTGTCGCTGAAGAGCTGAGCTTCACGCGCGCGGCTGAACGACTCTATGTGTCGCAACCGGCACTGAGCAAGCAAATTCGGGCACTCGAAAGACATTTGGGCGCACTACTTTTCACACGAGATCCGCAGCGGGTGATACTGACACCCGTCGGTGAGGCACTGCTCCCGCACGCACGGACAGTGCTGGCGGCACTCGACGCGGCGACCGCGGCGGTGGAGCAAGCGCGAACGGCCCAGCGAAGCACCCTCGTGATCGGGATGGGGGCCAGCCCGGGGCGCGGCGGACTGCTTCCGGCGGTGCGGTCGCGGTTCCTTGCGGCCTACCCCGAAGTCACCTTGAAGTTACGTCAGGTGGGCTGGCAGGACCCGACCGCCGGACTGTCGGACGGCAGCAGCGATCTGGCGTACATTCGGCTCCCGTTGCCGGATCCGGAGCGCTACGCCACCACAGTGGTATCGGAGGAGCCCCGGCTGATCGCGCTGCCTCCCGGACATCACCTGGTGGGCACAACGGCATTGGACTTCGCGGACCTGCTGAACGAGCCGTTCCTGGCGCTGCCGCACGCGGCAGGACCACTGCGGGACTACTGGCTGGCAACGGAGAAGCGAGCCGGGCGGCCGGCCCGCGTCGGCGCCGAAGTGGCCGGTATCGATGAGGTCAACGAAGCTCTGGCGGCGGGCCTCGGCGTGATCCTGACCGCCGCGGGCGACATCCCATTGCTCGACCGCGGCGGGGTAACTTTCCGCCCGGTCCGCGATCTACCCCCGCTACTTTTTGCGCTCGCCCGCCGCGCAAACGACCAGCGTCCTCTGGTTCGGGCCTATGAGCAGGCACTACGAGCAGTCCGCGACGTCGACGAGAAATAGGAGCACGCACCGCATCAGCGATAGCAACTCGCGGATCTCACTGCTGCGGTGGTCGGCGATCGATGCTGAACGACAGCGTCCCCGACATCGCGATCTCGTCCGTCGCCTCGTTCCTGGGCGTAACTACCCGCGGAAGAATTGCATGCATCCGGTGCGCTCGCGGTGGTGGTCACCGGCCAGAGTCCGCGTTTGCTGCGGGCCACCCACCTTTATGCGGTGGAGGTGGACGAGCCCGGGTTGTGACCGTCGGGGCCGGTCATCGTTGTCGGCGCACTCAGGGGGCTTTGTGGGCTCCGGTCATGAGTGCGGCCAGATCTTCCGGGTGCAGGAAGGACGGCGGGGGCGGCGGACCCCAATTGAACAAACCTTTTGCGCCTTCCAGGGTTTCGGGGCTCCACAGTTGGTCGTCGACGATGCAGTCCATATCGGAGTAGTACTCGCTGAAATTGCCTGCGGGATCTTTGAGGTACCAAAAGAAATTAGAGCCTGCGTGGTGACGGCCCAGGCCCCACACGTGGCGTTCCGGGTTGTCCTCGAGCATCGCGAATGCTCCGCGTCCGACCTCGTCGATATCCTCCACCTGCCAGGAGGTGTGGTGCAGAAAGCACACCGGGGCGGCCAGGACCAGGACATTGTGGTGGTCGGTGGAGCAACGGAGGAACGCGCCGTGGTCCTTGATGTAGTCGCTCGCCTTGAAACCGAGTCCCTCGACGAAGAATCGCATGGTGGTTTCCAGGTCGGTGGTGCCCAGGACGGCATGCCCTAGTTTGCGGGGCCGGACCCGGTCGGTGCGATCGATGAAACCAGCTCGTTTTCCGGTTCTCTCGACACGGCCGGGACCATTGTAGGGAGTGGGCGGTGTAGGGGGCTGGATGATGCGCGGAGTGACACTCATATTGATCTGCGAGCCGGTGATCGGCTCGGTCGCGCGAAGTACATTGGTGCGCAAGTGAACCGGTATGCCGAGCCGCCCCAGGCGGGCGGCGGTGGCGTCGAGGTCGTCGGCATCGTCCGCGGCGATGCCGAGCTCGACCAAGCGGCGATGGGCCGACTGGACGATCTCGAGTTGATCGCCGCCGTCTTGGGTCGCGAACCAGCCGTCACCGCGGGGTGTCAGCCCGAAATCGGTGTAGTAGGCCATCGTTTCGGTCGGATTGGGGACGCCGATGGTGACGTGGGAAAGTCCGTGCAGTGCCATGGCCTACTTCTCCGACTCGGCCACGAAGGTCTGGTGCAGTTCGCCGATGCCCTCGATCCAGCTGTCCAGGCGTTCGCCGGGCTGAATGAACCGCTTGGGATCGCGGCCGACGCCGACACCGGCGGGGGTGCCGGTGAAGATGATGTCGCCCGGGTAGAGGGTGGTGGTGTGCGACAGCGTGGAGATGAGCTTGGGCACAGAGAAGATCAGTTCGCGGGTGCGGCCCTTCTGCATCTGCTCGCCGTCGAGGGTGCAGCCCAGTTCCAGGTCGTCACGATTGTCGAGCTCATCGGTGGTGACCAGCCACGGACCCATCGGCGCGAAACCTGGGAACGACTTGCCGAGGCTGAATTGGGGTGCGGGACCGGCCAACTGGGAGGAACGTTCAGAGATGTCCTGCCCGGCGGTGAGCCCGGCGACGTATTCCCAGGCGTCGGCCTCGCTGACCTTGGCCGCGGTGCGGCCGATGACCACCACCAACTCCACTTCCCAGTCGACGGTTCCGCCGGTCGGGATGACGACCTCGGTGTCAGGACCGCTGAAGCTACTGGCGAACTTGGTGAAGACCGGCGGGATCCGGGTCGGGGATTCGAAACCGGATTCCGCGGCATGCGCGCTGTAGTTCAGGCCGATCGCGAAGGTTTGGCGGGGCGTGGGGGACGGAGCGCCGAGGGTGCGCCGATCGATCTCGACACCGCCGGTGTCCGAATGTTCCGCTGCATCGGCCCAGGCCCGGAACGCATCCCAGTTCTCGTAGATCGGGGACAGTCCGGGGCCGAATCGGCCTTCGCTCGCGGTCGCGATATCGATGGCCTGCTGTCCATGAACGAGAACGGCTCGGCCGCCGAGGTTTGCGATACGCATGTCAATTGCTCCTTGCCTGTGTGGCCAGATCGGCCGATGGATGAACGTGTGCTCGGAGGTGCCGGGAGTATTGGGAGATGAGGCCGTCGACGGCTGCCGTGTCGCGCACGGCGCCGAAGATGTAGTGATCGGCGCGTACCAATGCCGTGGTCGCACCGAATTGCGCGAACCAGGAATGCCATTCGCCGTCGGCATCGATCAGTGTGGTGGCCGCGGCGATCGGCGGAACCGCAGTCGATGCGAGTGTGAACGGCGCGAGGACGATCAACCGAACCCCGAGCGCGGTGAGTTCGGCGCAGGCTTGCTCGCCGAGGATTTCGGGAAGTTGTGTGTCAGTGGTGAGCAACAGGGCGGCGTTCGCGCCGACCAGGTCGTCGAGAAGGGCTGTCCTACCGTCGAGTTCGGCACGGAACTGGGGCGACAAGGTGCCACGCAGTTCGGGGAGGTCGATACCCGTGGCCACGACGCCGGGCCCGAGTACCGGCTGAGCCGAAATCGGGAGCACCACAGCAGGATCGGCATTGCCAGCGATCATCCGAGCATCGCGTTGCGCGGCGGCTTCTTCGTCGAGCACACAGATGACCTTGCCCAGCTCGACCGACATGGCGATCGCGTGCTGGATGTGGGTGAGTCGCTCGCTGGTGTATGTGTCCAGCAGCGCTGGATCCGATTGCCCGCGCAGAACTCGATCGAGTTTCCAGCTCAGGTTGGCCGCGTCACGGATGCCCGAGCACATGCCCTGACCGGCGAACGGCGGCATATTGTGCGCCGCATCGCCGACGAGGAAGAGCCTGCCTTCGTTCCAGTGGTCGGCCCATCGCGCCTGAAAGGTGTAGACCGCATGCCGTTCCAGGACAGTGTTCTCAGGGGTGCGGCCCCACGGCTCCATCAATCGCCACGCGGTGTCGCTGCGGTTCAGGTCGTCGAGCGATTCACCCGGTAGCCGCATGAACTCCCATCGGCGCCTCCCCGGACCGCCGGAGACGATCGTGGTCGGCCGGACGGGATCGCAGAGCTGCCAGTTCTGCGGCGACCACACCAGATCGTCCTGCGGAATGGTATCCACGATCAGCCAGTCGAAGTAGAACCCCAGATCCTGCATCGATGTCGACATCTGTTCGCGGACAAAACTGTTGGCTCCGTCCGCGCCGATCGCATACCGAGCGTGGGTCTGGGCGGTGGCACCGTCCGCACCGGTGTGGGTGAGCACCACATACTGGTCGGGTTCGGCGACGAGCCGGATCACCTCGCGGCCGCGCCGCACCGTTACCTGCGGCATGGCGGCGACCGCGTCGCCGAGCACCTGCTCGAGTTCGGGCTGGGAGAAGAAGTTCGCCACCGGCCACCCGGATGGGCCCAGCCCGGACCAATCGATCCGAACCAGCGAATCGCCGTTGCGGTTGCGCCATTCGTAGTGGTCGGGAACCGGGGCAGAAATGGCCTCGATCTCGCCGCGCAGACCCATGGCCTGGAACACCCGCCCAATTTCATGGTCGAAATGCACCGCACGTGGCAGCGGGTACAGCGCGGGCCAGCGCTCCAGCACGATCACCGAATGACCTGCCAGGCCCAGCATCCGCGCGACCGCCAGCCCGACCGGACCGGCACCGACCACCGCTACGTCGTATATCCGCTCCTGCACGAAAACTCCCTTATCCGAAACACTTTGAGATCACAGCGCGGCGATTACCGCGGCAATGAGGAAGATGAGCGCCACGACCGCGACGCCGGTACGGGCGAAATGGAAACGCCGCCAGAACGCGCGGAGCCCCTCGACGCCCTCGGGTGGTGTGCCCTCGGCGCGCCTGCGGAACTTCGAGTTGATCGGTTCGCCGAACAGGATCGAACCGATCATGATCACCGCCAGGCAGCACAGGCCGAGCCAGCCGAACAGTCGCGAGCTACCCGATGACTGGGCGGAGAACAGCACCGCGCCGAGCCCGGAGAGCGACACGAAGATGGGCATCATCGGATCGACGTGTTTCAACGTGCGCCGGAAGTCGGTCGCATACTCGACCACCGACATTCGGTTCCACACCGCGAGCCGGTCGACGGCGATGACCCAGATTCCGCCGGTGGCGAGCCCACCGAACAGCAGCATCAACATCGCGCCCGCGTGCCCGAGATTCGACATGATCAGTCCTCGTTTCCGGTGTGGTCGCTGTCCACAGCGACGTATTCGATCGACAGGATCGTTGTGCTGCGGTCGGCGTCGACGAACGGTTCGTAAGCCGCACGCACCAATTCGCCTAGGCCGGAGGATTCGAAATCGGTGACCCAGGTTTCGACAATCGCGTCGAACTCCGAACCTGCGGGTGCGCACCTCGACGGTGTTCGTGTCGATACGTTGTCGACGCGTTCGAGAATCGTTGTGCGGTAACGGGAGTCACCGGCCAGAGCTACGGCAGCCTTGTCGAGCTGTTCGCCGAACTGCGCCTCACTGAGGCCTTTTCGGCGGACCCGGAAGTCGAAGGCGCAGCTGCGGAGTTCTCGTGCCTTTCCGTAAGCGGTCAGAATTTCGGTGAACAAGTGTCGAATTACTTTCTGTGGCAGGCCATTTTGTCGCGCGCTTGAACCGCTCCGCATTGGATGAGTGCGGAGCCGGAATGGATCGGATGCTTATCCCGCGGCGGGAACGGCTGCGGCGACGAGTCCGGACCAGCCGAGAATGTCGAGGTCGATCGGTTCGGCTACGGTGCCGCAGGTGCCGCAGGTGCGGGCGTCGAGGTCGGCGCTGAAACGGGTGCAGGCGCTCGCGTAGATGGGTGCGGCTTCGGCGTCATTGTCGTGTTCCCATTCCAGGCGGTGCAGTTCCTCGCCGCACGTGTGGCAGAACCAGGCCGCGGCGACAAGTCCTGCTTCGAGTGCGACATAGCGCAGCATGACGCCCTCTTCGATGGGCTCGATACGGTGCGGGGTCCCTGCTGGGACGTATACGTTGTCGCCTACCTGAGCAATGAAGTAGTTGACATTGCTGTTGCGCATACTGATTCGGGACGAGCCCGACATCTGGACGATGATGGTGTCCTTGGCGAAGATCTGATAGAACGGCTGGTCGACCCAGTTCCTCGAGAGCACCAGTTGGGGGTCGACGTCGATCGGCAGGACCGCGAGATCGGCGTAATTGCCAACTGTGGCACCGGTTTTGAAGGCTGACAGCATACGTCGGCGCGACATGTGATTATCCCTGTTCCTTCGCGGTCTTGCGCAGTGCGTGATAGGCGGCATTGGCGACCCGGGTTTGTTCGACCACTCGGCCCCAGCCCCACGGGTCGGCCGGGAATTCGGTGTTCACGTGCCCGCAATTGCCGCAGGTGCGACCGGCATCGGAGTTGCGGATCGCCGCGAATTCGTGGGATCCGACCATAGTGGAGAACTGTCGATAGACATCGTCGGCCTTGCCGAATCGGGTCGGATCGAAGTCCGGTGCGCCTTCGGGGCCGGCATCGTATTGGTGTCGAAGCATCTCCTTCTTGCAGCTCTGGCACTTGGCGACCATGGCTTCCTGCTGCCCGGCCTCCTCGGACTGCAGTTGGGTGACCGTTACCAGCACGAACGCTTCGGGGTTCTCCTGGTCACGCAGAAAGGAATTCACGCCGTGGAACTTCTGCAGTGCCATGATCTGGCCGGTCTGCAGCATCGCGTCGTTCGCGCCGAAGATCACCGTCACCTCCGACACCGAGTTGGCGTGGAAGAAGTGGCCGTGATCCTTGCCCGGTTCCCCGTACATGAGCGCGCCGCACGGCACCATCGCGCCCGCATCGTCATACGGGAAGATCGGGACCAGTTCGGCGCCGGCTTTCGCCATCCGCTCGTACACGCTGACCTTCAACGGTTCTCGCTTGCCCGTGGGCGGCGGGATTCGCTTTCCGGCGGTCATCTCGGGGATGGCTGCCGCGGCTTCGATGGCTTGGCTCACATCATTCTCCTTCGAACTGTGCCTCGTGCGTGCCCGCCGATCTCAGGGATGGGCCGGCGGGCACGCATGGGCGGCCGGACGTGAGGTGGTGACGCCCGGTACGGGGCAGCGCCCCGCCCCGATATGACGTCCGGACCGAGTGGCTGCTGCCTGCAACCTTCTGAATGTCGCATAATGCGGAACAGTGACCCGCGTCACGAGACAACAGTAGCAACTGTCACCATCGTCGGCAAGCGACCGTCAAGACTTGCCGCAGTGGTCCGTCAGCCCTTACTCCTATATGGCTCGAGCGCGGCGACGTGCTTACCGTCGGCATCGAACCTGACCAACGTGCGCCACTGGATGCGCACGCGATTGTCGTTCCACAGTGCCTCGACCGGATCGATTCGGAGCGCCGTCCGGGGCGACGACGGCGAGCGCTCCGATCTCCTCGATCCGCAATAGTTCGACGATCTCTTGCTCGACTTCGGCGGGTGTGGGTTCGTTCAGTGTCATGAGCTGAATTCCTCTGTGTCACTTCGATGTAGAGGCGATAGCCCCAATGGGGATGAGCAGCACAAGGCCGAATAGATGCAGCACGCCGCCGAGCCGCATAGTGTCGATTCCGTCGATGACCGCGGACCAGGTGGTGGTGCCCTTGATTCCGTACGCGGTCAGGACCAGTTCCGCCGAGCCCACGAGAATGCACAGGCCGCCGAGAATTCGGCTCGACCACCGTGTCGCCAAACAGGGCCAGGATTGTCGTGATCAGCGCGAGCGCCCAGGCGAGCGACCCGAAGAACGCCTGCTGCAATCCGGATGGGCTTTGGCCGGCGGCTGCGGCCATCTCCGCGAAGTTCGGGCTCATCGCGGGAATCTGCGTTTGGGGTTGGGCGGGAACGTAGGCCCAGGCCGGGCCGAATAGGGCAACCCATAGTGATAGTGCACAGAGCAGTGCAAGCCGGTAGGAGGGGTGGGCGGTGGCAGTCGGGGTCGTTGCCGTGAGGGTGGTCGTTTTCGTCGGCGTTGCGTTCATGGTCGCGTCTGCTCTCGGGTCGATCTCAGTGGGAACCGAGTCGGGTGTTCGACCAGGATGGATACGACACACAGCTAGCCCGCCGGTGTTATGTAGCGCGATGCGGAACAGTTATCCACATCGCGAACCGTAGGTTAGCAAGGGGTGAGCCCGAGAGGGGCGAATTGAGAACAATCGAAATCCGCGTGCTGTGAAACGAGTTCGGTGACCTCCGCATGAACCCGATGGTTCGCGAAGGTCACCGAAAGTGGTTGGTCGTGCAGTGCTGTCGGCTACCCGATCCGGCCGCTGAGTTCGTTCGCGATACGGACGGTGGCGGCGGCGGTCGTCGTCACCCACTCCTCGTCGACGCGCGAACGGGGTGCTGTCACGGCGATCGATGCGCGTGCCCGCCCAGCGCGGTCGCGCACGACGGCGCCGACTCCGCTGACATCGGTTTCGCTCTCGGCGTTGTTGATCGCGTAGCCGCGGTCGCGTGTTTCGGCCAGTTGGGTGATCAGGGCGGCTCTGCTGTTGATTGCCGTGTCGGTCGGCGCCTCGAGCTTCTCGTTCGGATACAGCGCCAGTAGATCGTCCTCGTCGAGTTCGGCCAGCAGTGCTTTGCCGCTGGCAGTCGCATGGGCGGGCAGTGTCCAGCCGATGCGGCTGCCGGTGCGAACGATCTGCTGACTTTCGATGCTGTCGAGGAACAGCACCTCGGGTCCCCGCAGGATTGCCAGATGGACCGTCTCGTTGGTCTCGGTCCACAGCTTGGTCAGCGCGCTGCGCGCGATCACCCGGATGTCCATGTTCTGCACGACGGCCAGTCCGATATCGACCAGCGCCGGTCCCGGCTGATAGGCCCGGGAGAACTCGTCCTGTTCGACGAACTGGTGGTAGCTCAACGTGGAGAGCATCCGGTGCACGGTCGACCGGGACAAACCCATCTCGCGGCTGACCTCGTTGACCCGAAGCTGTTTGCTGTTCTCGAACAGTCGCAGCAGGCGCAGTACGTTGTCGACCGCTCCGATCAGGCCGGCGGGTCGCTCGTCGGATTCCTCATCCGAATTGTCCACTCGCGCAGGCTTGGTGGTGCTACCTGGCTGATCGAGGCGATTGACATTCATGAGTTCACGGTATCCCACGGCAGTGCGATTTCCGCTGGTCGCGCCATTCGCCACCCGGTTTGTGATCCAAAGCATTCCATGATGGGGAACATGGGCCCTCATAGTGGAACTGAAATTCTTGTGATGTGACGCACATCATGGCACCATATGGAACATTGTTTCTCATTGTGAGACCTAAGGATCTTTGGGTGTAGCGGAGGTCCGATGACGCGATTGAGCGGCCGAGTTGCCCCTGTCGCCGGTGCGCCCTGCTCGATGTCCTGATCGCTCCGCGTGGCCGGAAAGAGGAAGTTCTCGACGGTTGGATCGCGCACTCCTCGGCGGCCCATCGCCATCCGTGGCATCTGTGTCGCCGCCGGATAGGCCACTACCCACTGCAACTTTCTTGCAGTGTGACCTACAACATGTCATGATGAGGCACAGTGTTCCGCATCATGACACCAATATAGGAGACGACATGCCTCTCTTTCTGAGTCTTCATCAGGCGCCCGGACTGTCAGCCGAGGAAGTCGCGGGCTTCGGGCCCGAGGTAGCCAAGGGCGTGCACGCGACGTTCAAGCGGCTGGAAGCCAACACCGATACGGGGTTCATCGTGACCCTGTACGAGGCGGGCGATGCGGCGTCGGTCGAGAAGGAGTTCGAGCGGGTCGGATTCCCGTTCGACTCCATTACCGAGGTCGACCTGACACTGGATGAGGCGGGTCTGAGCGCGCTGGTCGCGGAATGACAGCGGGAGTGCGGGCGACGGCCGAACCTCGGATCGAGCGGGACATCACGCTGCAGTTCCGGGCCGACTGGGGCCAGGCGAATATGACGCGCATCTGCGGGTGGCTGGCCCAGGAGATCGGCGACAGGTCCGGTGTTGGTTCACGTTTCGCCACCTGGGCGGGACGCGGCGGCCGCGATCAGACCGATGCTCTACTCGCGGGCGAGGTCGACATCACCGTCATGACTCCGGCTGCGGCTGTCCGGCTCGTCTTCGACGGATCGGGACCGATCGGGGTCGGCCCGCAGCCGAACTTGCGGGCGCTGGGCTCGATCGCTCACCGCGACCGCCTGGTCATCGCGGTCGATGCGAGCCTGCCGGTGCATACGGTGGCCGATCTCGCGACGGTGGCCGACCAGCTCGTTATCGCGACCTGCGCGGAAGACGGGATCAACACCATCGGTATGGCCGCCCATCACGGATTGCGGCTAGCCGGGGCGGCCCCGGAAACGCTGGTGGCCAACGGTGCCCGTTTCGCATACTGGGAGCGGCCGTTTCCCGCACTCCACGCCTTCACCATCGGCCAGGCGAATGTGCTGATCAACGAAGCGATCATGATGCCGGTATGGCAGCAGATCGCCAACCGGCGGCCGGTGCGCTACCTGGACTGGGGAGACGAAGTCATCGACGGCTTCGCCGAACTCGGATGGGGCGCCGTGACTGTCGACGCCGGATACCTCCCGGGTCTTGAAAGTGATCTGCGCACACTGGATTTCGCCGATCTGGTGGTGTTGTGCCGCGACGATCTGCCCGACGACATCGCTTATCTGGCGACCTGGTGCATGGTCCAGCAGCGCAAGGCCCTCGAGACCCAGTACATGCATATGGCCCCCGACCACACACCGGTCGGTTACCCCCTGGATCCGGCCACGATGGCGAAGACCCCGGTCCCGCTACATCCGGCCGCCCAGCGGGCGTACGCCGACCTCGCCCAAGAGAAGCCCGCCACCGACGGGTTGATCTGGAGCTGACCATGATCGAAACAGATCTGCTGATCACCGGAGCCGGCCCGGCCGGGCTGTTCGCCTGTTACTACGCGGGCCTGCGCGGACTGCACGTCACCCTCGTGGACAGTCTCCCGCATCTGGGCGGGCAGACCGCCGCGCTGTATCCGGAGAAAAACATCTACGACGTCGCGGGTTTCCCGGCGATCCGCGGCCGAGAGCTCATCGATCGACTGGTCGAGCAGGCGTCGACCGCCGACACGACCATTCTGCTGAATCAAGAGGCCACCACCCTCGAGGACCAGCCTGACGGTTCGCTGATCATGACCACTGCGACCGGCACCCGCATCCATGCCGGCGCGGTCCTGGTCACCGCGGGTATCGGCCGCTTCACCCCGCGGCCTCTGCCGGCATTGGACGGATTCACCGGGCACGGCGTCGAATACGTCGTCGGTTCGCCCGAGCGATACGCAAACGATCACGTGATCGTCGTCGGCGGTGGAGACAGTGCGGTGGACTGGGCCAATTCTCTTGTCTCGCATGCCCGCTCGGTCACCGTCGTGCATCGGCGCAACCGTTTCCGGGCACACGAAAGCGCGCTGGCTCAGCTGTCGGCCACCTCGGCGCGGATGATCATCAACAGTGAGATCGCCCAGGTCCACGGCAACGGCTCCCTGCGCGCGGTGACGGTGCGCGATTGCGTCAACGACACCACCGAGCAACTCGACGCCACCGTCCTCATTCCCGCGCTCGGTCATATCGCCGCGCTCGGCCCACTGACCCAGTGGGGGCTGCGGATGACCGACAAACAGATCGAAGTCGATACCACCATGGCCACCAGTCGATCTCGCGTATTCGCCGCCGGCGACATCACCACCTACCCCGGCAAAGTGCAACTGATCGCGGTCGGATTCGGCGAGGCGGCCACGGCCGTCAACAACATCGCGGTGACTCTGCGGCCCAGAGAAGCCCTGTTCCCCGGCCACTCCACCGAGATGTCATCCCAGCAGGTGGCTTGAAAACGCCGCCCCAGCTGGCGGATACCCGAACCCGGCCCCGGCCACTGGCCTGAGAGGAGGCCTGACATGGCGTATGTCATCAACGACGCCTGCATCAACGAACTCGACGGTTCTTGCGTCGACATGTGTCCGGTGGATTGCATCTACGAGGGTCTCACCAAGCGATACATCAACCCGAACGAATGCATCGACTGTGGCAACTGCCTGTCCGAATGCCCGGTGTCGGCGATCGAGAGCCCCAAGGACATCACCGACCCGACCTGGCAGCAGGACAATGCTGCGTTTTTCGCATTACCGCTACCCGGTCGCGAAGAAGCCCTCGGCGACCCCGGCGGCGCGGTCGGACTCGGCGCGGTCGGTGTGGACACCCCGCTCGCGGCCTCATGGATCAAGGAGTAGGTCATGCGTGTTCCCTTTCTGATCATCGGCGGCGGCATCGGTGGTATGACCACCGCGCTGGCCCTGGCGCAGGCGGGCTTTGCTGTGCACATCGTCGAACAGGCCCCGGAGTTCGGAGAAATCGGCGCCGGTATCCAATTGGCGCCCAACGCGATTCGGATCCTCGATCAGCTCGGGCTGGCCGGTGCGATCGAGCGGATCGCGGTCCGGCCGAAAAACCTGGTCTTCCTCGACATCGACTCCGGTGAGCACCTGGCCACTGTCGATCTCGCGGACCGGTTCGTCGCCCGGTACGGACAGTCCTACTCGGTGCTGCACCGCGGCGACCTACTCGACGCGCTACTCGACGCCTGCCGTGCGCAGGCGAATATCACCCTCGAGACCAACAAAACGGTCACCGGGATCGCCAACCGCGAGACCAACAGGGTGGTGGTCGATTTCGCAGACAGCACCCAGTATGTGTGCGACGCGGTTGTCGGCGCGGACGGCCTGTGGTCCAAAACCCGCACGTTGCTGTCCGATGATGCCCCCATCTGCTCGGCGTATGTCGCCTACCGCGGTGCGCTCCCGATGAGCGAGGTCAGCGCGCCCGTCGAGAACGACGACGAAATCGTCTGGATCGGACCGAACAAGCACCTCGTGCAGTACCCGATCCGGGGAGGCGACCTGTATAACCAGGTCGCGGTATTCCGTAGCGACCATTTCGATCCCGCCATCGCCGGGACCGAGGAGTGGGGCACCCCCGACGAGCTCGACGAGCACTTCGGTACCACCTGTGGGCAGGTACGCGGGTCGATTTCCCAGTTCAAACGCGAGAAGCGCTGGCCGATGTACGACCGTGCGCCGCTGGCCAACTGGACCGTCGGGCGGGTTACCTTGCTCGGCGACGCCGCGCATCCGATGCTGCAATACCTGGCCCAGGGCGCGTGCCAGGCTATCGAGGACGCCGAGAGCCTGACCCGGTTCATGGTCAAGCACAGCGGTGACGTCGACGAAGCCTTCGCGGCGTACCAGGCCGAGCGTATTCCGCGCACCGCCCAGATCCAGTCGGTTGCCCGCATGTGGGGCGAGATCTGGCATACCGAAGACCCCATCGTCCGAGAACTGCGCAACAGGGTATTCGCCCGCGACACCACCGAGCATTACGTCGACCTGGACTGGCTATACCAGGTCCGCGTCGGATAGGAGAACCGATGAACGACGTTGTGCGCGAGGTGGTCCAGGCCAGTGGTGCGCTCGCCTTCGCGGGTCTCAGCGATATGGTGTGGGGTCACGCCTCGGTCCGCGACCCCGAAGGCAAGGGCGTATGGATCAAGGCCTCCGGCTGGGGATTCGAAGAAATCGATGCAGACAAGGTCCACCTCGTCTCGTCCGACGGTGCGGTGCTGACGGGGGAGGGGAAACGCCACCTCGAATTTCCCATCCATACCGAGATCATGGCGCGGCGCACGGATGTGGGCTGTGTCGTGCACACCCACGCACCCGCACTCGCCGCCTTCGCTTCGATGGACGTCGAGCTGCAACCGATTTCGCACGACGCGGTGCCGTTCACCTATCCGCAGCTGCCTCGCTTCACCGAAACCGGTGCTCTCATCGCGACCCGGGACCTGGGCCGCGCCCTCGCCGAGACACTCGGTGACGCGCACGGCATCTTGATGCCCAACCACGGTGCGGTCACGGTCGGGCCCGACGCCGCAAGCGCTGTCATGTACGCGGTACTGCTCGAACGTGCTTGCCGCACACAACTTCTCGCACTGGCCGCAGGCGGATCGAAGGTATGGTCGGATGAGCAGGAGACACGCTTCAAACGTGATCAGATCTGGAACCTGGGGCAGCTGGGTGCCGGCTTCGAGTACCTGGCCAGACGCGCAGCGCAGCCCGATGTCCACTGATCGGCTCCTCGATTGGCTCGAGTCGGAGACCAAACGCCTGCTCGAGACCATCGACGAGTACTGGGAATCGGATTTCAACGAGCAATCGGCCCTGCCCGGGTGGACCGCCGGGGCATTGGTCACCCACGTGGCGAACCACGCCGACAGCGTGAACAACCAGCTGACCGGGCGCGATTCGGGCCGACGATGGACCATCGACACCGGTGCGGACCGGCCAGGCGCGGTGCTGATCACCGACGCGCTCGACTCGGCGGAACGGCTCGCAACGACGGTGTCCGGGCTGCGCGCCGCGGACTGGGGGCGCTTGGTTCGCACTCCCACAGGGGAACTGGTCACCGCCTCCCGCTTGGTGTGGCTGCGGCTGCGTGAAGTCACCGTTCACCACGTGGACCTGGGGGGTCGCTTCGAAGACCTGCCCACGGATCTGATCGACGAGCTGCTGGCCGACGCGGTACGAGCGGTGCGACACAGAGATGACTGGCCCGCACTCGTGCTGCGACCGACCGGATCCGATCAGGCACTGCGCACCCGGCCCGGGAACTATCGGGGGCCCATCGAGATCATCGGAAGCCCAACCGGACTGCTCGATTGGGTGACCGGCCGCAGTGATGGGGGCCTACTCGAAACCCCGGCGGGAAGCCTTCCAGCCCGCCCGTTCTGGATCTGACCTCATGGAAACGAGAACAATGAAGATCACCCACTTCGGGCACGCCTGCGTGCTCCTCGAGATCCCTACGCCCGGCACCGAGATCCGCCTCCTCATCGACCCCGGCACCTACTCCACCGGATTCGAAGAACTCCGTGGCCTGACGGCGGTGCTGATCACCCACTCCCATCCCGACCACATCGACATCGACCGATTGACGGCTCTGCTCGCGGCCAATCCGACCGCCGACGTCGTGGCCGATTCCGCCAGCGCCGCCCTGCTTTCGGGCCTCGACCGGACCGTCACCACGGTGAAACCGGGTGACAAACTGGGGGTCGCCGAGGTGCGGGTGGATGTAATCGGCGGCGCGCACGCGTGCATTCACGCCGCGCTGCCGAATGTCCTCAACAACGGCTACGTCATCGACGGATCGATTCTGCATCCCGGCGACGACCTCGAGACCTTCCTCGAAGGGCATGCGATCGAGGTATTGCTCATCCCGGTCGGCGGACCGTGGATGAAGATCGGCGAAGCCGTCGATTTCCTGCGCCGCGTCGCACCCCGCGTCGCGATCCCCATCCACCAAGCCGGACTCGCTGAGATTCATCAGCAGCTGCACTACCAGCTGTTGAGGAATCTCGGTCCCGACGGTTGCGAGCTCGTCGTTCTGGAACCAGGCACCGCGCTCGCGGTCTGAACAAGGCGGATAGAAATGAGCACCATCGAAAACGTCGACACGGCGACCGCACCCGACCCGGCCCTGGAGCAGCTTTACCGGGACTTCACCGCCGAGCACCTGAACCCGCTCTGGACGCAGACCAACGACCTCATGCCGATGGCGCCGGCGTCCAAGGCGATTCCCTTCGTCTGGAAGTGGTCCACGCTCTATCCGATCGCGCAGCGCGCCGGCGACCTCGTCCCGGTGGGACGCGGCGGGGAACGGCGAGCCATCGCTCTCGCCAACCCAGGTTTGGGCGGCGCACCGTACGTCACTCCGACGCTGTGGGCCGCTATTCAGTACCTGGGCCCGAAGGAAACCGCACCCGAGCATCGCCACGCGCAGAACGCCTTCCGATTCGTCGTGGAGGGCGAAGGCGTCTGGACGGTCGTCAATGGCGATCCGGTCGCGATGCGCCGCGGCGACTTCCTACTGACCCCGGGCTGGGCATTCCACGGCCACCACAATGAGACCGATCAGCCGATGGCATGGATCGATGGCCTCGACATTCCGTTCGTCAACTACACCGACACCGGGTTCTTCGAATTCGGTTCCGATGGAGTCACAGACGAGGACACACCGGATATCTCACGCGCCGAACGACTCTGGGCGCACCCCGGGCTGCGCCCACTGGTCGGATTGGGAAACAAGACCAGCTCACCGATCGCCGCCTACCGGTGGGAGCACACCGACGCGGCCCTGCGCGAACAGCTCGCCCTCGAGGACGAAGGCCACGCGGCCACCACCGAACCAGGGCATGCCGCGGTGCGCTACACGAACCCCACCACCGGCGGCGATGTCATGCCGACCATTCGCGCCGAATTTCACCGCCTGCGCGCCGGCGCGCACACCCGACCGCGCCGTGACGTCGGCTCGTCGGTCTACCAGGTATTCGATGGCATCGGACGATTCCACCTGGGGGACAAGGTTTCCGAGATCGGGAAAGGCGACATGATCGCCATCCCATCTTGGACCGAATGGTCGATCGATACCGACCACGGCCTGGACCTGTTCATGTTCTCCGACGCCCCGATCGTCGAATGCCTGCATTTCGACCGCACCCAGATTTCCGAAGGAGCCTGATCCGATGCGACTCGCCACCTTACGCCTCGATTCGAACGCCAGCGCCACCGTGGCCGTCCGCGTGGACAGCGACGAATCCGCCACTGTCATCGAAGGTTTCGCTGATCTATCCGAGCTTCTCGCAGATCCCGATTGGCGGGCTATCGCCGAAGCGGCCGACGGCGTCGCGGTTGTGCTCGGGGGTGTCGAATACGCTCCCGTGGTTCCCAAACCCAGCAAAGTCATCTGCGTCGGCCTCAACTACGCGACCCACATCAAGGAAATGAGGCGGGAACTGCCCGCCTACCCGACCTTGTTCGCCAAGTTCCGGGAAGCGCTGACCGGGCCGTACGACGATGTCATCGTCCCGACCTACGCCGCGGCGCAATGTGATTGGGAGGGCGAACTCGCCGTCGTCGTCGGTAAGACCGCCTACCAGGTGGACGAAGCCGACGCCGAGGTATACATCGCCGGCTACTCGGTCATCAACGACTACACGATGCGCGACTACCAAACCCGCACCCTGCAATGGGACCAGGGCAAGTCATTCGAGAAGACCGCCGGTTTCGGTCCTTTCCTCACCACCACGGACTCGTATACCTTCGGAAGTACGCTCGAGACCAAACTCGAAGGCCGCACGGTGCAGACCGCCACCACCGACGACCTGGTATTCAAGCCGGCCACGTTGATCGAGTACATTTCCCACATCCTCACCCTGCAACCGGGTGACGTCATCTGCACCGGAACTCCCGGCGGCGTCGGCCACGCACGCAAGCCCGAGGTCTATATCCAGCACGGGGAGACCGTCGAGGTCACTATCGAAGGCCTGGGGACGGTCCGTAACAAGACGATCGTCAAATAGGAGTCTCGCGCTGATGGGATTCCACGATCTCGCTCGCAGCGAACAGTCGCTTCTCGCCCGCCGCGGCACCGCCTATTTCGCGGAGCGGCTCGCCGCGCTCACCGATGACGAACTCGGGGAACCGACCCTGCTCAAAGGCTGGACCCGCCGCCACCTCATCGCGCATGTCAGCTACAACGCGGTCGCCCTCGGTAATCTGCTCGACTGGGCGGCAACGGGTATCGAAACACCCATGTATACCTCACCGGAGCGACGTGGGCGGGACATCGAGGAGGGCGCCACCATGTCGCCCGCGGCCCTGCGGAACTTGTTCGACCATACAGTCGCGCGGCTCGACGAGAAATGGCGAAACCTCCCGGACGCGGCTTGGGACACCAACGTCCGTACTGTGCAGGGGCGTTCGGTTCCGGTCGTGGAGACACTGTGGATGCGCAGCCGCGAGGTGTGGATTCACGCGGTGGACCTCGCCAACGGTGGTCGTTTCGACGTGTTTCCCGACGTGATCTCGAGCAGCCTGCTCGACGATGTATTCAGTGTCTGGCGCAAACGTGATGTCGGCGCGGGTCTGGTCTTTCGGGTCGATGATCGGGCACCGGTCACTGTTCTACCCGAGGTCTCGACTAGCACCACGATCACGGGATCGCTTGCCGCGGTCACCCGCTGGGTAACCGGCCGCGGAGCGATCGGCATCGCCACGACAGGGCCGGCGGTTGCCGCGCCCAGCTGGATCTGAACGCGAAAGGCGCCCAGTGGCAAAAAGTTCCACATACGCTGCTCTGATCTGGACCCCGAATCCGGATGCGGTGTGCTGCAGCATCCAAGGAAGGGCCTTGACGATATCGGTAGGCTCGCACGACATTCGTGATCTGACGGTCTATGATCCATCGGGCCGACCTGTCGGCTTCTCAGGATTCTCTCAGCTGAACCCGTATTGAACCCCTACAGGCCACTACCTGAGGTTCTGTTGAGTAGGCTCAAAAAAAGTCACTCGCCATAGCGCACGGCGACGCTGACCCCTCAGTTCGACATGACGCACGCGTCCTACAAGCCTGTTGCACTGCCCTTTGAGGATAAGGCGCCGTGGAAGAGCGAATACGACCGTGAGCAGGCGGCATGGACACGCATGACCTCCACCATCACGATAGGCGCGACGATCGGCACTTTGGTCGGTGGCCTCAGCGGCGCTCCGGTGGGCTGTGTACTCGGTGGCGTTTTAGGTGCCACCGCGGCGGCCGCAACGATCATCGGAATGTTCGGCCCGTTCATTCCGGCCGCGGCGATCGGCGGCCTCGGCGGCATCATTGCCGTCGGCGCCCTGGGAACCGTGGCCGGCCAAATCTTGGTCACAGCTCCAGTCGCAGTCGGTGCGGCCATCCAATACTTCGCCACGGTTAATTCCCCATTCCAGGGTAAATGAGACTTGCACAGATAGGAGAAGCTGAGCGCCTTGCGGGCGACCGCGACCGCATCACAGCGGAACTCGATGATCCTTCCACTGCGGGACGAAATCCTCACAGATCAGGAGTCAACCGAATCGGGGGCAGTTCCCTTTGCGAATCTACTGACGTTGCACCTGACCAGGCTTGACCCAAGTGGCTCTGAAATGACCTGAGCGGACGGCTGCTCATTGCCGGAGCCGTGCACCCATCCGCCCAAGTGTGTCGGTAGCGAGGTGGGCGGTCGTGTCGATTCCGAGAAGGATTCCGCCTGTCTCGTGACCGTCGAGTGACTGTGGCGCCTCAGTGACGATGACTCCGAATGCACCATCGGCGATCGAGATGTCCGGCGGGGGACGCTGCTGTTTCGTGTTGTGGCGTAGTCGGGACATGAGGGCCGCGGAGACGGAATTGGGGCTCCGGACCGTTTCACCTGGCATGTCGTCCAGGCGGACGGCGCGGTGCCCCGACGGCCTCGACCTTGTCGAGCTCGCCGCGGGCGGTCGAATCGGCCGCATCATCGGATTCTTCGGACTGCTCGCAGGCGAGTAAACCGAACTCGATATATGTTGCTCTTGTGACGACAGTAATGGCAATGCAATACTGTGGCCTGCTTCACTCTCGGCTCCGTTAGGGGATATGTCATGGCCTCGCTCAGTTCCATCGACGCGACCACCGCACCAGCGACCTGGAAAGGCCGCACGGTCCTCCTAATCTGTTTCATCTCAATCGTTTTCGATGGCTACGACCTGGTGGTCTTCGGGGCGACCATGCCGTCGCTGCTCAAGTACGAGCCGTGGGGAATGACCAAATCCACCGGCGGCATGATCGGGTCGCTCGCGTTGGCGGGCATGCTGATCGGCACCCTGGCCGTAAGCCTGCTCACCGATCGGCTCGGCCGCCGCCGCATCATGCTGGTGAGCATCGCCTGGTTCTCCACCTTCATGTTGCTGACGGCCGCGGCCCCCTCGTTGGAGGTCTTCGCCCTGCTGCGGTTCCTGACCGGAATCGGCCTGGGCGGCGTCGTTCCGACGTGCGTCGCCCTGACGGTCGAGTTCGCGCCGAAGCGGCATCGGCAGATGTCGAACGCCATCATGTTCAGCGGCTATTCCATCGGCGGCGTCGGCGCGGCGGCCCTGGCCATAGTTGTCCTGCGGCACTTCGACTTCCGGTTGATGTATGCCATCGCCGCGGTATCCCTGGTGACGCTGCTGCCGGTCGTGTGGAAGTTCATGCCGGAGTCGGTGTCCTACCTCGCCCGCGTCGGGCGCGTCGATGAGGCTCGCCTGACGGCCGCGAAATATGGCCTGGTCTATGCGGATATCGTCACCGAGGAGGACGAGGCCCGCGAACGATCGCAGTCGAGCCTGTCCACCCTGCTGAGCCGCAAATGGATCCTGTCGACGATCCTGTTCGCCCTGATGAGTTTCTGCGGTCTGCTGCTGGTGTACGGCCTCAACACCTGGCTGCCGCAGATCATGCGCGAGGCGGGCTTCGCGCTCGGCGCCGCGCTGACCTTCCTGCTCGTGCTCAATGTCGGTGCCATCGTCGGCGCGCTCGGCGCGTCGTGGATCGCGGACCGGGTCGGCGCGAAGAAGGTCGTCGTCGCCTGTTTCCTGCTCGCGTGTCTGAGCGTGCTGTTGCTGAGTGTGCGGCTGCCGTACGGCGTGATGCTCGGCATGGTTGCCGTCGCGGGCCTCGGGTCCATCGGAACCCAGATCCTGGTCAGCGGCTACTGCTCGACGCACTATCCGCAGTCCCTCACCGCGGCGGCACTGAGCTGCTCACTCGGCTTCGGCAGGCTCGGCGCCATCACGGGCCCGCTCATCGGTGGCTTCCTAGCGAACCTGGCCTTGGGCTGGCAGATCAACTTCTACGCGTTCAGCGCCTTCGCGATCGTCGGCGCGCTGATGGCGTTCGCGGTCCCGCGCGTAGTCGACTAGCGCGCGGCGATCAGTTCTTACCCGCGATCACCGAGGCGGTGAAATCATGTGTGGGACCGGCGAGATCATGTCGCAGTTCGCGGAAAAGGTCGGCGGCGCGCACCCCGCTGCAGTCATCGGGCAACAACTCGATCGGCAGACCGGGGTCCAGGTAGGGCAGCGTGCGCCACACCGTGAGCGCTCGCACGCAGGTGACGAACGCGGCGCGCGCCTCTCGAAAGCTTTGGGCGACAGTTCGTAGCCGACACCGTCGGTCGTCTTCTTGCTCAACAGGATTCCCCTGCGCCTGATCCTGCTGATCGCCGCGCGCGTACGGCTGACTTCACCGCGTCCAGATACGCCGTCAGCCTGACCGATGTCCACGCCGCCGAAAGGTCTCTACGCCGAAAGCCAGTTGTCCGTCTCGCACGTGCAGACCGCACAGCATGACGATGAGCTGGCGCGGCTGCGGGCTCGCCGCGTGCAGATCGGTGGGGTCGGACATTGTTCGACTCGTGCGTGCACGACAACCGCGCCGCTCGCGGCCGCCGCAAAGCCGATACCGAAAACCGAAAACCAGAAAGGGTCTGTGAAATGTGTGAATCATGTGGCGTCCCGAATCTCGGGTCCGTGGGCGAACGCGCAGGCGTCACCCGCCACGCCGCTCGCATTGCGGCAGCGGCTACGGCGAAACTGCAGGTAGCCGCCTGCGCCGGACCGGCGTCGGCCCCGTCACCGGACGCCGATCTCGTCCTGTACAACGGCACGATCATCCAGGACCCGCTGAGCGGAAAGACAGCCGAGGCCATCGCGATTCGCGGTAACCGCATCGTTGCCGTCGGCGACCGGGCCGAGGTCGTCCGCCAAGCCGGTCGAGACACCGAGCAGCGAGATCTGCAGGGCCGCACCGTCACCGCGGGCCTCATCGACTCCCATCTGCACCAGTACATGGGTGCCATGGAGCAGGCGAACATCTCGCTGCTCGAGGCACGCGACTTGGCCGACGTGGTGGCCGCCATCGACGCTCGCGTCACGCGAACCCCAGCGGGGCAATGGGTTTGCGCACGCGGCGGCTGGCACGAGAGTCTGCTCGCCGAGGCCAGACTGCCAACCCGCGCCGAACTCGACCCGGTGTCACCGAACAATCCGGTGTTTATTCCCCGCGGCGGACACGTGGTAACGGTCAACAGCGAGGCGCTACGGATCGCGGGCATCACCCGCGACACGCCCGACCCGGACGGCGGCGTGATCGTCCGCGATGCGAACGGCGAACCCACGGGCGTGCTGCTGGAGAGCGCGGCGCAGCTGGTCCGCGGGCGGCTGCCCGCGCCGCCGGACACCGCCGAGCAGCAGCGATTACTGCGCCAGAAGATCGCCGAGCATGCCGCCCTCGGCATCACCTCGGTCACCGAACCGGGCCTGACTACGGCGCAATACGAGCAGTACGTGGCACTGCGGCAAGCCGGGCGGCTCGACGTGCGCGCCCACATCCTGCTGTGGGCTCGTTCGCTGACCGACGTCGAAACCGTCACCGCCTCGATGCTGCCTCGCTCAGGCGACGACATGCTGCGCCTCGACGGCTTCAAGATCGCCGCTGACGGTGGCGTGGAGGGCGCCTATCTGCACCAGCCCTATCAGATCGTGCCCGGCGAACAGCCGAACTCCGATTATGTTGGCACGCTGAACCTGCCATCGGGCGGTGCGGCGGAGCTGGCGCGCATGTACGTCGCCGCCGCCCGCCACGGTTTCCAGTTCCAGACCCACGCTGTCGGCGATGCCGCCTTCGACCACGTGGTGCGCGCTCTCGAACTCGCTGACGGCGAAATCCCCTTGGCACCTCATCGTTTCGCGATCATGCATCTGTTCCTCCCCAGCGGGGCCGGGCTGGCGTCGATGAAGCGCATGGGCATCATCGCCACCGTGCAGGACCATCCGGTGCTCCTGGGGAACAACCAGCTGCGCTGGTGGGGTGCGGATCGGGCGGCTCGCGCGATTCCGATCCGGACCATCCTGGACGCGGGCATCACCACGGGCGGCGGGACCGACGCACCTGTCTGCCCGCCGAGCCCGCTGTGGTCGATGGGGTGGATGACCACCCGAAAGACATTGCGCGGCAATGTACTCGGAGCCGAACAAGCCATCACACCCGCCGAGGCACTGCATCTGTACACCATCGGTAGCGCCTACACACAGTTCGCCGAGGACTGCATCGGCAGCCTGGTGCCCGGAAAACTGGCCGACCTCGTCGTGCTGGACGGGAATCCGCTGACCGTACCGGCCGACGAGATCCGCGACATCCAGGTCATGCTCACCATGGTCGACGGCAGGACAGTCTACGAGCGCTGAGCGACCGCGAACCGAACCGGCCGCGGCATGGCGGATTCGCGCCGCTCAAATAGTGTGACGCTCTTCGCGCGCTCATCATGAGCTGGCCGACCGTGGGATCGTCGAGCATGCGGAGCTCCGGCTACGCCGCCGAACGAGCAGCCGAAACATTCTGTGGCACATGGCAGGTACACTCCCGTTCCCGACGACGACATCGGAGACCGGCACCACGGATCGGTAGTTTGGCGGCGCCAGCCACCCGTCGCCCCGTGCCGACAGGCATATCGAGTCAGCAGTCGACACCAAGCAGGCAGAGGCTCTCACCGGCGAAAACCGTCAAATAGCAACAACTCTCGGTTAAAGACCGAATGGTGTAACGAATTGGACTGCTGCAACTCCGATTCGACCAACGCCCAGGTCGCCCGACTACGATGGATACGTCCTCCAGCGTCCACCGCGACCGCTGGAGCTCGGTGCGGCGGTTGGTCCCGGGCAACGTCGCGGCCGGACCGGGACCAACCGGATTCGGAGCTGCTGTTCAGTCTCCGGGACACACCGTCATTTCCGCCGGTAGCCCTCGAGGATCGAGTCGTCCACGTCCGGGAGGTTGACGACAATGTTGTCGGGGGTGCGGCAGGTCAGCCACACCAACTCCTCGGTGGTGCTCATGTTCACCTCGACATGCGGCATGAACGGTGGCACGAATACGAAGTCGCCTTCACTCATATCGACATATTCCTGGTAGTTGTCGCCGTAGTAGATCCGCGCGACACCGGTAAGTACGTAGCCGCCGGTTTCCGCCTCGCCATGGTGGTGTGGCAGGGACCGGTAGCCGGGCTCGTTGCTCACCTTGCCGTACCAGATCTTGGTCGCCGGCGTGTGTTGCGGGCTGACCCCCGACACGCGCACGGCGCCGCCGGACTGGGCGGTTCCGGCGTATTCCTGTCCGGCTCGGGTGACAATGGGTGCGATTCCAGTGCTGGTGCTCTCGCGGGTCATCGTGCTTCCTTTCTGTTCCCCGGTGCGGGGTCGATCTCAGTGTGGTGAGCAGGGGTGATTCGGTTGCGTAGCACTCCGATTCCTTCGATCTCCGTCTCCACGATGTCTCCGGCGTGCAGGTAGCGCGGCGGGTCGGCAGCGACCCCGACGCCGCCTGGTGTGCCGGTCAACACGACGTCGCCGGGCCGAAGTGTGGTGAATGCGGAGATGTAGGACAGCAGTGTTGCCGGATCGAAGACCAGGTCGTCGGTGGAGCCGACCTGTTCTTCGATGCCGTTGACCCGGCAGGCGATGCGCAGGCCATCGGCGGGGAGCTCGTCAGGGGTGATCAGTTCTGGTCCCAATGGGGTGGTCGCGTCAAAGGCCTTGCCCTGCAACCACTGTGAGGTCCGGTGCTGCCAGGTGCGAACGGAGAAATCGTTGGCGACGGTGTATCCGGCGATACCGGCTCGTGCCGTGTCGCGGTCGGCGCGTCGGAGGACGGCGCCGACCACAACCGCGAGTTCGGCCTCCCAGTCGAGGCCGACGGACTCGGCGGCACCCGGGAGCACGATGTCGGCATTCCATGCGGTGAGGGTGTCGGCGAATTTCGCGAAGAGCGTGGGAAATTCGGGTTCCGGCCGGCCCAGCTCGGCGATGTGCGCCTGGTAGTTGTGGCCGCAGCACACGATCTTGCCCGGTGTGGTCACCACCGGCGCCGGTCGTGCCGTGGCTGCAG
Organism: Nocardia sp. NPDC004278; assembly: GCF_053602975.1. Taxonomy (NCBI): domain Bacteria; kingdom Bacillati; phylum Actinomycetota; class Actinomycetes; order Mycobacteriales; family Nocardiaceae; genus Nocardia; species Nocardia sp. NPDC004278. The sequence goes on from NZ_JBSGEQ010000052.1 coordinate 34,666, forward strand.
GTGCTGGGGCCGCGCCGAGGGGTACCGATCGCCAGTTCGGGTCTGCGAGCAGGGCGGCGACGTCCCGCGCGGTGCTCGCATACCACTGCCCGTCGAGGTGGACTTCGGCGTGGCTGCTGTCGTCATCGGACAGAACTGTGCGTAGACGCATCGTTGGGGCTCTCCAGGACTCGGCGGGTCGGTCGGACGGCGAACGCCGGGAGACCGTACTGCATATCGCGTTCTCTTGACGATGATGACGATAACACCATAGTGTGGTGTGGGCCACCCGTTCCCGGGACCGGCGCGATCGAGAAAGGGACGTCATGTCCGTCACCCGTATAAACCCACCCACGCTGGCGAAGCCGTCCGGTTTCGCGCACGCCACTCGCTGCGGCGACATCGTTCACCTCGCCGGGCAGACGGCTCTCACACCGGACGGGAAAATCGTCGAGGGCGGGATTGTCGTCCAGTTCCAGCAGGCGCTGTCCAATGTGCTCGCCGCGCTCGATGCCGCCGGGGGGCGACCGGGAGACCTGCTCAGTGTCACCATCTATCTGCTCGACATCGCTGACTATCAGGCCAACGGCAAAGAGATCGGCCGCATCTGGCGCGAGCTGGCCGGCACCGAGTATCCGGCGATGGCGGGCATCGGCGTCACCTCGCTGTGGCAGCCGGAGGCGCTGATCGAGATCCAGGCCGTGGCGGTGCTGGACTCCGACGCAGCCTGAGCCGACATCGACCGCAGTTCGCCCCCCATACTCCGCCACCGAAAGGGCAGAGACCCGATGCTCACCCCCTCAGCCCATACGGACACCTTCTGCCGGGACCACCTCCCACCCGAGACCGAGTGGCCCGAATTCGTCTTCGATCTGCCCGCGCTGCACTATCCCGATCGTCTGAACTGCGCGACCACCCTGCTCGATGCGGCGGTGGCCGGCCATGGGCGCGCCCAGCCGTGTCTGCTCACCAGCGTGGAGTCGTGGACATACGGTGACCTCCTCGACCGCGCGAACCAGATCGCACATGTCCTGACCCACGACTACGGCCTAGTTCCTGGTAACCGCGTGCTGTTGCGCGCGCCCAACACCCCCTGGCTGGTCGCCTGCTGGTTCGGAGTCGTCAAAGCCGGTGGTGTGGTGGTCACGACCATGCCGCTGCTGCGCGCGCCCGAGCTGTCCAAGCTGATCGAGCTGACCCGTCCCGTGCTCGCGCTGTGTGATGCCCGGTTGCTCGACGAGCTGTCCGCCGCGGACCCATCGGTGCTGATCGTCCAGGTCGGTGGAACCACCCCCGACGACCTCACCCGCCGTGCCGCGGCGATGCCGACGACATTCGACGATGTGGCGACCGCGGCCGATGACGTCGTGCTGCTGGCTCCCACCTCCGGGACGACGGGCGTGCCGAAGGTGACGATGCATTTCCACCGTGACGTGCTCGCCAATGCCGACACATTCGCGGCCCACATAGTGGCATCGCGGCCGGACGACATATTCACCGGTACACCACCCCTGGCGTTCACCTTCGGGCTCGGCGGGCTCGTGGTTTTCCCGTTCCGAGTCGGAGCGTCGGTGGTGTTGCTCGACAAGACAGATCCCGCCACCCTTGTCGAAGCGATCGAGAAGTTCGCGGTCACCGTATTGTTCACCGCGCCGACGGCATACAGGGCATTGCTGAAACGGGACGACCTGCGTCGACTGAAGTCGCTGCGGCGCTGCGTCTCTGCTGGTGAGCATCTGCCGGTGGAAGTGTTCAACGGATTCCACGAGCGGGCCGGGGTGAAGATCATCAACGGCATCGGTGGCACCGAAATGCTGCACATCTTCATCTCCGCCGCCGACGACGACATCCGACCCGGCTCCACCGGCCTTGCCGTACCCGGCTACCGCGCGGAGATCCAGGACGAGGAGGGGCATCCGGTTCCGGACGGCACGCCGGGGTTCCTCGCGGTCAAGGGGCCGACCGGGTGCCGGTATCTCGCCGATTCGCGCCAGCGCGACTACGTCCGCAACGGCTGGAACAGGACCGGGGACACCTACACCCGCGACGCCGACGGGTACTTCTGGTACCAGGCCCGCAACGACGACATGATCGTCTCCGCCGGTTACAACATCGCGACACCCGAGGTCGAGGCCGTCCTCGACCAGCACCCGGATGTGGTCGAGAGCGCGGTGATCGGCGTACCGGACTCCGATCGCGGCATGATCGTACACGCCGTGGTCGTCCTGCGGCCCGGTGTGCCAGCCGACGCGGACAAGCTCCGTGAGCTGCAGGATTTCGTCAAGCGGACCGCGGCACCCTACAAGTACCCGCGCAGCATCGAGTTCGTCGACAACCTGCCACGCAATCCGAGCGGCAAGCTACAGCGCTTCAAGCTCCGAGAGCGCTGGAGCGCGACGCGATGACCGGCATCGTGATCCAGCGTCCGGTGGATTGGCAGGATACCGACGCGGCCGGGCACTATCACCACAGTGCGGTCATCCGCTGGGTGGAGGCCGCCGAGGCTGCCTTGCTCGAGCAGTTGGGGTTGCGATGGCTCTTCGGTCGGATCCCACGGGTTCGATACGAAGTCGATTACGCGGACCGGCTGTGGTTCGGTGATACCGCTTCGATTGGACTGTCGGTGGGCAAGGTCGGCACATCGTCGATCCGATACGACTTCGTCATCACCAGGATTCCCGCCTCGGCGTCGCCGGCGGCGGAGGCTTCACCAACCGTCGCGGTCCGCGGCGCACTGACCGCCGTGCATGCGCCCGACGCGGGTGCGCAGCCCTGGCCTGCGAATGTTGCTGCGGCACTGGGTGATACATCGACATCGCAACCCAAGCCGACCGACGTCGGCGAGCACCTGCCCGAATTTCGAACGTTATCGACCCGAGAAGTGTGAGGCTTTCATGCGTATTGCAGTGATCGGCGGAGGACCTGCGGGCCTGTATTTCTCCGCATTGATGAGGCAACTCGATCCGACCCACGAGATCACCATCTGGGAGCGCAACGCCCGGGACGACACCTTCGGCTTCGGTGTCGTGTTTTCCGACGAGACGCTCGGCGGCATCGAACACGCCGACGAGCATGTCTATCGGACAATGAGCGAGCAGTTCGCCCGTTGGAGTGACATCGACATCCACTACCGCGGCGAGGCTCGCACCTCCGGCGGCCAGGGTTTCGCGGCGATGAGTCGCAAGGAACTGCTGCGTATCCTGCAGCAGCGGTGCATCGACCTGGGCGTCACCATCCACTTCCAGACGTCGGCGCCGGATGTCGAAGAGCTCACCGCCACATACGATCTCGTCCTCGCCGCGGACGGCATCAACTCTGCCGTGCGCACCCGATTCAGTGACGTCTTCGCGCCCAGCCTCGATCGCCGGCACAACAAATACATGTGGCTGGGTACCGGCCGGGTCTTCGAGGCATTCGAATTCTTCATTAAGCACACGCCGTACGGAATCATGCAGGTTCACGCCTACCCGTTCAGTGCCGACCAGAGCACCTTCATCGTCGAGATGCATGAGTCGGTGTGGCACGCAGCGGGTTTCCCCGCTTTCGCCGACCGGGAATTCACCTCCGGTGAGAACGACGAGAAGTCCATCGCGGTGCTGCAGGAGATCTTCGCCGACGAATTGGACGGGCACACGCTGCTGGCCAACAATTCCCGGTGGATCACTTTCACCACAGTCCGCAACCGGACGTGGCGAAGCCGGAACATCGTCCTCATCGGAGACGCCGCGCACACCGCGCACTTCTCTATCGGCTCGGGCACCAAACTGGCCATGGAAGACGCCCTCGCCCTGGCCGCCTGCCTGCACGAAAATGATTCCGTCGCAAGCGGTCTGGCGGCCTACGAAGCAGAGCGGCGCCCCGTCGTCGAATCAGTTCAGCGGGCCGCCCAGGCCAGCCTCGAATGGTTCGAATCGATCGCGCAGTACACCGACCAGGACCCGGACCAGTTCGCCTTCAACCTGCTCACCCGCAGCCGTCGGATCACCTACGACAACTTGCGACTTCGTGACGACGGCTTCGTCGACACGATCGACGGCTGGTATCTGTCGGCGCGGGCCGAGACCCACGGTGTCGAGTCCGCCCGCCCACCGATGTTCTACCCACTGCGGATCAGGGGGATGGAGCTGGCCAACCGCATCCTGGTCTCGCCGATGGACATGTATTCCGCGGTCGACGGAGTGCCGAACGATTTCCACCTGGTTCACCTCGGCAGCAAGGCGCTCGGTGGCGCGGGCCTGGTGATGACCGAGATGGTCTGCGTATCACCCGAAGGCCGGATCACCCCGGGCTGCGCCGGTCTCTACACCGACGAGCAGGAGGCGGCGTGGGCGCGCATCGTCGACTTCGTCCATACCAACACCCGATCGAAGATCGGTGTGCAGCTCGGACATTCAGGGCGCAAGGGCGCCACCAAGGTTATGTGGGAAGGGATCGACGATCCGCTGGAGACCGGCGGCTGGGAGATCGTCGGCCCGTCGGCTGTTCCGTATGGTCCGCGCAGCCACACACCCCGCGAGATCACCATCGCCGACATGGACGACATCACCGCGCAGTTCGTCGATGCCGCACGTGCGGCGGCACGGGCGGGGTTCGATCTGCTCGAGTTGCACTGCGCGCACGGCTATCTACTCTCGTCGTTCCTGTCGCCTCTGGCGAACCGCCGCAACGATGAATTCGGTGGGTCGCTGGAGAATCGGCTGCGTTTCCCACTGCGGGTCTTCGACGCGATTCGGGAGGTCTGGCCTGCGGAGCGCCCGCTGTCGGTGCGCATCTCGGCGACCGATTGGGTCGACGGTGGCAATGCGATCGATGACGCCGTCGAGATCGCGCGCGCCTTCGCCGAACACGGCGTGGACGTGCTGCACGTGTCCTCCGGACAGGTGGTCGCCCATGAGAAGCCCGCGTACGGCCGCAGCTATCAGACGCCGTTCGCGGATCGGATCCGGCAGGAGGTCGGTGTGCCACACAATGTCGCGGTGGTGGCCGTAGGCGCGATCTCCACCTATGACGACGTCAATTCCCTACTGCTCGCAGGACGCGCCGACCTGGTCGCCATCGGCCGCGCGCATCTGTGGGATCCGCACTGGACGCTGCATGCGGCGGTGGAACAGGGCTATCGCGGCGAGGCCGCAGAATGGCCGGCTCCCTTCCAAGCCGGTAATCGGAGGCCGCCGAGTGGTCGTACCGACGGTCCGCCGCCGCGCCTGGAACTGGTGCGTGCGCGCCCAGCAGTGGGGAGCCGGCGTTGGCAGCCGACTCGCGTCCCGTCGGGTCGGACAGCGAACACTTCGATGATTTGTGGTCCCGCTGATCTGGCGGACACGTCCTGTGCGAAGGGATGAACCGATGACGACCGACACCCTGGCAACCTCCGCGATCTTTACCGCGGCTGTCGCTCTCGCACCCGTCGAGCCCCAGCATTTCGACCTCGCCTTCGAGGCCACCACCCAGCCGTGCCCGTGGCCCAAGGCGTATGGCGGTGATCTCGTCGCTCAGGCTGCGGTGGCGGCGATGCGGTCGGTGAACGACGGCAAGACATTGCATTCGATGCACAGCTACTTTCTGCGACCGGCCGACATCGGGGCGAAGGTGCGGTACGAGGTGGAAGTACTGCGCGACGGACGTGGTTACAGCACGCGTCAAGTGCGTGGCTACCAGAACGGCAAGCCGGTGTACGTGTGTCTGGCGAACTTCGCCATAGGTGAGCGCGGCGGCACGTTCTCCGCCGAGCTCACCGAAGCCGTGCCCGATCCGGAAGACCTACCGAGTTCAGCGGAATACCTTGCAGAACGCAGTGGCGGGACGATGACCGAGGAATCGAGGATCTACTGGTCAGCCGGCCGCAGCTTCGACACCCGGCACGTGCCCGGTCCGGTTTACCTCTCGATCGAAGGAGAACGGCTGCCGCACCAGGCGGTATGGGTGAAGCCGTTCGACCCACTCCGGACCGTCGCAGGGCTGACCGACGACCAGCGGGATCTGGCCGCGCTCGCGTACGTCTGCGACTACACCATCCTCGAGCCGGTCCTGCGGGTGCTCGACCTGCCGTGGGCCACGCCTGGTCTGGTCACCGCAAGTCTCGATCATGCGATGTGGTTTCACCGCCCGGCATCGGTCGACGGCTGGCTGCTCTATCTCCAGAACGCGGTAGCCGCCGATGCGGGTCGGGGTCTGGGCTCGGGTCGCTTCTTCACCCGCGACCACCGTCACGTGGCAACCGTGGTGCAGGAGGGAATGATTCGCGCCGCGTAGCTCGCAGCGTTCGGCTTACCGTAGTCGGCGTGGAGTCACGTATGGTGCACATATGACGGCAGAGCCGCAATCGACCCCTGGTTCCGGCGGCGGCCGAGACTCCCGACTCGCTCAGCTGATCATCACGATCTTCGGCCTGTGCGCGCGGGCGGAAGGCAATTGGCTGTCGACCGCGTCGGTCGTGGCGCTGATGTCCGATGTCGGCGCGGAACCCCAAGCGGTTCGCTCATCGATCTCTCGTCTGAAACGCCGTGGCGTACTAATCAGCGAACGTAGCGGCAGCACTGCCGGGTACTCCCTCGCCACGCCGACGTTGGAGGCGCTCGCCGAGGGTGACGTGCGGATTTTCGAGCGCAGCCGTGCATCGGAGGACGACGGCTGGGTTGTGGTGGTGTTTTCCGTGCCCGAATCCGAGCGCGACAAGCGGCACGCGCTGCGGTCGAGCCTCACCCGTCTGGGCTTCGGCACCGCCGCACCAGGGGTTTGGGTCGCACCGGGGAACCTGGCCCGAGAGACTCGGCAGGCCCTGGAACGCCGTGGATTGTCGGCATACCTGGACATGTTCACCGGACACCACTTCGCTTTCGGGGATCTGCGCTCGAAGATCCCCCGGTGGTGGGATCTGGACGAACTCACCCAGTTGTACGCGGACTTCCTACAGCGCTACCGGCCCGTCCTCTATCGGACGGCAGCCGGGCGGCCGACCCCGCAAGAAGCGTTTCAGCTTTATATACCGATGCTCACCGAGTGGCGCCGGTTGCCCTATCGCGATCCGGGCCTCCCGCTCTCGCTGCTGCCACCGGCTTGGAACGGAGAAGCGGCGGGCACGCTGTTCGACGAGTTGAACGACGTGCTGCGCCCGCTGGCCGACAAACACGCCCTCGCGGTGATCCATGGCCAGCGCGCCGAGCGGGCCGCACCAATACCCGACCGTCGCGATCGAACCTGAGCGAGGCCCGCGTCCATGGGTCAATCGAATTCGGCCCGGAGCAGATCGGTGAACACCCCGATCGGATCGTGCCAGTCGCCGTGTGCCCACTCGGCGTTGACATTGGCGACGAGGACGTGGCGGCCGTCGTGGGTGCCGTATATCTATCGAGCGCTACGACGAAGCCAAGGCCTGGTCTCACCGCGAGATCCCAGCCGCTGCTTGACATCCCAGCGCCTGGGATGTCAAGCAAGTAGCTGGGATTCCGGCTGGTTGGTGGTGCAGGTCGGTGATCATGGTGCGGTAGACGACTTCGCATAGTCTGCGTTTGAGGATCCGTAGTGCCTCCATACCGCCTTCGCCTTTGGCTTTGCGTCTGGCTAGCGGTGCTCGTGTCCGGGTAGCAGCGTGCCTGTGTGCGGGCGATGCGGTAGCGAGCGGCGTTGAGCTGCTGGTTCCCGGTGCGGGACAGGCGATGGCGCGCGGTTGGACGACCAGCCCCGCGGTCGGCTCGGATATCGCTCGCCTCTACGCCGTCGGCATCCATGTAGGTCGATTGGATCGAGACTGCCTGCTTCACACCGCCTGAGTCCGGATCGCGTCCCGTCCTCGTCGGCACCGCCCAGGGTTGATCGCCGAGACCGGCTGTGTCGACTGGCGATATAGCCGGGGTACATGATGGAGGGGTGAGCAGCGCTTTCAGGCTCTGATCCTTTCCCGACGCAGCGTGACGTGTCCGGTTCGGTCGTGGCGGAGTTGTCGGCGGCCGGATTATCGGATGCCGAGGAGATCGGTCGTGGTGGTTTCGGGGCTGTTTATCGCTGTGTGCAGGGTTCGCTGGATCGGGTGGTGGCGGTCAAGGTATTGACCGCTGATCTCGATGAGGAGAACCGCGCGGCGACCGCGGCGAGGAGGGTAAGCGGTTCGAGGATGGGCGAGGCAAGAAGTGAGTCGCCGGTCCAGATCGAGTCGAATCCCGCATCCTCGGCTCGTTCGGCGAAGTCCAGCACGTCGGCGGTCGATGCGCCGGCGAGAAGTGACTCGCGGGCGGGGAGGAACAGCCCGACTTTCGTAGTCATGAGCCGTTGCTGCCAGGTTGGGTCGGTTCGGCGGTCAGCGCGGCTTGGACTTGTCCGTGGTCGACAAAGGTGTCCTTGCGGGCGACCAGCCCGTCCACGTCGAGGGTGACGACGTCGAGGCAGTCGAACGGGAGAAGAAGTGTCGATCACTGAGCCGCGGATCGCGTCGGGGGCGGCGAATCCGTGCCCGAAGCTGGCCACACTGATCGCGGGGATGTGTGCGGGCGCGGACTGTATAGACGATGTCGACGTGTTGCGTTCGGGCGGGATGAAGATGTTGTTCGACGGCGTGTATGCGCCGTCGACGGTGGGAACGTTATTGCGGGAGTTCACTTTCGGGCACGCCCGGCAGTTGGAGTCGGTGCTGCGCGGTCACCTCGCGCAGTTGTGTGAGCGGGTCGATCTGCTGCCCGGCGCCGATGAGCGGGTGTTCGTTGACATCGACTCGCTGCTGCGCCCGGTGATCGAAGCGGCGCCAGATCCGCCCGATGGTCGACTTCGACAGCCCGGTACGCGCGGCCATCGAAGCCCGCGACCAATGAGTGTCGGTGCCCGGCAACGTTTCCAGCGGTGTCGGCAGCCTGTGCGCCGGTTCCGGCAACTCTCGAAGGCGGTGCGCCGCTGCCCGAACGGACTGAGCCCTGACATCCCGCTCACCACCCGGCTGCAGGGCGTCTACCCGGTCGACAGGGGCGAATTGCCGCCGAACAAGACGCGGCCGCGCCCGCCAAGGATTGGCCGCCGGCCGAACGCATCGGACTGCTGGTGCGCGACGAATCCGGCCGCCGCATGGACACATCCCGGAGTCGATGTCGGCCCGGGTGCGGATGCCCGGCTTCAGCTATTGCAGAGCCTGCCGGCGTTGGACGGATCCACCGGGTTCGCCATCGTGGCCGGACTTCCGGTTACCCGATGGTCCTGTTTCCGCCGGGGTCCGTCCGGGCGGTCACCGCCGGTCCGCTGCCGGGGCCTCGACGGATGGCAGACACGCCAGAAGAGTGCGCACCATGGCCGGAACCTGCTCGTCGAGCTCGGCGGGGATCGGTTGGCCGCTGGAGAGGTACCTGCGTACCGCGGCATAGGGCAGGTCGATGACAGCCAGGACGACCGCCGTAGCGGACAGCCCGGTCGCCGTGCGCAGGCCGCGTACGAGCCCCCGCACGGCGGCATCCCAGCGATCGGCTTCGGTGGCGCGATGTGCGCGGGCGACTTCGGGCCAATCCTGTGGGGCGAAGCTGCGAGCCCCGGCTAGCAGGATCTGCGCATCGAGGGGGTTGCCGCGGCACCACACCACGGTGTGACGCGCGACGTCCGCGGCCGCGGCGAGAAGATCGTCATTGTCGAACAATGCGTAGGCCCCGCAGTGGAGATTCTCGACCGCCCTGTTCCACAGGGCTGCCATCAACGACGGGCGGTCGGCGAACCGATGGTAGACCGACCCGCTCGGAGCGCCGGACTCTCGGATGACTGCGGCCATCGTGACAGCGGCGGTGCCGCCGCCTGCCAGCAATCGGGCCGCCGCATCCAGGATCGCCGAAGTGTCGTGCACAAACCTCGCCACCTCCTAGAGGCTACTCTCCAGAAATGTAGAGTGAGGTCTCTACAATGATCAGAGAGGTGCCGACAATGACCATCACTTCCGAGGACGTCTACCGTCTCGCTCCGTATGTGCGGACGCTCGGCGTGAAGTTCGCCGACCTAGCGCCAGCCCGGGTGACCGCGCGCCTGGACCACAGCGCGGAGCTGTCCACTACCGGAGGCGGCCTGCACGGCGGGGCCCTAATGGGGCTCGCCGATGCCGTCGCGGCGGTCTGCGCAACGCTCAACGCCACCCCCGGAGCACTGCCCGCAACGACAGATTCCACGACTCATTTCCTGCGCCCGATCCGACGCTCGGCCCACGCGGTTGCCGAACCGATGCGGACAAGCCGAACTGCCGTCGTAGTCGAGGTCAAGATCGTCGACGAGTCCGACCAGCTGTGCGTTCATGTGATCCAGACCGTGCAAACCCGCGTGCCGAACGCTGCCTGAGGTCCACGCACTCAGTCCTGCGTTGTTGGCCCGAACCGTGCCGCGCTCGACCCGAATAGGCAGTGTTTCGAAGTGAGAGACGATCAGTAAAGCCGCGCCGCTTGTGCGACACCCAGAACACGTAATCGATGACGCAGTAGTGAAAGCAGAAGATGGGGTCGAAAACGGCGGTGTCGTTCTCGCCCATGTCGCCGTTGGCGTCGGCGATCGGGAGGTGTCCGTCGCCAGCAGGTCAAGCCGCCGGCGGCGACAAGCCCCAGATGTGATCGGCGCGATTGAGCCGGTGACCTGACCCCATGATTTCGGTCCGGGGAGTGTGAGAGCCTTGCGGCCCACGTAGTGGGCGGGAAGGCTCGAAGATCATGGCGACACGCAAGAGGCACACCCCGAACAAGTTGTGCGCAAACTGGGCGAGGCCGATCGAATGTTGGTCGAGGGTGATCGATCCCGAAGACGAAGACCGCCGCCTGGCCGAGGCGGTCGGCGGCAGCCACATCCGCCTCGGCGCACCCCAGCAGCGGCTCAACCCGTTCGATCTGGAAATCCACACCCGCCTCGACGGCCGCCGCAGTGCCCCCTCCGATGCCCTGATCCGGCGGAAACTGTTCCTGCACACCATCATCCAGGTCCTACTCGGCGAGCAGACGTCCGCACAACGGGCGGCTCTCGATACCGCGTTATCAGCCACCTACACCGCCGCCGGGATCACCGACGAACCCGTCACCTGGGCCCGGCCCGCACCGACACTGAGCGGATTACGTGACCAACTGACCCGGCTCGCCACCCCCGCCGCTGGAGAGGTGGCAGCCGGATTGCATCCCTTCGTCGGCGGCGGGGCGTATGCCGGGCTGGTGGACGGGCCTACCACCACCGACCCCGAGGCGGGTTGGTGGTGTTCTCGCTGCGGGAGTTGCCCGAGGAGTTGAAGACGATCGGGACCCTGCTGGTGTTGGACGCGACGTGGCGGCGGGTGTCGAGCCCGGCCGAGCGGCGGCCCCGGATGATCACGGTGGACGAAGCCTGGCTACTCATGCGCCAACCCGCCGGAGTGCAATTCCTGTTCCGGGCCGCGAAGAGTTTCCGCAAACACTGGGCCGGACTCACCGTCGCCACCCAGGACTGCGCCGACGTGCTCTCCACCGAGCTGGGCCGCGCGATCGTGTCCAACGCCGCGACTATGCGTTCAAGGGCCTCATGACCCACCACACCTGCGGACGCAAGATGCAGGGCAACTGGTTCCACGGCGCGGCCTTCTACCGGCGCCGCTATCCACAGGAATACGCCATCGCCGGCAGCCTCGAACACCCCACCAACGTCTTCTTGAAAGAAGACATGCTCATCGACCCCATCGACAACTGGCTCGCAGAGGTTTTCGAACCCGAAAGAGTCGAATACACACTGACTCAGATGGAGGCCGCGCAACCCGATACGACGGCGACATCGGACCCACTACGCCGATCGATCGCCGAATGCGACCGCAAACTCGCCAGACATCGCGCCGCTCTAGAGGCCGCGATGGTCGCCGCGTGGAGCAGCGACATACACCGCGAACGGACAGTCCTGGCCGCTCAACTCACAGCCGCGACGAATCACGCCGGACTCGCTCAACGAATGAGCCACGACGAAATCCGTCAACTGGTGGAGGCACTCGGTGGAATCCAGGCGATCCTGCGGGCTGCCGACCTCGGCGACAAGCTGGAGGTATACCGCGAACTAGGGCTGAAACTCACCTACAACCACGACGACCACGCGGTTACGGCCGAGACGAACCCACGGCCACGAGTTGGTGTACTGTCTGTGTCCGGAGGGGGTATCGACCAGTACGCCAACCTGCTGCAACACCGAAAACTGCTGGTCATCGGCCAATAGCGGTGGCGTGACGGTTCTGGTCCGGTTGCCGCAGGTGGCCCTCGCCGGACAGACCTTCGCCGACAGCCGAGAAATTGACCAGGCCACCCGCCGGGCCGCTGCCGCCCTCAATGAACGAGCACGACCATGGGTCTGGGGCCGACCCGCCCCGAAACGCAGGACCTACGCCGCCGTTTTATTTTCACCCTTTGAGGAACGCAGCATTAGTCGCCTCGGCCCCCGACAATTCACCCCACCCGTGGCGGCTGGGTTCGGATATGCTCGCGACGCGGTGCGGTGTAGGAAGCGGGGGAGCTGTTGGCTCAACTTGATATCGGCTCGACCTTCGCCGACTTCGCTATCGAGGGGGTTTTGGGCCGAGGCGGCATGGGCTCGGTGTATCTGGCC